>NZ_JBICWS010000001.1:0-521599 GCF_043199875.1 Streptomyces sp. NPDC048516 | reverse complement strand
CCGCCACCCTAAAGGGCACCCCCACCCACACCCCCCCCCCCCCCCCCCCCCCCCCCCCCCCCCCCCCCCCCCCCCCGGGGGGGGCCCCCCCCGCCCCGCCCCCACCACACTGTGTCCCGTCCACGGCCCGGCCCACGGGTCTTGCCGCGGTTCTCGACGCCACGGCGGGCGGCAGCCTACGTTGGAGACCATGATCAGCGATCGCACGGGCGGCCTCCGGCGGCCCGGCTATCCGGTGGCGGCGGGCGTGTTCGCGATCGGCATGGCCGGGACGACACTTCCCACCCCGTTGTACGGGCTCTATCGCGAGCGGCTGGGATTCTCCGAGCTGATGGTGACCGTGGTCTTCGCCGTGTACGCCCTCGGTGTGATCACGGTGCTCCTCCTCGCGGGCCATCTCTCCGACGAGGTGGGCCGGCGCCCGGTGTTGTTCTGCGCCCTGGGGCTGTCGGCGGCGAGCGCCCTGTGCTTCATCTTCGAGGGCGGGCTGCCGATGCTGCTGCTGGGGCGGGTGCTGTCCGGGTTTGCCGCGGGGCTGTTCAGCGGCGCGGCCACGGCGTGTGTGCTGGAACTCGCGAAGCCGGGCCAGGAAGCGCGGGCGGGGTTCGCCGCCACGGCCGCGAACATGGGCGGTCTCGGCTGCGGCCCGTTGCTGTCGGGCCTGCTGGCCCAGTACGCACCGTGGCCGTTGACCCTGCCGTTCCTGGCGCACCTGATGCTGGTGGCGGTGGCGGCCGCGGCGACCTGGCTGCTGCCGGAGACCGTCGGGCATCCGCACCGCCCACGGAAACTGCGGCCTAAGGGCCTGCGGCTGCCGCCCGAAGTGCGGGGCGTCTTCACCCCCTCGGCCGTCGCCGCCTTCGCCGGATTCTCCCTCCTGGGGCTCTTCACCGCGGTCGCACCGAGCTTCGTCAGCCAGACCCTGGGCGTCCGCAATCTGGCCGTTGCCGGGCTCATCGTCTTCACGGTGTTCCTGGGGTCGACGGCCGGGCAGTCCCTCACGGAACGGATCGGTGTGCGCAGGGCCCTGCCGGGCGGCTGCCTGGTGCTGGTGGTGGGGCTCGTACTCGTCGCCACCTCGCTGGCCGTGACCTCCCTCCCGCTACTGGTCATCGGTGCGGTGTGCGGCGGTATGGGCCAGGGCCTGGCGTTCCGCGCCGGTCTGACCGCCGTGGGCCGCGCAGCACCGCCCGAGCACCGGGGCGGCACCATCTCGGCCTTCTTCCTCGTTGCCTACCTCGGCATCTCCCTGCCGGTCGTCGGCGTCGGAGCGCTCACGCTGGCGCTCGGCCTGCGCGGCGCGGGCCTGACCTTCTCCGCCTGCGACATCGCGCTCGCCGTCACCGTCGGCCTCTACGTACTGCGCCGGCCGCCGCCAGCCGCCAACTGAACTGCCCGGCAGTCTCAGGCAGTACCGGCAGCTCCGGCAGCCCCTGTCGCGCCCTCACCCGGCCTGAGCCGCACCCGCAGCCGGGCCGGCCCCCGGGTGAACACTCCCTCGTCGGCGGGCGCGATGTCCTCCGCGAAGCCCATGGCGGGGAATGCGTCGAGCAACTGGTTGACGCCGGCCTCGATCTCGGCCCTGGCCAGGAGCGCGCCTACGCAGAAGTGCCGGCCCAGGGCGAAGGCCACATGATCGGCGGCGGCGCTGAAGGCCGTGGCGGTGGTCAGATCGGTGCGGAAGATGTCGAAGGCGTCGGGCCGTGCGTAGTGGCGCTCATCGCGGTTCGCGGAGCCGATGAGACAGGTGACCGTGGCGCCCGCGGGGACCGTGCCACCGCTGAGGGTGACCTCGGCAGCGGGCTGACGCATGATCATCTGGACCGGTGGGGTGTAGCGCAGGGTCTCGGCGAAGGCCGCGGGAATGAGCGACCGGTCTGCGCGTAAGGCGGCGAACTGGTCGGGGTGGGCCAGCAGGTTACGGAACAGGGCGGCGAGGGCCTTGTCCGTGGTTTCGCCGCCGGCGGCCAGCAGCAGGCTGACGAACGAGGTGATGTCCTGATCGTTCATCCGGGTGCCCTCGACCTCCGCGGTGCAGAGGCCGGAGAGCAGGTCGTCCCGGGGTGCGGCACGCCGTTCGGGCAGGATCGGCCGCAGGTAGGCGGCGAGCTCTTCACCGGCGCGCCGGCCGGCGGCGGCTGTCTCGGGGTCCTGGGCCAGGTTGGACAAAAAGCCGACGACGGATGCGTACCAGCCGTGGAAGCGGTCGTGGTCGGCCCGGTCCAGGCCGAGCATGTCGACGATCACGTTGATCGGGAAGCGGGTGGCGAACTGTCCCACCAGATCGGCTTCCGCGTCGTCGCGGAACGCGTCGATCAGCTCCCGCGCGTTGCGCTCGATGACCGGCAGGAACTTCTCCCGCAGCTCCCGGCCGTGGAAGGCGGGGGCCACCAGGGCGCGGCGCACGGCGTGCTCACGGCCGCTCATCTGGGGGAGCGTGCGGCCACCGTGCGCCGGTTCGAGCTGCCATTCGTAGTTGTCGGAGGTGAACACCGGCTCGCGGAAGGCCCGTGCCACGTCCTCGTACCGCGAGAGCAGATAGCTGCCGGTCCCCTTGTCGTGGAACAGCGGGTAGTGCTCACGCAGGATGCGGTACGCGGGATAGGGGTCCGCCGCGAAGTCCGGTGACAGGATGTCGGGCGGCTGCGGGAGAGTGGTCACCACGTGTCCTCGGCTTCCCTGGGTGGAATCGGACCCGCGCGGTGGGGCCCGGCCGCCTTGTGACGCTAGGGCACGGCGCCGGGCCCGTCCAGAGCGCTTCGTTGAGCGAACGGCGGGAGCCCCGGGATGCGCCGCGGGGCCGGCCACCACCCGGATGGGCGGTCGCCTTCACTCTTCTGCCTCCTACGGCACGCTCTTCCGGCCGAGGCCGGAAACGCTGGGATCCGGCAACCTCGATCCAGCAGCCTCCCCGTCGAGGCGGAGAAGTGAGAATCGCATGGCCGCACCACCCGCCCCAAACCCGCTGAGCCGTCAAAGCCGTGGGTATCGCCCCGTCGCTCTCGTCTCCGCTGCCCTCTCCCCTCTCCTCTCCGGTCTCCTCGTCGCGGTGTTCGTCATGGTGTGCGCCGCCTCCGGGCCGGCCTCGGCCTCGGCGGTGGGCCGTGCCGGCAGGCCGCCCGCGAAGCCCGCCGAGGCGGCGACGGGGACCAAGCCGCTGGTGTTCATGGGCTTCGGCACGATGGCCGGGCTGACCCTGCTGGCCGGCGCGGGGCTGGTCGCGAGCGTCCGCAGGCGGCGGGGCAACGGCCCTTCGGCCGACCGCTGCTGAGGGGCCCGGGAGCAGCCGCGTCCCGCCCTCGCGGTCATGTCCGACCTGCTGGCCTGTGGCCGGCTGACACAGACTCCGGGTCGGCGAGCAGCCCGGACATACAGCCGGTGCCGACCGAAGCGGACCTCTGGTCCTCTCGGCCGGCACCGGCTGGACAGCGCTCTGGATTACCGCCGGTTGCCGCCGCCCCAGCCGCCGTTCTCGCAACCCTCGCTGAAGACGGGGCCGACGTGGTCGAGCACGCCCGCGGAGAGCCAGCAGGAGGCGTAGTGACCGTGGTGGTTGTGGTGGTGGCGGTCCTTGCCGTGAGCCAGGGCGGCGCTCGCACCGCCCATGACGATAGTGGTGGCCAGGGCGCTGGCTGCGATCGCGGCGCGGATGCGCATGTGTGCTCCTCAGGAGGATCAAAGGGGTATATCGACCTTTTCAGGAATCACCTTCACAGAACCTCCCAAAACCTGGCTCATCGTTAATTGCGTGAGTCGGAGTAATCGTTTCCCGGTCCGCGCGAAGGACGCACCCGGCCGGGCCGACACCGAACGGGTCTCCCCCCACAGGCCGCGCGCACCCCCAACACGCTTACGGAAAGGGCCCGTTCCCCCGTCAGCGGGGGCCGTTCGACCGTGAAGGCGAACGGCCCCTTGACGCGGTCCGGTCCGCCGGGAATTGCCTTACGGACATCGCCCGTTCGAGGCGATGACGGGCGGCGGAGAAAGTCACATCAATTGTGCGCTTTAAATCCGATTAACCGTCAAAATACTGACGGGATATATGCACTGGAGGCCTGTCAGGTACGCCGTACCGGGCGTATGCCCGGTCGCAGGCCCAGGGCCACCAGCGCTACGGCCACGGCGAGGAAGGCGGACAGCACCGCGAAGCCGGTCACGCTGGATCCGGTGGCGTCGGTCAGCCAGCCGACCAGGTAGGGGCCGGCGAATCCGCCGAGGTTTCCGAGGGCGTTGATCAGCCCCATGGCGACGGCCACCACCTCGAAGCGCAGCAGCTCGCCGGGGATCGCCCAGAACGGTCCGTACGGTGCGTAGACCGCGGCAGCCGTCACACACAGCAGCAGCATCCGGGGCAGGGCGCCGTCCACGGCCTGTCCCAGCAGCAGTGCGGCGATGCCCACCACGAGCGGGACGGCCACCGCCTGTCGTCGTCTGCCCGTGCGGTCGGACCAGGCGGCGTTGGCGATCATCACGGCCAGTGCCACGGTGAACGGGATCGCGGTGAGCAGTCCGACCTCGGTGGACGAGCCGTCGTGTGTCAGCTCTTTGATGACCGACGGCAGCCACAGGTTGAAGCCGTAGAAGCCGGTGATCCAGAAGAAGTAGACGCCGATGAGGACGAGGACCGGCTTCTGCTTGACCGCGTCAAGGTACGAGCCGCCGCCCGCCGGCGGTTTGGCGGCTTCGTCGGCGGCGATCGCACGCTCCACGTGGTCGGCCTCGGCGCGGGAGATCCACCGGGCCTGCGCGGGCCGGTCGGCGACCGCGAACCACCAGACCACCGCCCACACCAGGGGCGGGACACCCTGCAGCACCAGCACCCAGCGCCAGCTGCCCTGGTCGAGCATCCACCCCGACAGCGGCGCCATCAGTATGGAGGAGAGCGGCAGACAGGCCATCCACAGGGCGTTGGCCCGGGCCCGCTCCCGCAGCGGGAACCACGAGGCGAGCAGGATGAGTACGGCGGGCCAGACGCCGCCCTCGAAGAGGCCCAGCACGAAACGGGCCACGTAGAACTGTGACCTGGTCTCTACGAGACCGGACAGCGACGCGGCCACCCCCCACGCCAGCATGAGCAGGAGGACGGTCTTACGGGCGCTCCAGCGCTGGGCGAGAATCGCGGCCGGGATCTGCAGGAAGACATAGCCGAGGAAGAAGACGCCGCCGACCATCCCCTTGTCGGCGTTGGACAGCCGTAGCTCGCCGTGCATGTAGGGGAGGATGACGGAGACGTTGTTCCGGTCGAGGTACGCCAGCATGTACATGATCGCGGCGACCGGGATGACGTAGACCCAGCGCTGGGCGGGCGGCGCGGATGGCTCGGGTGTCGCGGGCGCCGCGGGCGGCGACTGCGGGGCCGGCTGCGGGCCGGTGTCCGTCACTGGGCGACCGCCGTTCCGTAGGCGGCGCGGATCCTGTCGGTGAAGCGGCTGAAGCCGGCGGCGGCACGGAAGGCAGCGGCCATCGTGCCGTGCGAGGCGCGGCCGCTGCCGGCGATGTCGAACGCGGTGCCGTGGTCGACGGAGGTGCGCAGGATCGGCAGGCCCACGGTGACGGACACGGTGCCGTCGAAGTCGACGGTCTTGGCGGGGATATGGCCCTGGTCGTGGAAGTGGGACAGCACTCCGTCGAAGCGGCCTTCGAGGCCCTGGTGGAAGACCGAGTCCGCGGGGATCGGGCCCACGACGCCCAGCCCCTCGGCGGCCGCCGTCTCCACCGCCGGGCGCAGGACGGTGATCTCCTCGTCGCCGAAGTGGCCGCCCTCGCCGCCGTGCGGGTTGATCGCCGCCACGGCGAGCCTCGGGTCGTCATGGCCGAAGACGCGCAGTGCGGTGGCGGCATGACGGATGCTCTCGGCCACCCGCTCCTCGGTGATCTGGTCGAGCGCCTTGCGCAGCGAGACATGGCGGGTGGTGAAGAAGATCTTGAGACCGCGGACCACGAACATGGTGTCGAAGTGGGCGGCGCCGGTGAGTTCGCCGAGCATCTCGGTGTGGCCGAGGTGCTGCGAACCGGCCGCCCAGATCGCCTCCTTGTTGATGGGTGAGGTGACGATGCCGTCGACCTCGCCGGCCAGCGCGGCGCCGGTGGCGGCCTCGATCGCGGCGACGGCGGAACGGCCCGCCACCGCGTCGACCGTGCCCCACGGGAGGTCGGCGGGGGCGATCTGGAGGTCGAGCACATCGATGGTGCCGGGCTCGAAGCGGGCCTCACCGGGTGTGCCGACCGCGTTGACCTCGACGTCCAGTCCGCAGACGGCTACGGCGCGGCGCAGGACGGCGGCGTCACCGACGGCCAGTCCACGGCCGAGGGCGGTGGTCGCCGGGTCGGCGAGGGTGCGGGCGGTGATCTCGGGGCCGATCCCGACGGGATCGCCGAGAGTGACCGCGAGGAGGGGCAGCGGGCCGTCGGCGGCGGTAGGGCCGGTGGCGGCCGTCCGGTCGTCGGTCGCCTGCTGAGGCCGGGTCAGCGGCTGGGTCATGGGAGCGCCTTTCGGGGTGCGGTGTTCAGGCCGTGCTCAGGGTGGGGCCGAGGGTGTGCCGGGTGCAGGCCGCGCGCAGGTGTTCCAGGCAGTCACGGGCGGCGTCGGGGCCGCCGATCAGGCCGCCCTTCGTGGCGAAGAGCAGACCGTCGTGAGGGCCGCCCACCAGATGCCCCGCGATGGCGAGCGGCAGTACCTCGGTCTCGATGGCGAAGCCGTCGGCGCCCAGTGCCGAGGTGACCGCGGCGGCGACATCGCCGCCGGAGGCGTACAGGCCGCCGGGGCACAGCTCGATGACCGCGCGGCGGGCGATCCCGGCGAGTGCGCGCAGGATGCGGGCGGCGGCGCGAGGGGTGGATCCGGCAGGGGAACCGGCAGCGGACCCGGTGGCGGGGGCCGGTGGGCCGGGGGCCACCCGGACGCCGAGCACCGTGGCACCCTCCTCCGCCGCCGCGCGCAACCGGACCAGCACCGCGCCGGGGTCCGGGGCGGCGGGGTCGAGGTCGGCCCAGTGGGCGCCGAGTGCGGTTTCCGTGCGGGTGAGCTGGATGCGGGTGCGGTCGGTGACGCTGCCGACGACCGCCAGGATGGGGGCGGGCGCGCCGCCTGCGGGCCGCAGGCCCAGTTCACCGGCGAGGGCGGCGCCGAACGGGCCGGAGTCCAGCGCGACCCAGCGGGTGTGGTCCTCGACGGCGAGGCGGGCGGCGGCTCTCGCGACCGTGCGCAGATGTGCGTTCTCGGTGGCGTCGCAGACCACGATCTCGGCCGGACTCTCCCGCAGCGCCGCGGCGACCGCGCCGGGGCCCCGCTCCACCACGTCCAGGGCGAGTTCGCCCGTGCTGCGCCTGCTCTGCGCGCCGAGCACGGCCGCGACCCGGGAGTGCCGGACGGGGTCGAACGGGTCGCGGGCCACGGGCGTACGGGTCAGCGGGACGCCGTCGACCAGATGCAGTCCACCGACCGTGGTCCGGCCGGCGTCGGGGAAGGCGGGTACGGCCAGCGTCCGGATCCTGACCGCGGGCTCACGGGCGGCCAGGACGTCCACCAGCGCGTCGAGTTCGCTGCCGGGGTTGCCCCGCAGAGTGGTGTCGACGCGCTTGACGATCAGGGGTGCCGCGCCCGCTGCCCCGGCGGCGGCCCGGACGGCAGCGGCGGCGCGGTCCGGGGGCCGGTGCCGCGATGCGGTGTTGACGACGAGGACGTCCACCCGGTCGGCGTAGCGCTCCACTTGGGCGAGTGCGCCGACGGTGACCGCCCGCAGGCCCAGGCGTGCATAGAGCGCGCCGGTGGCATTGCTGCCGGTGAGGTCGTCCGCGATGACGAGCACCTGGGCCACGAGGTCTCCTCCTGTCGGCTCCGGGGTCGTCTGTGCACCCCGAAGTGACCGGACCACGCATTATTGATTGCGTGGTTCACGCAATTCAGAGTGGCGACTCGCCGGACGGACTGTCAAGAGGTGTGCGGTCGGGCGCTCTCGACGGGCGCTTGACCACCGTCCACGGCGGCGCACACCGACCATCCCCCGTCCGTGAAGGCGGCAAGCTCCCGCGCACCGCCCCCGGAGATCAGGCCCGTACCGGCCGGCATCGCCGCCCAGTAGGGGAATCCCCCGACGCCGCTCCCGTCCCCGCCGAGCTTGGAGTGGTCGGCGAGCACCCAGGCGGCCCTGGCGCACTCGGCCATCGTCTCCTTGAGCGCGGCCTGTTCGGGATCGGGACAGTTGATGCCGCGGCGGGGATCGAGACCGTCGACGCCGAGGAAGGCGATGTCCGGGGTGAGCCGGCGCAGCGCCTGGTCGGTCCGGGTGCCCAGCAGCGACTCGTTGGGGCGCCGCAGCCGTCCGCCGAGCACCACCACCTCCACCTCCGCGTCCGCCAGCTCGACGAGCGTGGAAAGGCCGTTGGTGACGATCGTGAGGTCGCCGCGGTTTCGCAGCTCATGGGCCAGCCGGGCGACGGTGGTGCCCGCGTCGAGGAGGACGACGTCGCCGGCGCGGACCAGCGCGGCGGCGGTGCGGGCGATGGCGTCCTTCTCGCCCCGCTGTTCGCGTTCCTTGTCGTGCCAGGAGCGCTCCACCGCCCGGTGGTCGACCGCGCCGCCGTAGGTACGGGTGATCCGGCCGAGCGCGGCCAGGGTGGCGAGGTCCCGGCGGACGGTGGACAGCGAGACGTCGAACTCGGCGGCGAGATCGTGCACGCTGATGTCGCCGGCGCCGAGGAGTTCCACCATCCGCTCCCGCCGGCGCCGGGTGGCCGAGCGTTCCCCACTGGTCACTTCGCTGCCCGCCTCTGCCTGCCGTCGCCTGCCGGGCGCCCTGCGCGGGACGCCCCTGAAGTTGCGTGTTTCGCGCAATTCGAGGTTAGCAGTCGAGGAGCCGGTCGAGGAGGCCCCGGTGGGAGCCACCCGCCGGGCGGGCCGTGATCAGGCGAGGACCTTCGCTTTGGCCTTCTGGAACTCTTCCTCCGTGATGTCGCCGTGGTTCTTCAGATCGGCGAGCTTCGCCAGGGCGTCCGCATGCCCGCCCGCCGCGTCACCGGTCACGGCGGTGTCCCGGAGGTAGGCCCGCAGTTGCTTTTGCTGTCGTTCGGCCTGCGCGACCTCCCGTTCACTCATGCCGTGGCCACGCGCGATGACATAGATGAAGACGCCCAGGAAAGGCAGCACGATCACCAGGATCAGCCACCCCGTCTTGGCCCAGTTGTTGAGGTCATGGCTGCGGAAGATGTCGCCGATGATCCTGAACAGCAGGATCAGCCACAGGACCCACAGGAAGATCAGGCACATGGTCCAGAAGGCGTTGAGCAGCGGGTAATCCATCACGGCCTCCTCAGGCACTCGCTCGAGCCCCCGGACTCGTCCGCCCCCTCGGCTCAAGCATCCCCGCCGTCGGGCTCCTCCGCGACCAGATCGAGGCCGGTGAGCGCCTGTTCCGTCCAGATCACCTTGCCGCCGGTGGTGTAGCGGGTCCCCCAGCGTTCCGCCAGCTGGGCGACGAGGAAGAGGCCGCGGCCGCCCTCGTCCATCGAGGCGGCCTGCCGCAGATGCGGAGAGGTGCTGCTGCGGTCGGAGACCTCGCAGATCAGGGAGGTGTCACGGATCAGCCGTACGCGGATGGGCCCCGCGGCGTACCGGATGGAGTTGGTGACCAGCTCGCTGAGGATCAGCTCGGCGGTGAACGCCTCCTCCGCCAGGCCCCATTCGATCAGCTTCCGGACCGCGGCGGCCCGTATCTGGGCCACGGCCGAGGGGTCGGGCGGCACGTCCCAGTCGGCGACGTGCTCGGTGTCCAGCACCCGTGTGCGGGCCACCAGCAGCGCGATGTCATCGCTGGGGCGCTCCGGCAGCAGCGCACCGAGAACCGCCTCACAGGTCTCGTCCGGTGTCCGGCCCGGCCGGTCGGACAGCGTACGGCTCAGCAGCGCCATGCCCTCGTCGAGATCCCGGTCCCGGTCCTCGACGAGCCCGTCGGTGAAGAGCACCAGACGGGTCTCCTCGGGCAGTTGCCGCTGCCAGGTCTCGAAGGGCAGGCCGCCCAGGCCGAGGGGCGGGCCGCCGGGCACCTCGGCGACCTCCGTGGCGCCGTCCGGCAGCAGGAACATGGGCTGGACGTGCCCGGCGCGCGCCATGGTGCAGTTCCCGGACGCCGGGTCGTAGATCGCGTAGAGGCAGGTGGCTCCGGTGACCGAGCCCTCGGCCTCCTCGGCGCTCTCGTCTTGGTCGATACGGGTGACGAGTTCGTCGAGGTGCCAGAGGATTTCGTCGGGCGGCAGGTCCAGGTTGGCGAAGTTGTGCACGGCGGTGCGCAGCCGGCCCATCGTGGCGGCGGCGTGCAGTCCGTGCCCGACGACATCGCCGACGACGAGCGCCACCCGGGCGCCGGGCAGCGGGATGATGTCGAACCAGTCGCCCCCGACGCCGCCGAGCCCGCCGAGCCCGGCCTGTGCGGGCAGATAGCGGTAGGCGGCTTGCACGGCGTTCTGCTCGGGCAGTCCGCGCGGCAGCAGACTGCGTTGCAGGGTGACGGCCATGGTGTGCTCGCGGGTGTAACGGCGGGCGTTGTCGATGCTGACCGCGGCGCGGGCGACCAGCTCCTCGGCGAGGGAGAGTTCTTCGTCCTCGAACGGTTCCGGTTTGTGCGAGCGCCAGAAGATCGCCACCCCGAGGATGACGCCGCGGGCCCGCAGCGGGACCGCGATCCTCGAATGGATGCCGTGCGCGACGATCTTCCTGGCCCGGCCGGGACTTTGCAGGTGCCAGCCGGAGAACGCCGCCAGATCCGCTTCGAGGGCCGCCTTTCCACTGGTGAGGCTGGCGCCGAGCGTGGTGGCCGGCTCGAACCGGATCAGCTTGCCGACGGGGTAGAGGCCGCTGTCCGCCGGGGCGCCGCTGGTGGCCGTCCGCCGCATCTCGATGGCCGCGCCGGTGGGGGCCGTGGGCTCCTCGCCGATCAGCACGTCCTCGGCCACGTCGACGGTGACGACATCGGCGAAACGGGTCGCGCCGAACTCCGCAAGCTCCTCGCAGGTGCGCACCACATCGAGCGTGGTGCCGATCTCCGTGCCGGCGTCGTAGAGCAGTTTCAGGCGGCCGCGGGCCACATCGGCCCGGCCGGTGAGCGCCCGGAGCTCCGTGGTGTCCCGCAGCGTCGTCACGCTGCCCGGTGGTCCGCCCGCCTGGTCCGTGGAGCGCTGATTGATCGCCAGCAGCCGCTCGCCGACCGGGTGGACCTCGTCGGTGACGACCCGGCCGGAGGCCAGCAGGCGGGCGGTGACGGGGTCGAGCCCGAGGTCGCCGACCTGGCGTCCTTCGACGTCCGGCGGCAGGTCGAGCAGGCGGCGTGCCTCGTCGTTGGCGAGCAGCAGACAGCCGTTCCCGGCCACGATGATCACGCCCTCGCGTACGGCGTGCAGCACCGCGTCGTGATGCTCGTACATCCGGGTCATCTCGGCGGGGCCCAGGCCATGGGTCTGGCGCCGCAGGCGGCGGCTCACCAGCGCAGTACCGCCGGTGGTGAGGAGGAGGACGCCGGCGGCGGCACCGAACAGCAGGGGGAACTGGTCGTCGACGACCCCGCTCACCCGGTTGACGGTGATCCCGGCGGAGACCAGCCCGACGACCTTTCCCTTGTCCTTGCCGCTGTGGCCGAAGACCGGCACCACGGCCTGGACGAGGGGCCCGATGGTCCCGGTGATCTTCTCGGTGACCACCCCGCCGGACAGCGCCGGCTGCAGTGTCCCGACGAACTTCTTGCCGATCCGGTTGGGGATCGGGTGGGTGTAGCGGATGCCCTGGGTGTTCATCACGACGATGAAGTCGACCTCGGAGCGCTTGCGGGCGGCCTCGGTCCGCGGCTGGAGCACCAGCGTCGGATTGGCGCTTTTCAGTGCTTCCTCGATGCCCGGCGCATTCGCGAAGGCCTCCGCCACGGCGACGGACCTGTTGCGGGCTTCGCGGTCTCCGTCGGCCCTGGACTGCAGCACGAGCGCCGCGATGGCGGCGGCGACGAGCAACACCACGATCGCCACCTGCAGGAGAAAGACCTGACCTGCGACAGTTCGCATCCTGAGAACCGAACGCGGGCGGCCGTAGCGTCCGGCCATGTCCTCTTTCTACACCTCCCGCATACGGTGGGCGAGCCGCGTGATGCGGAGCGCAGCAGCAGTCAGGGCCCGCGCTGCGCCGGGCGGCCTCACGGGCTGTTCGAGGATGGTCCCGTGATCCGGGGCCGGGCGCCAGAGGGCGGGAAGACCCTCGGGTAGGTTTTACTGCTGCGCATATGCGAACCTCTTCGACGAAGGGGACATACGCGGCGGCCTCATCGCGCCACGCCACAGGGAACAAATCGCCCAGAGCGTGCATGCTTCATGTAACTCTTCCCACAGGACCGGCCGCTTGTCCGACCGGCGTCTGCCGGTCGGGTGAGCCGGGCGCGGACACAACGTGCCTGGTCAGCCCCGCTCGCCAGGGAAAGGGAGGCGGCCGGCGGGCGGCAGCGGGGCCCCCGCGACGCCATCCGGCCCGCCGAGGCGGTATGAGACGTTCGTGGGCATGCATGTTCCCGAGGAGATCCGAGCCGAGGCGGCCGCGCTCATCGACCACCACGCGCTCGGACTGTGGAAGCCGAACGACGCCGACCGGCGAGCCGCCGTGGCGTTGTACCGCTTCCTCGAAACCGGTCAGCCGCTCACGGGCGAGCAGATCCGGTCCGCCGTGGCGCACGCGGAAACGGCGGCCGACGCGGACGAGCGGCTGCTGAAGCTGCTGCGGGAGACCGCAGGGCTGCTCGACGAGGGACCGGCGGCCGAGGGACCGGCCGGACGGGACGCCGTCGACCATGTATGCCTTCTGCTGGACGCGCTCGCGCTCTCCCGGCCCACCGCTCAGTAAAAAGCGAAGGCCCGCCCGAGTACGGACCCGGGCGGGCGGTTGTGGGGCTCGGAGCCCCTACGCAGGCAGCGAGGCCGCGGACGGCGCCTTTGCCGGAGCCTGCTCGTCCTCGGGGACCGCGATCACCCAGTGCGTCTCCTGGCGCGGGCGCAGGTAGCACACCCAGTACAGCGCGGCGACGGCCACGATGAGGCCGGTGATGACCAGGCTCGTCGTGCTCTGCTGGCAGAGCACCCAGGCCAGCACCACGATCAGCAGCGCCGGGACCACGGGCCACAGCGGCATCCGCCAGGCCAACCGGTGCTTGTGCTCCCCGCGGCGCGAGACCAGGGCGCCCAGCGCGACGAAGACGTACATCGCGGCCACGGCCACGCCGGTGACCTCGCTCAGGGTGTCGAGGTTGACGAAGCACAGGGCCGCGCCGGGGACGCCCACCGCGAGGGTGGCCGCCCAGGGGGAGCCGAAGCGCCGGCCGACGTGCGAGAAGACGCGGTTGACGGCCGTCGGCCAGGCCGCGTCACGCGCCGAGGAGAACACCACACGGGAGTTCTGGATCACCATCACGATCGCCGCGTTGATGATCGCCAGGGCGATGCAGAGGCTGACGAACGTACCGACGCCCGAGTTGCTCCAGTTCTGCACCATGCCGGCGACGTCACCGGCCCCGAGGGTCTTCAGGTCGGGGGCGCCGAGGGTGATCGCGACCACCGGGACCAGCACCACGGCCACGCCGATGCCGAGGGTCCACAGCACCGTGCGGGAGACGTTGCGACGGGGGTTCTCCATCTCCTCGGCGAGGTACACGGCGGTGGAGAAGCCCTGCAGGATGAAGAGCGCGGTGGCCAGCCCGGCCACGATGAGACCCGCGGTGACGGCGGTGCTGTGACCGTGTCCGGCGTCGATCACGGGGTGCACGAGCACGGACGCGGACCGCTGGGTGTGGGTGAAGCCGAGGAAGGCGACCACCGCGCAGGCGACGACCTCCAGCACCAGGAAGATGCCGGTGATCCAGGCGTTGGCACGCAGATCGAGCAGGCCCATGGCGGTGGCCAGCAGCATCACGGCGGCGGCGGTGTACTGCGGATCCAGATGGATGATCGGTGCCAGATAGTCGGCGGTGCCCAGGGCGATGATGGGCGGCACGATCATGACGACGATCAGCGAGAGCACGAAAACCAGCCACCCGGCGAGGCGGCCCATGAGCGTGCCCACCATCGCGTACTCGCCACCGGAGCTCGGTATCAGCGTGCCGAGCTCGGAGTAGGTGAAGGCCACCCCGATGCACAGCAGTGCCGCGACGGCGATGGTCAGTGCGGTGCCCGTGCCCAGGGTGGCGAACGAGTCCGGCACGATCACGAAGAGCGAGGATGCCGGGGTCAGACAGGACAGCGTGAGCAGGGTGCCGCCGACCACACCGATCGACCTGGTGAGCTGGGGGGCGCCGGAGGCGTCTTTCACCGTCGCACTGCGGGTGTCCCGCTCAGGAGCTGCGGAGGCAACAGGCGTGTAGGGCATATCGGTATCCGTATCCCATCGGTGCTGGCGGCAGGAGGGGTGGCGTCTTGGCGGAAGAACACCGCAAAGCGATCCGAACCCGGACATCCTCAGTTCTCGCTTTGGTGACCGAATAAAACCCCTGCCGACGACTCACGTCAAGGTCTTGTTAAGGCCTTCGGACAACGAAATCCGAAGCTCATCAAGGCCATCGAGGCGCTTATCCACGATGTATCCACGGAAGACAAGCGGATTCCGCGCCGGGAAGGACGGTGCGACATCGCGCGGACCACCGCCGAATCCGTCGTGGTTCCACCGAAACCCGCTGCCGTGCGGTCACTCCCCGAGCGCGTGCACCCGGGCGATGAGCAGCGCGACATCGTCGTGGTCGTGCTCGTCGCGCAGTGCGGCGAGGAGACGGTCGCACAGGCCCTCCAGATCCCGCTCGGACTCCGCCAGCAGTTCCAGGAGGGTGTTCAGCCGCGCGTCTATGGGCTGGTCCCGGGTCTCGATCAGCCCGTCGGTGTAGAGCACCAGCAGGTCGCCGTCGCGGAGCGGAACCGTGGTCTGCTCGAAGGGGACGCCCCCGACGCCGAGCGGCGCACCGGTGGGCAGATCCAGCAGCTCGGGCGGCCGGTCCGGGCGCACCACGATGGGCGGCAGATGCCCGGCCACGGCGATCCGGCACAGGGCACGGTGCGGATCGTAGACGGCGTACAGGCAGGTGGCGAAGGCCGGATCGAGTCCGCCGGCGATGTGATCGAGGTGGCGGAGCACTTCGGCCGGATCGAGGTCGAGATCGGCCAGCGCGCGGGTGGTGGTGCGCAACTGGCCCATGGTGGCGGCGGCGTTGATGCCACTGCCCATGACGTCGCCGACCACCAGCGCGGTCTTGTCGCCGGTCACCGGGATGGCGTCGAACCAGTCGCCGCCGACCTCACTGGCCGCCTGGGCGGGCTGGTAGCGGTAGGCGATCTCCATGGCCGTGGGCTGCGGCGGCCGGTGGTTCATCAGATGGCGCTGGAGGGTGAGCGCGGTGCGGCGTTCGCTCTGGTACGAGCGGGCGTTGTCGATGCAGACCGCGGCCCGGGCGGCCAGCTCGACCGCGAGCACCGCATCGTCCTCGTCGAAGGGCTCCGGGTTACGGACGCGGTACAGCGACAGCGCGCCCAGGACCTCACCACGGGCGATGAGCGGTACCGCGAGGTAGGAGTGCAGCCCTGCCTTGCCCAGGAGGGCGGCGCCCTGCTGGTCCGGGGCGATGTGCGGCAGATCGTCCGGGCCGACGTGGGGAATGCGCACCGGACGGGCCTCGGTCACACAGCGGGTGATCAGCCGGTCGGCCTCATAGGAGGCGATCTGGCCGGTGGGGTCGGCGGCGCGGACCGCCTCGGTGTTGTAGGCCGTGGCCACGGCGAGCGCCCGGAAGCGGGCCGGGCCGCCACGGGAGAGCGAGGTCGGGCGCCGGCCGTCGAGCACGGCGTCGAGGACGTCGACCGCGGCCAGGTCCGCCAGCTCGGGCACGATGACGTCGGCCAGTTCATGGGCGGTCTGGTCGACGTCGAGGGTGGTGCCGACGGTGGCGGAGGCATCGGCGATGACGGCCAGCCGCCTGCGGGCGCTGGCGGCCTCGGTGGCGGCGCGGTGCTGCTCGGTGACGTCCACGACCGATGTGGCCAGCCCCAGCACCCGGCCGTGGGCGTCCTCCAGCCGGTAGTACGACACCGACCAGGCCCGGTCGGCGTGGGGATCGGCGGCGGTGCGGCCGACGGTGAACTGGTCGAGCAGCGGGGTCCCGGTGTCGAGCACCTCGCGCATCTGGGACACGATGGTGCCGGTGTCCAGAAAGGACAGGGCCTCTTGCACCTCGTGACCGATGTGCTGGTCGGCGGGCAGGTCGTTGATGCGTTCCAGCGCCGGATTGACCATGACGAAGCGCAGCGCGGTGTCCAGGACCGCCAGGCCGATCGGTGACTGGGCGACGAGGCGTACCGACAGCGCCAGATCCCGCTCGACCCGCCGCAGCACGGCCTGGTCGGTGGCGATGCCCAGGGCGTAGGACTCACCGCGCTCGTCCAGCAGCCGCATATTGCGGAACTCCACGAGCCGGGTGCTGCCGTCCTTGTGCTGGACCGGGAAGACCCCTGCCCAGCTTTCGCCGCCCGCCATGACCCGGGAGAAGAGACCCAGGACCAGATCGAAGTCCTCCGGTCCGACCAGCAGCTGCGCCGCGGGCCGGCCGAGCGCTTCCTTCGCGCTCCAGCCGAAAAGCTGCTCGGCCTGGGGGCTCCACAGGGTGATCCGCCCGTCCGCATCCAGCATCACGGCGGCCACGCCCAGCACGTCCAGCAAGCCGCCGGGCTGCCCCGGTGTGGCCCCGACCGGGGCAGCACCCTCGGGGAACGCGTCGGTCGCACCCATCCAGGCACTCCTTCCGCCGGTCATCGCGGACCGACAGCCGTGGCGCTCTCCGTACATCGGCCGGTTCTCGCTGTGCTTCCGTTGCTCTCCATCATCTCTCGACACGGGACGGACCCGCAGGGAGAGCGAGATCCGCAGGGCATCGGCGACCCGTGCGCGAGCGAGCATTATCCGTCGCAGTTCCCAGGTGGGCGACCGTGTTGACGATATTCAGTGCGATGATTCCGGACGCGCTTGCGAAGCGGGCCCGTGGAGCGGTGGCCGGGCAGCGCACGGCGGGCGCCCCCGTGCGCCCGCCAAGGGATTCCCCTCGCGTCCCCGGCCGGCGTGCAGACCGATACGGAGACCGACTTGGAGATGTCGATCTGCAGCGACTATCCTGATTTTGTTGCCTGTAGCAACCAAATCCATGTACATCACATCCGGCGTTGCCGACTACGCCCGCCGGCGTCAGGAGGAAGCCTCACATCATGCCCATCGCCGCCCGGACATTCCGTACCTATGTAGAGGAGAACCTCGATGTACTTAGCGCCGACCCGGGGCGCGAAGTCCTGGTACACCAAGGCCGCCGCGTCACGGCGGGCGAGTTCCGCTCACTGGTCCACCGCATGGCACGGGCACTGTGCGCCCGGGGCGTCGGCCGCGATGCGACCGTCACGCTCCTGAGCGGCAATCTCCCGGAGATCATCGCAGCCCGTTACGCCGCCAACCTGGTCGGCGCCCGGGTCAACTACCTCTACAACAAGCTGTCCGCCGAGTCCCAGGCCGCCATCGTCCGCGATGTCGAGACCCGCGCCCTGATCGTCGATCCGCGCTATGCCGAACGGGCCGCCGAGGTCACCGAGTTGGCGCCGGTGCCGGAGGTTCTCGTCCTCGGCCCCGCCAAGGTGGGCACGGATCTGCTGGAGCTGGTGGCCGGTCAGTCCGACGAGCCGTTCGCGGGCCGGGCCCGGCCCGGCGACGTCTGCACCATCCGCCACACCGGCGGCACCACCGGCCACCCGAAGGGCATCTGCACCACCTTCGAGCAGGCACGCTGGTTCCACGGGATACTCCAGCAGCCGGAGGTCGAACGCCGCCAGCTGGTGTGCACCACCCTCGCGCACGCGGCGGGCCTGATGGCCGACAGCACTCTGCACGCAGGCGGCACGGTCGTGCTGCTCGACGACTTCGACCCGAGCGCCGCGCTCGCCGCCATCGAACGCGAGCGCATCACCGATGTCTTCCTGCTGCCGCCGCTGCTCTACCAGTTGATGGACCACCCGGACGCCCCGCGCACCGACACCTCCAGCCTGCGGATGCTGACCTACGGCGGCTGCCAGGCCTCCCCGGCCCGGATAGCCGACGCGGTGAGGACGTTCGGCCCGGTGCTGATGCAGGCCTACGGGCAGAACGAGGCCGGCGGCATCAGCGTGCTCACCCAGGAGGACCACGACCCGCAGCGCCCCGAGCGGCTGCGGTCGGCGGGGAAGGTGCTGCCCGACGTCGAGGTGGTGGTCCGCGACGAATCGGGCCGCGATCTGCCGGCCGGTGAACACGGCGAGATCTGCGTCCGCTCCGACATGATCATGAAGGGGTACTGGAAGCAGCCCGAGCTGACCGCCGAAGTCCTGCGGGACGGGTGGCTGCACACCGGGGACATCGGATTCCTCGACGACGAGGGGTACTTGACGATCGTCGACCGGATCAAGGACATGATCGTCGTCGTTGGCGGCCATGTGTACACGACGGAGCTGGAGGACCTGCTGAACTCGCACCCGCAGGTACTGCAGAGCGCCGTGTTCGGGGTCCGTGACGCCGACCGCATGGAGCGGGTGCACGCGGCGGTGGTGCGGGCGCCCGGCAGCAGCGTCGACGGGCAGCAGTTGCGCGAGATGGTCTGCGCGGAGCGCGGTGCGATGTACGAGCCGGCCCGGATCACCTTTGTCGAGGCGCTGCCGCTGACCGATGCCGGAAAGCCCGACAAGAAGGAGCTGCGCCGGCAGGCCGAGCAGGAGGCCGGTGCCCTGGGCTGACAGCGACGAGCCGCCGCAGCCGGGGGCTGCGGCGGCCTGTTGGTACAACTGCCGTCAGAGGATGCCCAGCAGACCGAAGGGGAAGCCCCCGAAGCCGTAGCCGTAGTTGCCGAAGCCGCAGCCGCCGAAGCCGCCGAAGCCGCCGTAGCCGCCGAGGCCGCCGAAGCCACCGAGGCCGCCGAAGCCACCGAAGCCGAAACGGTCGAAGCCGCCGTGGTGGTTGCAGTGGTGCCTGTGGTGGTGACGACCGTGGTGGTGACGACCGTGGTGGTCGCCCTTGGAAGATGCGGTCGGCGCCTGCGGGGTGGCTGAAGCCATGCCGGCGAGCGGGACGACGGTAGCGGCGGCAAGGGCCGCGGTGGCCACGGAGCGGCCTATGAACTTGCGCATTGCGTTTCTCCTGTTTGGCAGGAAATCTGACATTTGATGAGTACCGCGCCCCACCGCAAACCCAGCAGACACGGCGGACAGCCACTCCAACGGCCCCAAGAATTGCTCCGATAGCGGTAATGGATCGGCAAAGCGGCCTGGTGAATGCCCTGAGTGGGAGTCATGGGCCGGGTGCTCGAAGTGCGCCGCGATGACGGTACGTTCGCCCTCGCGGCGCACTTCGCCCGGTGCGGTGCCCGGGCATCACCGCCGTGGCCGCGGTCTCCGTCTGCGCGGGCCGGGGCGGCCGGCGCCGGCACCGGGCACCGGGTGGGACGGCGCGGGACCGGCCAACGTCCCGGGACCGACGAACGGCCCGGAGCACCGGAACGCCCGGCCTCCACGGGAGGAGGCCGGTCAGCAGGCCCGGCCGCGCGGCGCGCACTCTTCCGTCAGCTCTCGCGGCCGGACGGGGCGCGCAGGTGGGCACGGGCTTCAGCTCTCGCGACGCACGGCTTCGGCGCGACGCACGGCTTCAGTTCTTGCGGGCGCGGCTCGGCTGGACCCTGGACGGCTCGCCCGGCATCTTCGGATGGTCGGGCGGATAGGGCATATCGCCCAGTCCTTCGTCCGCCGCCTGACGGTCCGCGAGCTCCAGGACGGATTCCAGGCCGAAGGCGTGGTCCGCCATGTCCGCGTGCACATCGCCGAGTGCGGCGAACCGCGGGGGGACCGTCCGCAGATCGAAGTCCTCGGGCGCGGCATCGGACAGCTCGTCCCAGTGCAACGGGGTGGAGACGGTCGCCCGGGGCCGGGCGCGCAGAGAATAGGCGGAGGCAATGGTCCGGTCCCGGGCCATCTGGTTGTAGTCGACGAAGACCTTCGCGCCGCGCTCCTCCTTCCACCATGCCGAGGTCACCAGGTCCGGCATCCGGCGCTCCAGCGCCCGGGCCAGGGTGATCGCGGCCCGTCTGACCTCGGTGAAGGTCCAGTGGGGGCGGATCGGCACATAGACGTGCACGCCGCGGCCGCCGGACGTCTTGGGCCAGCCGCGCAGCCCGTGTTCCGTCAGCAGCTCACGCAGGAGGTGGGCCACCCGTACGGCGTCCGCGAAGTCGGTGCCGGGCTGCGGGTCGAGGTCGATGCGCAGTTCGTCGGGGTGCTCGGTGTCACCGCGCCGGACGGGCCATGGATGGAACGTCAGACACCCCAGATTGGCCGCCCAGAGGACCGCCGCGGGTTCGGTGGGGCACATCTCGTCGGCGAAGCGGCCGCTGGGGAAGGCGATACGGGCGGTGGGCAGCCAGTCCGGCATCCCCTTGGGCGCCCGCTTCTGGTAGAAGAACTCGCCCTCGACGCCGTCGGGGAAGCGCTGCATGGTGGTGGGCCGGTCGCGCAGCCCGCGCAGCACCCCGTCGGCGACGGCGAGGTAGTACTGCGCCACGTCCAGCTTGGTGAATCCGCGCTCCGGGTAATACGTCTTGTCGGGGTGGGTCACGCGCACGGTGCGCCCCGCGACGTCCAGTTCGACAGCTCCGGCTCCGGCCATGACTCCACGCTAGATTCCGGTCACCGCCGCCGCGCGCCGGGCGAGGCGGCGGCCGGCGTCCAGCGGAGCGGCCGTCCCGGCGCGCGGGATGCCGCGCCGGCCCTCAGGATCAAGACCATGGACCTGCCCGTCATGCCCCCGGTCTCCCCCATGCTCGCGAAGCCGGTGACCGGCATCCCCGCCGGCATGCTGTACGAGGCCAAGTGGGACGGCTTCCGCGTCATCGTCTTCCGGGACGGCGAGGAGGTCGAGATCGCCAGCCGTACGACGAAATCGCTCACCCGCTACTTCCCCGAAGTGGTCACCGCGGCACGGGCCGAGCTGCCGCCGCGCTGCGTCGTCGACGGCGAGATCGTCATCGCGCATGACGGCCGACTGCACTTCGAGGAGCTGCTGGAGCGCATCCACCCGGCGGACTCCCGGGTCCGCACCCTCGCCGGGCGGACGCCCGCCTCGCTGGTCGCCTTCGACCTGCTGGCGCTCGGCTCCGACGCGCTGCTGCACGAGCCGCAGTCGGCACGCAGGGAAGCCCTGGTCGAGGCGCTGCGCCCGGCCGGGGCGCCGGTGTACACGGCGCCCGCGACGAGGGACCAGGAGCTGGCGCGCCGGTGGTTCACCCAGTTCGAGGGGGCGGGGCTGGACGGGGTGATCGCCAAGCCGCTCGATCTGCCGTACCGGCCAGGCGACCGTGCCATGTTCAAGATCAAGCATGCCCGGACCGCCGACTGTGTGGTCGCGGGCTACCGGCTGCACAAGAGCGGGCCGGTGGTCGGTTCCCTGCTTCTGGGCCTGTACGACGGCGACGGGCAGCTGCAGCACGTCGGGGTGTGCGCCTCGTTCCCCATGGCCAGGCGGCGTGCGCTGGTCGAGGAGCTGGCGCCGCTGCGGATGGACGAGGTCTCGGGCCATCCGTGGGGCGCGTGGACCGACGAGGCGGCGCATGCCTCCCGGCGGATGCCCGGCGGGCCCAGCCGCTGGAGCGGCGGCAAGGACCTGTCGTGGGTACCGCTGCGCCCGGAGCGGGTGTGCGAGGTCGCCTACGACCACATGGAGGGCAGCAGGTTCCGTCATACCGCCCAGTTCCGTCACTGGCGCCTTGACCGTACGCCGCAAAGCTGCACCTACGCCCAGCTGGAGGAGCCGGTGGGGTACGACCTGGGAAGGCTGCTGCCGGGCTGACCGCGCGGTTGCCGGCGGGCCGGCCGGGCGGTTGCTGCCGGGCCGGCCGGGCGGCGCGGCTCGCCGGAGGCCACCGGAGGCCACCGGACGCCAGGTCAGGTGGGGTCACCGTCCGGCGGCCAGCGGCGCCGGCTCTCCCCCGGCGCCAGCCGGTCCACCACGTCGGCCAGTTCGCTGCAGGCCTGCTCGATCTTGCGGCGGATGGTGTTCTGCTCGGTGACGATCGCCGACAGCAGCAGCGCGGTGAGCGCCGCGGACGCGTTGAGGGCCTGCAGATTGACCATCGCCTCCAGCAGACTCTGGCCCTCGAACGGTCCGGTCCGGGCCGTTGCCGCCCTGATGACCAGGACGGACACCAGCAGCACGCAGGGCGCGGCACCCGCCAGCTGGAAGCGCAACGCGGCCCAGACGATCACCAGGAAGACCAGGAAGAGCAGCGACAGCTCGCTGCGGATCGCGATGACCGCGACCGCGACCGTGGCGACCAGCAGGGCCGCCGCCTCCGCCCACCGATAGCCCGGGACGCCGCGGGGCCACCGGATCGTGCGGCAGACGAGGAGGAGCGGGGTGATGACGAGGATGCCCATCGCATCGCCCACCCACCAGGCCACCCAGGTCCGCCAGAAGCCGCCGCCCGGCAGGGCACCTTTGAGGTAGAGCGTCCCGGTGCCCAGCGTCGCGCTGATCAGCATCCCGGCGAAGGCGCCGAGGGCGACCAGCGCCACCCCGTCGCGCAGCCGGTCGAGTGCGGTGCGAAATCCCACCCGGCGGAGCATCCAGAAGGCGCACACCGGGGCAAGGGTGTTGCCCGCCATGATCCCGAGGACCGAGACGTCGAGCGGGTTGATCGTGGCGACGACCGCGAGGGTGCCGAGGGCGATGCCCGGCCAGGTCCGCAGGCCCAGGAGGAGCAGACAGCTCAGGGAGACACCCGTCGGCGGCCACAGCGGCGTGACCACGGCACCCGAGATGACCACCTGCTCCAGCAGGCCGATCCGGGCGGACGCGTAGTAGACGCCGGCGAGGCCGAGGATCGTCAGGGCGAGGGGTGCAAGACGGCGGAGTTCCTCGGTGCGCACCACATCAGCCATCAGACAACGCCGGGGGCCGGGCGCCGGCTGCGACACGCACGCCCGGACCGCGCTTCACCCGGCTTCGGGCGGGGCCGGGTCGAAGCGCAGTACGAGCACCGCCGAGTCATCGGTGTGCCCGGTGAACTCGGCCACGCTGATCGCCGCATCGGCCACCGTGGCCGGATCACCGTCGGCGTTGGCGCTGACCAGTCGGGTCACCTGTGTCAGCCCGGCCTCTATCGGGAAGGACGGTCCCTCGACCACGCCGTCGGTGAGCAGCACGAACACCCCCGCGGTGGCGAACCGGTGGCAGGTCACCGGGTACCGCTCACCCGGCATGATGCCCAGCGGCAGGCCCCCGGGGTCTTCGGCGAGGCCGGAGCGGCCGTCGGTGGTGGCCCAGACAGCCGGAACATGACCGGCCCGGGCGCTGCACAGCTCCCGGGCGACCGGGTCGAAGCGGACGAAGGTGCAGGTCGCGAAGAGGCCGCAGTCGACCGAGACCAGCAGGTCGTTGGCCCGGCTCAGCACCTCGCCCGGGTCGGCGGCGTGACCGGCGACGGCCCGCAGCCCGAAGCGGATCTGCCCCATGAAGGCGGCCGCCTCGACGTCGTGGCCCTGTACATCACCGATGCAGAAGGCGAGCGCCCCGTCGGACAGGCGGAAGCCGTCGTACCAGTCACCCCCGATGTCCAGTCCGTGCCGGGCGGGCACGTAGGTGGCGGCGGCGCGCAGCCCCGGTACGCCCGGCAGCGCGGCCGGCAGCATCTCGTGCTGCAGCGCCTCGGCCAGCTCCACGCGCGCCCGCTGCTTCTCGGCGCCCTCCCGCGCCTGGGCGGTCAGCCGTCCGAGCGTGGTCAGCAGGTCGTCGGCGCTCGCCGACCGCGGGGGACGACGCCGCAGCATGGGCCGCTCCCAGGTGCATCGGTGTGCCCGCCAGGGAGCGCGCTCCGTACGGCAGTCCGCGGTGGCCGCCTGACCTGGCCTGACGGGGCTCCGGTGGAGCCCGCCTCTCCCGGTTCATCTTATTTCTGCGGGGGGACTTCCGCTTGACGGCTGCGGGGCGGGGCGGCGGGCCCGGGCGGGCGGCCGGCCCGGACGACCGGGACTGCCGGGTCGTCCGGCCCGCCGCCGCGCCACGGGGCCGGACTCAGGCGGCCGCCGG
Source organism: Streptomyces sp. NPDC048516 (assembly GCF_043199875.1). Lineage (NCBI taxonomy): Bacteria > Bacillati > Actinomycetota > Actinomycetes > Kitasatosporales > Streptomycetaceae > Streptomyces > Streptomyces sp. NPDC048516. The sequence goes on along the minus strand of NZ_JBICWS010000001.1, from coordinate 497,466 downwards.
GCGGGCCACCGCCAGATGCCGGACGCCGGACCGTACGGCCCAGAAGAAGACCGCCAGCGCCAGGGCGGCCACGGTGATCGAGTCGTACGGTGCCGGCAGATGGCCGGAGCCCCCGAAGGTGCCCAGCCCGGAGACCACGGTCAGGGCCACGAGGTAGACCACCAGCCAGGCACCGGTGCGGAGTTCGGCACCGAGCGGACGGCTCGGGCCGGCGCCGTCGTCCTCGACGCGCACACCGGGGCGGCGCATGGCCAGGAAGATCAGCAGGCCGCCGAGGACCAGGGGCAGGGCGAGGCGCAGGTCGTCCCAGCCCGACCAGTAGACGAACTCGCTGGCCACCACGAAGCTGAGCGGTGCGATCCAGCGCAGCCCGGGGACCCAGCCGGCGGTGTGGCCGCCCGGCTCGGCGCGGAACACCGCGACCGCGACCGCGGAGGCGGCGTAGATCAGCAGATACATATCGCCCATGACGCTCACGATGTCCTGCCAGCCGCCGAACGGCAGCAGGAAGATCACGATGACGAGGAGGTTGATCGCCAGGGCCCGGCGCGGGATGCCGAACCGCTCGTTGACCTTCATGAAGTACCGCGGGATGGTGCCGTTCTTGGCGAGCGCGTAGGTGTGCCGCGCGTCGATCGCCACGCCGACGTAGGCCGAACCGCCGGGCGAGATCACCGCGTCCGCGTAGAGCAGGCTGGCGAGCCAGTGCAGGTTGAGGATCAGCGCGAGCTGGCCGAACGGCGAGTCGAAGGAAACTCCGTGCCAGCCGTGGCCGAGCAGATTCTCGGGGACGGTGAAGAGGAACGCCAGCTGCAGCGCCAGGTACATGGCGACCGCGAGGCCGATACCGGTGAGGACCGCGGCGGGGATGGTCCGGCGGGGGTTTCGGGTCTCGCCCGAGAAGTCCAGCGGCGCCTGGAAGCCGTTGACGGAGTAGACGATGCCGCCGCCGGCCAGCGCGGTCAGACAGGCGACATAGCCGTACGGGGCGAATCCGCCGTGGTCCGTCAGCCGGCCGGAGTGCCAGCCGGAGGCGATCAGTGCCACCACGGTGATCACCGGGACGAGGATCTTGAACACCGAGATCAGGTTGTTGAGCCGGGCGAACAGCCGCACCGCGAACCAGTTCAGCACCGTCAGCACCACGCTGAGTCCGGTGGCCAGGACCAGTCCCCAGACGGTGAGGGTGTGGCCGTTGTAGATGCCCGGAATGTAGTGCGCGGCGTACTGCATGATCGCGCTGATCTCGGCGGCGGTGCCGCCCACCGACAGCATCGTCGACCAGCCGATGAGGGTGCCGACGAGCCGGCCGCTGGCGAACAGCGGCCAGCGGACCGTGCCGCCGCCCTCCGGGCGGCTGGCGCCGAGCTCGATCATGACCAGGGCGACCAGGCCGCACAACAGCCCGGCCCCGATCCAGGACAACAGCGCCGCGGGGCCGGCCGTCTGTGCCGCGTACAGGGCGGCGAACAGCCAGCCGGAACCGACGATATTGGAGAAGCCGATACCCGTCAGCCCCCAGAAGCCCAGGTCACGGCGCAATCGGCGCTCCTGCGCCAGCACTTGTGGGGCGCCGGCCCCGTCGCCTCCACCTGATACCTGACGCTCCGTCACGAAAGCGGCCTCCTTGATTCACTGTTCCGGCTCGCCGGACCCTACTCGACGATCGCCGAAGAGGAATCTTCCGCTCCACCAGCGGACACTTCCTGCACACAGCGCATCGGACGAACACGCAGCGCAGTGAGGGGGTACCGGAGGGTGCGCCCCGTTCCGTCAGGGACGCCCCGCGGCGGGCTGCCTCATCCGATCCGGTCGACCGGGACGCCGAACGTCGTCGCCAGGCCGTCCCGCCCGGCGTCGGTGAGATGGACGACGCGGCGGTACTTCCCGTGGCGGAGCCATTCCAGGGCGAAGAGCCGGGCGGTGAGGGCGGCGCCGAGCGCGCCGGCCAGATGGTGGCGCTGCTCGGCCCAGTCGACGCAGTAACGGACGGATGCCCGGCGGCGGGGGAGGCGGTCCGTCTCGACGCCGAAGGCGGTCAGCTCCCGGCGGCCGTGCAAAGTGAGGACGTAGACGAGGTCCGTGGCAGCGGCGCCCGCGTCCGGGTCCGTGGCGCCCCCGCTTTGCACCGTCCGCTCGGCGGCGAGGATGTCCTGCTCCTGGAGGGCGCTCATCACGGCGACGCCGAGCCGCCCCGCCAGGTGGTCGTAGCAGAGGCGTGCGCGCCACAGGGCCTTGGCGCGGGTGTCGGCGTTCAGGGACCGCACCGGCAGGGGACGGGCGATCAGGGCGAGCTGTTCCAGAGCGCGGGCGACGTCCGTGGTGGCGAGCCGGTAGTAGCGGTGGCGGCCGTCGAGCTCCACGGTCAGCAGCCGTGCGTCGAGGAGCTTGGCCAGATGGCCGCTGATGGTGGAGTTGCTGACCCCGGCCTCGGCGGCGAGGGCGCCGGCCGGCAGCGCGCCGCCCCCGGCGAGGGCCAGCAGCACCTTGGCGCGGGAGGGGTCACCGATCGCCGCCGCCACATGAGCCACGTCGGTCTCGGTCGGGGCATCCATGTTCCCGACCGTACGCCGCTCACGTTTCGGCAGCGGGCGAAACGTTCTCCCGCTCCGGCCGGGCCCCAGGGGGTGTCTTTCCCTGGCGGGCGGCTCACTCTGGCGGGGCGTCTCACCCTGGCCGGTGTCTCCCCCTGGCGCGAGAACATTTCGGCGTCTGCCGTAAGGATCCGGCAGAACACTGGCCGTATGCCCACGCTCTGCGTACCCACCACGGCACCACGGACCGCGGACCGGCTCACGCCGCTGCCGCTCGTCGCCGTGTGCCTGGGGTACTTCATGGTCATCCTGGACGTCACCGTCGTCACGGTCGCTCTCCCGGCAGTCGGCAGCGCCCTGCACACCGGGGTGACCGGGCTCCAATGGGTGGTGGACGGCTACACCCTGGTGTTCGCCGGGCTGCTGCTCTTCTGTGGCGGACTCGGCGACCGGCTGGGCGGCAAGGCGGTGTTCCTGAGCGGCCTGGTGGTGTTCACCCTCGCCTCCGCCGGATGCGCGCTGGCGCCCACCGCCACGGTGCTGGTCCTGGCCCGGCTCGTGCAGGGGCTGGGCGCGGCGCTGATGGTGCCGGCCTCACTGGCACTGCTGCGGACCGCGTACCCCGGCCGGGCGGCGCGGGCCCGCGCGTTCGGTATCTGGGGCACCGTCGCGGGCCTCGCCGCCGGGGCCGGTCCCGTCCTGGGCGGCGTCCTGGTCGCCGGGCTCGGCTGGCGGTCGGTGTTCTTCCTCAATCTCCCCGTCGGCCTCGCCGCGCTGTTCCTCACCTCCCGTCACGTCCCCCGCTCCCCCGCCGGCCGCACCCGCCGCGGCCTGGGCCTCCCGGCTCAGACCGCGGGGGCGGTGTGCCTCGCGGGCCTGGTCACCGGATGCATCGAGGCCGGGGCGCTGGGCTGGACGCATCCGGCCGTCCTCGGCGCCTTCGCCGGGTGCCTCGTCGGACTCGTCGCCTTCCTCATACTGGAGCGGCGCTCACCCGCCCCGATGCTGCCGCTCGCGCTCTTCCGCGCCCGCGCCTTCTCGGCCTCGGCGGTCATCGGCGTGCTGCTCAACACCGGCTTCTACGGGCTGCTGTTCCTCGCCCCGCTGTACTTCCAGGGAGTTCATCACTACAGCGCCCTGCGGACCGGATGCGCGCTGCTGCCCGCGGTCGGTGTGGTGGCCGTCGGCTCCGCGCTGGCCGGACGGATCACGGCCCGCACCGGACCGCGGCTGCCCATGGTGGCGGGCCTGGTGGTGGGCGCGGCCGGACTGGCCGGCTGGCTCATGGCCGGCCCTGACACGCCGTATCTCGCACTGGTGGCGCCCATGGCCTGCGCCGGCTTCGGCACCGCGCTGACCATGCCGGCCTCCACGGCGGCCGTGATGGAGGCCGCGCCGGGCGAGCGCAGCGGTGCCGCGGCCGCCGTGTTCAATGCCGCGCGGCAGATCGGCAGCGCCCTCGGCGTCGCGCTCTTCGGCACGCTGGTGGCCACCGGGCTCGTCCCGGGCCTGCACACCGCGGTGGGCATCGGCGCCGTGGGCTTCCTCGTCGCGGCGGTCCTCTCCGCCCGCTGCATCCCGGGCACCGGCCCGGCGGAGCACCGGACGCGGGAGAACCGGACGCGGGAGTACCGGACGTGACGGGCGGATCCGGCTGCCGGCTGCCGGCTTGCCGGGCGGGAAGCACCGGCCGGAGGTGCGCCCGCCCGAGGCTCAGCCGCAGCTCCAGCAGCCCGACCAGCATGCGGTGTGCCGGGCGTGGGGACGCCGGGCGGCGGGCCGCTCCTCGGCGTGGCCGGGCTCGGCGAGGGCGCGCAGACCGGCGAGTTGCGCGCACAGCACGACGCTGATCGCCGCGATTTCCTCGGGCTCGGCATGGCCCTTCTCGATACGCAGCCAGGAGGCGGGCAGGCCGTCGAGCGGCATCCCCTCGGCGGCCGGCACCGCGTCATCGACGGCCGTGCCCTCGCCCGCGGCCGCAGCATCCCCGGCCGCCGCGCTCTCGCCGGTGGCCCCGTCCGACTCGGTGACCCCGTCCTCCTCGGCGGGGGTGTCCGCAGCGACGGGTGCGGGCTCGCCCGTGACCGTGCCCGCGCCGATGGCCGTGCCGTCGGCGGCGACGGCGGCTGCGCCGAGGGCGTCACTCGCCTCGGTGGAGGTGCCGTCACCGGCGGGTCTGGCCTCGCCGATGACTGTGCTCGCGTCGGTGGATGTACTCATGTGAGGTCCGTCGGATCGGTGGTGGAGCGCGGTAGGTGACCAGCGGCCCCGGCGTTGCGCTGTGCCGTGTCCGGGCAGGTCACAGGGCCGACGCTAGAAGCGCTCCATGGCCCTGTCGCGCGGAGGGCACGCGTGCTGCGCCATTCGGACGACCGGCCCGTGGCCAGGGCGTGATATCCGGCACCGATGCCGTGTTGCTCCCGGCCGCCGCGTCGTGGGCGACGAGCATCGCGCACAGGTTGGTGCCACGTACGCGGCTTCCGGACGACTCAGTAGTCAGGATGGGCGGGACGATGAGATGTGATCAGGCCGGGGACGAACATGCCCCTGTGCGCGAAGACGGACGCCGGGGCTTCCTCAAGTGCGCGGCGGGGATCGCGGGTGTCGCGGCCGCGACGGGGCTCGGCGGTCAGGCAGCCGCCGCCGCTGCGGACCGTTCCGCGAGCGGGCTCCGCGACAACGCGGGACTGCCCGACAAGGTGCCCTTCCAGGGCCGCCATCAGGCCGGCATTGTGACTCCCCAGCAGCTCTTCGCCGGGTTCGTCGGCTTCGATGTGGTGGCCGAGGGCCGCGAAGGACTGACCGAGCTGTTCCAGAAGCTCACCACGCGCTGCCGGGTGCTGACGGACGGGGTGAAGCCGCTGGACGAGCAGGTCGCCTCGGAACGGCCCACCCCCGACTCGCTCACCATCACGCTCGGCGTCGGCGCCTCCCTGTTCGACGACCGGTTCGGGCTCTCCGGCCACAAGCCCCGGCACCTCAAGGCCATGCCGGCGTTCCCCGACGACCGGCTGGAGCCGGCGCGCTGTCACGGTGACCTGTCGCTGCAGATCTGCGCCCAGCACCCGGACGCCATCGTCCATGTGCTGCGCGATCTGGCACGGGAGACGCACGGCCTGCTGCGGCCCCGTTGGCGCGCGGACGCCTTCCTCAACCCGTCGCGGCCCTCGGGCTCACCGCGTACCTTCATCGGCTTCAAGGACGGCATCGTCAATCCGGACACCGGATCGGCCCGGGAGATGAACCGGCTGATGTGGGTGACCCCGCCCTGCGGTGAGCCGGACTGGGCGCTGGGCGGCAGCTATCAGGTGCTGCGTCTGATCCGCTTCCACATCGAGAAGTGGGACAAGGTGCCGGTGGCCCGGCAGGAGCAGATCTTCGGGCGGCGCAAGGCGAGCGGTGCCCCCCTGGACGGCAAGCAGGAGAATGACCCGCCGAAGTACCGCGACGACCCGCACGGCAGGAAGATCCCGCTCGACTCACATATCCGGCTGGCCAACCCGCGCACCGAGAAGACCGACAGGTCCCGCTTCCTGCGCCGGAGTTACAACTACGACCAGGGCTTCGACCAGTCCGGACGGATGGACCTGGGACTGGTCTTCTGCGGCTACCAGCAAAACCCCGAGCGGCAGTTCGCGACCGTCCAGCGGCGGCTGCGGCACGAGCCGCTGTCCAAGTTCATCACCCCGCTCGGCGGAGGCTACTTCTTCATCCTGCCCGGGGTACGGGACGCCGACGACTGGTTCGGTTCCGGGCTGCTGAAGAAGACCTGAGCGCAAGGGACACCCACGCCGAGGGCGGCACCGGGGAACCGGTGCCGCCCTCGGTCGTACGCCGGGGGACCGCTCAGCAGATCCGCGGCAGCTGCTCCCCCAGCGGCAGATCGACCACCCGGGTGCCGCCCAGCGGGGTGCCGGCCACCACCATGCCGGGGTGGGTGGCGACGGCCTCGCCGATGATCGCGGCGCCGGCTCCCAGAGGGTGCGCGCGCATGGCGTCCAGCACGGCGTCGGCGTGCTCGCGGGGCACGAAGGCCACCAGCTTGCCCTCGTTGGCGACGTACATCGGGTCCAGGCCGAGGATCGCACAGGCGTTGGCGACGGCCGGCGGAACCGGGATGGCACGTTCCTGGATGACGATGCCGGTGCACGAGGCGGTGGCGATTTCGCACAGCGCGGCGGCCAGCCCGCCACGGGTGGGGTCGCGCAGCACATGCAGGTCGGGGGTGACGGCGAGCATGGCCTCGACGAGGCCGCCGAGGGCCGCGCAGTCACTCTCGATCTCGACGCCGAATTCCAGCCCCTCGCGGACGCTCATGATGGCCACGCCGTGCAGGCCGATGTCGCCGCTGACGATCACCACATCGCCGGGGGTGACGCGCTGCGGGCGCAGATCGACGCCCGCCGGGATCAGCCCGATGCCGGCGGTGTTGAGGTAGACGCCGTCGCCGTGGCCCGCCTCGACGACCTTGGTGTCGCCGGTGGCCACCTCGACACCGGCGGCCCGCGCGGCCGCGCCCATGGCGTCGGCGACACCGGCGACCACCGGCATCTCCACGCCTTCCTCCAGGATGAAGCCACAGGAGAGGTAGGCGGCCCGGGCGCCGCTCATGGCGAGGTCGTTGACGGTGCCGTTGACGGCGAGGTCGCCGATGCAGCCGCCGGGGAAGAAGAGCGGCCGGACGACATAGGAGTCGGTGGAGAACGCGAGGCGCACACCGCCGAGGGACACCGCGGCGGAGTCACCGAGCTGGGCAAGGATCTCGCCGCCGAAGGCAGGGGCGAAGATCTGCTGGACGAGTTCCGCGGACAGTGCGCCGCCCCCGCCGTGTCCCATGACGACGCGGGGCTGGTCGCGGAGCGGGGTGGGGCAGGTCCAGCCGGAGATGTCGACGGTGGGCAGGCCGCGGTCGGCCGGGGTGGGGCCGCCGCGGGTGGAACCGCCGGGGGTGGGGTGGACGGTGTCAGACAACGGGGCTCGCCTCCTGGGGGGTGGGCGTGGTGCCGAGTCGGCGGTAGAGGTAGTAGGCGGCGCAGGCGCCCTCGCTGGAGACCATGGTGGCGCCGAGCGGGGTGCGCGGGGTGCACAGCGTCCCGAAGGCCTCGCACTCGTGCGGCTTGATGAACCCCTGGAGGACTTCCCCGCTGCGGCAGGCGGCGGGTTCCTTGGTGGTGATGCCGCCTACGGAGAAGCGGTGCTCGGCGTCGTAGTCGCGGTAGCGCTCCGACAGCCGCCAGCCGCTGGCCGGGATGGTGCCGATGCCGCGCCAGGAACGGTCGGTGACCTCGAAGACATCCGCGAGCATGGCCCGGGCCGCCGGGTTGCCCTCGCTGCGTACGGCGCGGGGGTAGGCGTTGTCCACGGTGTGTTCGCCGCGCTCCAGCTGGCGGACGGTGCGGCGGATGCCCTCCAGGATGTCCAGGGGCTCGAAGCCGGTGACCACGATCGGCACCCGGTGGCGTGCGGCCAGTTCCGGGTACTCCTCCATCCCCATCACACTGCACACATGACCGGCGGCGAGGAACGCCTGGACCCGGCAGCCGGGCGAGGTCATGATGGCCTCGATCGCGGGGGGCACCCGGACGTGCGAGACCAGCAGGCTGAAGTTGGGGATGCCGAGCTTACGGGCCTGATACACCGTCATGGCATTGGGCGGTGCGGTGGTTTCGAAGCCGATGCCGAAGAACACCACCTCGCGGTCCGGGTTCTGCTGAGCGATCTTCAGCGCGTCGAGCGGGGAGTAGACGACCCGTACATCGCCGCCCCGGCTGCGCACCTGGAACAGGTCCCGGTCGCTGCCGGGGACGCGGAGCATGTCACCGAAGGAACAGAAGATCACGTCGGGGCGGGCGGCGATCTCCAGGGCCTTGTCGATGACCTCCAGCGGCGTCACACAGACCGGACAGCCCGGCCCGTGGATCAACTCGACCTGCTCGGGCAGCAGTTGGTCGATGCCGTGGCGGATGATGGTGTGGGTCTGCCCGCCGCAGACCTCCATCAGGGCCCAGGGCCGGGTCACCGTGGACCGGATCTCGTCCAGCAGCCGGCGGGCGAGCTCGGGGTTCTGGAACTCGTCGAGGTACTTCACCGGCCCGCCTCCTGCGCTCCGTCGCCCACCGCGGCCGCGGGTGCGGCACCCACCCCGGCGCCCAACCCGGCGCCCGCCCCGGTGGCGGACCCGGTGGCGGACCCGGTGTCCGCCTCATCCCATTCCGGGGGCGCGGCCGCCGCCTCCCAGGGGTCGCCGAACTCCTCCTGCAGCAGGCCCAGTTCCTCGAACAGGGCCAGGGTCTTGCGGGCGGACTCCTCGTCCAGCCGTTGCAGCGCGAAGCCGACGTGGACGATGGCGTACTCGCCGACCTGCAGGTCGGGGACGTACTCCAGACACACCTCCTTGACCACACCGCCGAAGTCGACGGTGGCCATCCGGGTGCCGTCCCGTTCCTCGATGTCCAATACCTTGCCGGGTACCGCCAGGCACATGGGGCCTCTCCTCGTCGTGGGTATGTTGCTCTGCCGCGCCGTGGCGCCGCTCAGCGCGCGGCGGCTCCTGCGGTGCGCGCCGCCACGACGAGCTGGCCGAGCGCCAGTCCGCCGTCGTTGGGCGGGACGCGGCGGTGGCGCAGGACGGTGAAGCCGTCCTCCCGCAGGAGGCGGGCGGTGGCCTCGGCCAGCAGGGTGTTGGCGAAGACGCCGCCGGTCAGTGCCACGGTCGTCAGGCCCGCGCGCTCCCGGGCCAGCGTGCAGCCCCGGCGGACGAGGTCGGCGACCGCGGTGTGGAAGCGGGCCGCGATCAGCGCCGGGGCGGTGCCTGCGCGCAGGTCCGCGACGACGGCGGCGAGCACCGGCGCCGGGTCGGCGACGGTGTCGGCGCCCGTCGTGCCCATCGGCGCGGCGCGCAGCGCGAACGCATAGCCGGGCCCGTGGTCCTCGCCCGCGGTCAGGGCCGCGGCTTCGAGGGCGACCGCGGCCTGGGCCTCGAAGCCGGTGAGGTGGCAGATCCCGGCCAGCGAGGAGACGGCGTCGAAGAGACGGCCCATGCTGGAGGTGGGCACGCAGTTGAGGTGGCGCTCCAGCTGACGGGCCAGCAACTGCCGCTCCTGCGGCGGGCAGGCGGCCACCGGCGGCAGGTCCTCGGCCCAGTCGAGGCCGGCGGCGCGCAGATGGGCCAGGGCCATCCGGTAGGGGCGCCGAACCGTGGCGTCGCCGCCGGGCAGCGGGACGTAGGCGAGCTGGCCGAAGCGCCGGTATCCGTCGTAGTCGGCGAGCAGGATCTCGCCGCCCCAGACGGCGTGGTCGTCGCCGTAGCCGGTGCCGTCGAAGGCGACGCCGATGACGGGGTGGCCGTCACGGAGGCCGTGTTCGGCCATGGCCGCGGCGACATGGGCGTGGTGGTGCTGGACGCGGACCAGCGGCCGTCCGTCGGTGTGGCGCTGTGCCCACTGCCCGGAGCGGTAGCCGGGGTGCCGGTCGGCGGCGAGCATCTGCGGGCGCACCCCGGTGACCGTCTCCAGATGCGCCTCGGCCTCCTCGAACGCGAGCTGCGTCGCCAGGTCGTCCATGTCGCCGATGTGCGCAGACAGCCACGCGCGGTCTCCCTCGCCGAGGCAGAGCACGTTCTTGAGGTCGCCGCCGACCGCGAGCGCGGGCCGGACCGGTACCGGGAGCGCAACGGGCAACGGGGCATACCCGCGCGAGCGGCGGATGAACAGCGGTTCCCCGTCGCTGAGGCGGACCACGGAGTCGTCGCACGGGATACGGATCGGCCGGTCGTGGGTGAGCCAGGCGTCCGCCAGGTGCGCAAGGCGCCGTACGGCTTCGTCGTCGTCGGTGACGATCGGTTCGCCGGCGACATTGCCGCTGGTCATGACGAGCAGCCGGGGCCCGTGGGGGTCCCCCCGCTCGAACGAAGCCGAGAGGGGGGGAGGGTCGCCGGGCAGCCCGAGCAGCAGGTGGTGCAGCGGGGTGTACGGCAGCATGACGCCCAGGTCGGGGCTGCCGGGGGCGACGGCGTCGGACAGCACCGGCGCGTCCGGGGCCGGTGCGGGGTCCTGGTGGCGGCGCAGCAGGACGATGGGGCGTACGGTCCCGGTGAGCAGGGCGCGCTCCCCGGCCCGTACGCGGACCAGGTGCTCGATGTCCGCGAGTTGACGGGCCATCAGGGCGAAGGGCTTGTCGCCGCGGTTCTTCCGGGCGCGCAGCAGGGCGACGGCTCTGTCGTCGGAGGCGTCGCAGACGAGGTGGTAGCCGCCCAGGCCCTTGACCGCCACGATCGCGCCGTCGGCAAGCAGCCGGCGGGCGTCGGCGACCGGGTCGGGACCGGCCGCCGGGCGCGGCGGGCGGGTGCGGTCGGCCGGGTCCGCGGTCAGCAGCCGCAGCCGGGGGCCGCAGTCGTGGCAGGAGATGGGCTGCGCGTGGAAGCGCCGGTCGGCGGGGTCCGCGTACTCCCGTGCGCAGCGGGGGCACATCGGGAAGCGGTCCATGGTCGTCAGCGCACGGTCGTAGGGGACCGCGGTGACGATGGTGAAGCGTGGCCCGCAATGGGTGCAGGTGAGGAAGGGGTGGCGGTGGCGGCGGTCGGCCGGGTCGGTCAGCTCGGCGAGGCAGGCCTCGCAGGTGGCGGCGTCCGGGGAGACCAGAGTGCGGGAGAGGCCGTCGGCGCGGGAGGGGAGGATGCGGAATCCGGCGTCGCCGGTCACCGCGACGTCCTCGGCGTGGACGGCCTCGACCACGGCCAGCGGTGGCGCGTCGCTGCTGATCCGCCGGCGGAACAGGGCGAGCGCGGCGGCGGCCCCCTCGACCTCGGCGACGACGCCCTCGCCGGTGTTGGTCACATGGCCCGTCAGGCCCAGTTCCATGGCGAGGGTGTGGACGAAGGGGCGGAAGCCGACGCCCTGGACGACGCCGCGCACGGTGATCCGGCGGCGTCCGGCGGCTGTCGCGGGGGCCTTCGCGGTGCCCGCCTCGGCCTGCCCGGTGGTCATGAGCGGCTCGACGCCACGGTGTCGGGGTCGGGGTCGGTGGTGTGCGGGCGGCCGCTGTCCTGGGCCCGCGGGGCGTGGGCGTGTTCGCGGTGGTGGCCGTGGCCGTGACTGTGGTCGTGGCTGTGGTCCCCGTGGTGGCTGTGGTCCGTGCCGTGGGTGTGGGCCTCGGCATGGAGGTGGCCCTCGTCGTGCGGCTGGCCGTCCCCGGCGTCATGAACGTGATGGGACTTGCGGGTCATGACCGGGATGTGCACCGGCGCTCCGTCGCGCGCGGCCAGCGCCCGGTCCACCAGGACGCCGTCCCCTTCGCCCCGGCGCGCCGAGGTGAGGACGACCTCGACACCGGGGTTGATGCGTTCGACGTTGGCGCGGAACTCCGCCTCGTCGAAGGAGACCGCCTCGGCGATGTCGGTCTTGGTGACCACGACCAGATGGGCGAGCCCGAAGGCGGTGGGGTACTTCAGCGGCTTGTCCTCGCCCTCGGTCACCGACGCCAGCACGATGCGCAGCGTCTCCCCCAGGTCGTAGGAGGCCGGGCAGACCAGATTGCCGACGTTCTCGATGAACAGCAGCCGGGTGTCGGCGGGCAGCCACCCGTGGAGGTGCCCGCCCAGCATCTCGGCCTCGAGGTGGCAGAGCCCGTCGGTCAGTACCTGTTTGACGGGCACGCCGGAGCGGGCCAGCCGTACGGCGTCGTTCTCGGTGGCGAGGTCGGCGGTGAGCGCCGCGACCGGGATGCCCCGGCTGCGGGCGAGGGTGAGCTCCCGCTCCAGGAGGGCGGTCTTGCCGCTGCCGGGGCTGGAGAGCAGGTTGACGACCGCGGTGCCACGCGCGGCCAGGTCCTCGCGCAGGGTGTGGGCGCAGGCGTCGTTCTTGGCAAGGACCGCCTGTTGCAGGTCGACGACACGGCACATGGTTCAGCGCTCCTCAGGAATCGGGGCGTGTGCCGGGGCGTCGTTCCAGCACACACGGATGATCTGCAGTTCCCGGCCGGACAGCAGCTCGGTCGTCGCCCCGCCGCATCCGGGACAGCTGAGCTGTGGTGGCATGCCCACCGGCCAGGTGTCCGCACAGGGGCCGCAGCGGGCGCGGGCCGGGACGGGTTCGGTGATGAGCTCGGCCCCCTCCAGCACCGTTCCGGCACAGGCGAGTTCGAAGGAGAAGGCCAGCGCGCCCGGGACCACCCCGGCCAGTTCGCCGACCTGCAGCCGGACGCTGTTGACGGTGGTGGACCCGGTGGGCCGGGCGGCGTTCTCGACCTGCTCCACGACCGCGAGCGCGATGGACATCTCGTGCATCGGTCCCTCTCTGGTGCGGGCACGACCGGGTGCCGCCCGGCTTCATTAGACGGCGCGGCCGGAGGGCGGCTGCGGTGCCTCGCCGGGGTGGCGCGGTGGCGTACACCGTTCGGTGCAGCGCCACCCGTCACATGGACCGGATGCGCAAATAGCGCTTGACGTCGGGCAGTACGGCCTTGAGGGCAACGGCGAGCGTGGCGGCGAGCGCCCCGCCCAGGGCGAGCTTCAGCATGGTGTCGTGTTCCTCTCATCACTGGTGTGCGGTGCCGCGGCGGCCGGTGCCGGCTCCGCCGTGCCGACCAGCCGCAGGATCAGCCCCACGGCCTCGTCGACCGCGGCGTCGACCGGTTCGCTGAGCCCGATGCCCTCGGCGACATCGGCGGGTTCACAGCCGACGACCAGGACGCGTTCCGGGCGGCGGCCATCGGTACCCGCGCTGAGTGTGTCGAGCAGCGCGAGCACGGTGTCGGGGGTCATGTGGTGACCGTCGAGCGCGGTGTCGTGGGGACGGGCGCCGGCCGGAGCGGTGGCGTCGAGGAGGTGGACGGTACCGGGTTCGCCGCCGCGCGCGCAGGCGTCCACCAGCAGCACCGTGTGGTAGCCGTCCAGCATCCGGTAGGCCAGGTGCACACCGCGTACGCCGATGTCGACGACCTCGACCTCGTCCCGCAGCCGGTGCTCGCCCAGCCGTCGTACGACCTCGACACCGAATCCGTCGTCGCCGAGGAAGATATTGCCGACGCCGGCGATCAGGGTCTTGGCGGGTGGTCCGGCGACCGGCGCTTCGGCGTTCACGCGTCCTCCAGGGGGGCGATTTCGTCGGGTTGGAAGTACAGGAACCGGCCCTGCTCGCGCCGGATGTCGACGCCCGGGTCGCCCTCGACGGTCACCGCGAGGTGCACCCCGCCGTCGACGTCGTGCAACACGGCCTCGACCTGGGCGGTGCGGCCCTGGAGAAAGAGGTCCTGGGCGTCGGTGCGACGGAGTCCGGGCCGCAGCAGCACCCGGCTGCCGGCGCCGACCGAGTGCCCGTCGACCGTGATCCGGTCGCGTACGGGGTCGACGCTGCGGTCGCTCTCCGGATCCCACCAGGGGGTGTCCGGGCGCAGGCCCGGCACGTCGGGGGCCAGGTCGTCGGGTGCGGCCGGGCCCGGGCCGGTGACCTCGCGCAGTGCCCGTACGGCGCCGTGCAGACGTTCCAGCACCTCGGGCGGCATGGTGTCGGCGAGCTCGATGACCTCGGCGGCACGGGGGTCGGTGCCGCGGGCCTCGCGCTTCTCCTGGTCGGTGAGGGCAGCGGTGCGCAGGGCGAGGATTTCGTCGATCTCCAGGGCGTCGTAGAGTGCGCCGGGGCTCTCGGGGGCGATGGCCGGGTGGTCCTCCAGGATGATCGGGGAGGACAGGACCACATCGGCGCGGCCCGAGTCTCCGGCCAGCACGGGCCAGACGTGCTCGTTGCGGCAGGCCGCGGCGGCGCCCGTGGCCCACTCCGGCGGGTCGGTCATGGACACGAACGAGCCCGCGCTCAGGCCGAGGAAGAGATGGGCGCCGACCAGCGAGTGCGGCAGCGCCGAGTCACGGTCGGCGCCGGTGTCCTCCGGTTGCCAGCCGCTGGTGTTCTCGACGGTCGCGGTCAGCCGCTGCGCCGCGTAGGGGCCGTCGAGTTCGCTCGCGGTCAGCCGCACGCGTCCCCGGAGCTCCGCGCGGCGGCGCACCAGCCTGCCGACGAGGCGCCCGTCCGCGTCGTGCACGGGCTCGGTCTCCTCTGCCGCGGGCCGGGTGAACGGGACGGTGACGCCCTCGCCGGTCAGCCGGGAGATGCCGGCCGCGAGCGGGACACGCTCCTCGACGCCCTCGTCCCAGGGGACCAGTACCCGGTCGGGCAGTTCGAGTTCCGCGACGGTCTCGAACCCGCCGTCCGGACGCAGGCGTTGGACGGTGCGCCGCTGTGCGTGCAGAAACCGCAGCTCGGCCGAGAGCCGGGCCCCCGACCTGGGTTCCATGAGGCATTCGGTGCGCTGGAAGGAGTGCTCCGCACTCCGGGCGCCCCAGTGCGGCGGCACGAGGACGCCGAACTGCCAGCGGAGTTTGTTCTTGGCGGCGGAGGCGCGGTACGGGTAGAGCACATAGCCCTCGAACAGCACGGCGTCCGCCACTTGGCGGGCGGTGGCGAAGCGGTCCGCCGTCTCGTCGGGCAGGACGCTGGTCGTCACGGTGCGGTCCTTTCGGTGACGGGGTGGACGGCGGCGGGGTGGACGGCGGCGGGGCGCGCGGCGGCACCGGGGAAGCGGCGGGCGCGCGGTGCGGGCGGTTCGGTGCCCTCCGCGGTGGCCAGCAGCGACTCGACGGTCGCCTGCCAGGAGGGCAGGGCGTGCCGTGAGCGGTAGGCGAGCAGTGCGTCGAGGGTTTCGCGGGGCAGCCGGAGCCAGCCGCAGCCGGGGAAGTGCGTCTCGGTCATCTCCTGCCAGACGGCCACCGGCATCCGCACGGACGCTTCCTTGTTCCAGGGCACCGGCTCGACGTGGAAGCCGCCGCTGCCGGCGAACACCGTGCCGGAGAACAGCAGCAGGAGCGGGATCTCGCCGTCGCGCAGCGCATGGAAGTAGCGGCCGGCCGCGACCTCCAGGTCGTAGCCGCACGGGACCGGGAGGTCCACCTCGGTCTCACCCGTGAAGCCGGGGACGACCAGGGAGACCTGGGCGAACTGCAGGGGCTGCAGCGTGCTGCCCCAGCGGGACCGCTCGCCGAAGAGATCGCTGAGCGCTTCGGCCTCGTCGGGGCGGTAGCCGCGCCGGGCCGGCTCGATGCGGAGCTGGCAGCGCAGCGCGACGGCGTGCACCCGGGCCCCTTCGGCGGCGGTGATCCGCAGCCGGAAGAGCAGGGTGGGGGCGGCGGCGTAGCGGTCGGCGCGGACACCGGTGCACTGGAAGGACAGATCGGTCACGGCCGGTCGCCCTCCTTCGGCTCACGGGCCTTGCGGGCGACCTTGGCGAAGAAGTCGCAGAGCGCGGTGCGCGCTTCGGCCCCGCCGTCGAAGCCCTGCCACAACAGGCGCATCCGGCCGACGAGTTCGTAGCAGATGTCGACGGGCACCAGATAGCAGTCGATCCGGCCCTCGGAGCGGCGCAGCAGCAGCGCCTCCACATCGGGCCGCAGGAGGCCGGCCAGCCGGCTGGCGGCCAGCACGCTCTGCCAGGTCGAGGGGTCGAGTTCGCTCTCGGTGGCGCCGGCCGGGCTGGGGTAGAGCGCGACCAGCCGGTCGTCGGCGTGGCGCAGGAAGAAGACGACGCCGACGGGGATCTGGAGGAGGTTCCAGGCCGCGTCGTCGAGGGTGTGGCCGGGGTCGACGAGATAGCGGTCGGGGACGGTCTGGAACTGTCCGCCGCCGGCACCGGGCCGGTCGAAGAGCAGTGCGCAGGGGGTGCAGGCGCAGGCCAGCGCGCGGCGTTCGGTGTTCACCAGGTGGCGGTGGTTGTGCTCGGCCAGCACGACTCCGCACAGTTCACAGCGTTCGGGGGTGGGCGGTACCGGCGCGCGGAAGCGGCGCAGGCCGCGGTGGGCGGCCGCTGGTCCGAGCCGCGGGGGCGCCGCCTGCCGGCCGCTCACGGGGCGGTGGCGGCGGTCGGCGGACGACGGGAGATCTGCAGCAGCGCCGGTTCGCTCCGGTCCCCCGCCGCCTCCCACCGCACCGAGGTCACCTCGGGCGCGAAGCAGGACACGGCGGCCTCGACGGCCTGCCTGGCCTGCTGGTTCGTGCTCGGGCAGCCGCAGCCTCCACCGTCGCCGGCGCGCAGTCGCAGCGCCCCGCTCTCCGCGTCGAACTCCGCGACCTCGGCGGGGTGTTGGCGGCGGACGCTGTCGAGGGCGCGGCCGATGCGTGCCGCGGTGTCCTCGGGGTGCAGGTCGTGCAGCACGAGCAGGCTGGTCACCAGCTCATCGCGGAGCAGCGCCGACCGGGGACCGCCGTCTTCCGTGCCGCTGCCGACGAGGTGCATGATCCGGGCGAGCCCCGCACCGTAGAAGTCCATCAGGACCCGGACCAGTTCCTCGGCGGCGGCGCCCGCCTCGCGGTCGCGCCCGGCGAGGTGGTCCAGTACCTCTTCGACGCGCCGTCCGGTCGTCTCGGCGTTCGGCACGGTGCCCGGGGACGCGGCGCCCCGGGGAGCGCCGGCGCCGGGTGCGGCGGCCTGCGCCGCGGTGGCCCGGGCGCTCATCCCGACAACCCGCTCAGTCCGGTGGGCACATGCATCTTCTGTACGGACTTGCCGCCTCCGACGTACATGTGGACGCCGCAGGGCAGACACGGGTCGAAGCTGCGCACGGCGCGCATGATGTCGATGCCCTTGAAGTTCTCCGGGGAGTTCTCCTCGAAGATCGGGGTGTTCTGCACGGCGTCCTCGTACGGGCCAGGGGTGCCGTAGGTGTCGCGGGTGCTGGCGTTCCACGGGGTGGGCGGGTACGGGTGGTAGTTGGCGATCTTCCCGTCCCGGATGACCATGTGGTGCGAGAGCACACCGCGTACCGCCTCGGTGAAGCCGCAGCCGATGGACTCGTCGGGCACCTCGAACTTCTCCCAGGTCTGGGTGCGTCCAGCCCGGACCTCTTCGAGCCCCTGCTCGGCGAAGTGCAGTGCCATGGCCGCCGTGTACGCCTGGAAGTAGGTGCGCGCGCGGTTACGCTCCAGCGCGTTGCTCCACTTGGGGATCTTCCACTCGAAGCGGGCCTCGGGCTTGGTCATGCTGCGCGGGAGGTCGATGGTGACGCTGTGGCCGGTGGCCTTGACGTACGGGGTGTCGACGAGCCCGGACAGCGCGGTGGACCACAGCCGGGCGATCGGGCCGCCGCCGGTGTCCAGCGCCAGATGCTCGTTGCCGTCGAACCAGCGCGGGGACATCACCCAGCTGTACTTGTCGTTGAAGTCCCGCTTCTGCGGCGCCGGAATGGTGTGCTGGTTCCACGGGTGGCGCGGGTCGACGGGGTTGCCGAGCGGGTCGTGGGTGACGAACAGCTCCTGGCCTTCCCAGTCCTGGTAGTAGGAGCTGCCCAGCAGGATCCGGATGCCGAGGTTGATCTCGGTGAGGTCGTTGGTGACCAGCTTGCCGTCGACGATGATGCCGGGGGTGACGAACATCTTCCGCCCCCAGTCCGTCATGTTGCGATAGGTGAAGTCGCAGTGGTCGGGGTCGTTGAGCGCGCCCCAGCAGCCCAGCAGCACCCGTCGCCGGCCGACTTCCTCGTACCCGGGCAGCGCCTCGTAGAAGAAGTCGAACAGGTCGTCGTGGAGCGGGACGACCCGCTTCATGAACTCCACGTAGCGCATCAGCCGGCTGAGGTAGTCGGTGAAGAGCTGGACGCTGGCGATGGTGCCGACGCCGCCCGGGTAGAGCGTGGAGGGGTGCACATGGCGGCCCTCCATGAGGCAGAACATCTCCCGGGTGTAGCGGCTGACCTGCAGCGCCTCGCGGTAGAACTCGCCCTCCAGTGGGTTGAGGGAGCTCATGATGTCGGCGATGGTGCGGTAGCCGTGCTCGGCGGCGTGCGGGGCCTCGGTGCGCTGGGCGAGTTCCCAGACGCCGGGGTTGGTCTCGCGGACCATCTTTTCGCAGTAGTCGACCCCGACCAGGTTCTCCTGGAAGATGTTGTGGTCGAACATGTACTCGGCGGACTCGCCGAGGTTGATGATCCACTCCCCCAGGTGCGGGGGCTTCACCCCGTAGGCCATGTTCTGCGTGTAGACGGAGCACGTGGCGTGGTTGTCACCGCAGATACCGCAGATCCGGCTGGTGATGAAGTGTGCGTCACGCGGGTCCTTGCCCCGCATGAAGACGCTGTAGCCACGGAAGACGGAGGAGGTGCTGTAGCACTCCGCCACCCGCTTCTGCTTGAAGTCGATCTTCGTGTGGATGCCGAGGCTGCCCACGATCCGGGTGATCGGATCCCAGGACATCTCCGTCAGACCGCTGCCGTCACCGGCCGCCTTTGTCTTCGGTGCCATCGTGAGTGCCGTGCCCTTCTGTTGCGCGCGGAAGTGAGGTCGGACGGAGGCCCGGAAGGAGCCGGACGGCTACGGGCGGGGTGCGCTCACCACGGTTTCCGGTAGCCGGTGGTCAGTTGGTCGCCGCGGTGGCGCCACTTGGGCTCGTGATCGACGGTCTTGGCCGTGATGTCCCGCAGCCGGCGGATGACACTGCCGTACGCGGCGCTGGCGGTGCTGGAGAGCTTGCCGCCGGGCGGCTCGTCCATGAACGGCATGAACTTGTCGGGGAAGCCGGGCATGGTGCAGGCGATACAGACACCGCCGACATTCGGGCAGCCGCCGATGCCGTCCATCCAGCCCCGCTTGGGCACGTTGCATTTGACCACGGGACCCCAGCAGCCGAGCTTCACCAGACACTTGGGCGAGTCGTAGGTGGTGGCGAACTGGCCCTGTTCGTAGTAGCCGGCCCGGTCGCAGCCCTCGTGCACGGTCGCGCCGAAGAGCCAGGTGGGGCGCAGCTGGTCGTCCAGCGGGATCATCGGGGCCGAGCCCACCGCCTGGTAGAGCAGATAGACCAGCGTCTCCGAGAAGTTGTCCGGCTGGATCGGGCAGCCGGGAACACAGACGATCGGGATCCCGGCCTTGGAGGTCCAGTCCCAGCCCAGGTAGTCGGGCACGCCCATGGCTCCGGTCGGGTTGCCCGCCATCGCGTGGATACCGCCGTACGTGGCGCAGGTGCCGATGGCGACCACGGCGAGCGCCTTGGGGGCGAGCCGGTCGATCCACTCACTGGTGGTGATCGGCTGACCGGTCTCGGGGTCGTCACCGAAACCACACCAGTAGCCTTCCGGCTTGATGGATTCGTTGGGGATGGATCCCTCGATGACCAGCACGAACGGGTCGATCTCACCGCGTTCGCCCTTGAAGAACCACTCGATGAAATTGTCCGCGCCCTGGACGGGGCCGCATTCGAAGTCGATCAGCGGCCAGTGGACGGCGATCTTGGGCAGCCCCGGCAGCACACTGAGCGCGATCTCCTCAATGCTCGGCTGGGTCGCTGCGGTCAGCGACACGGAGTCGCCGTCGCAACTCAGGCCGGCGTTGATCCAGAGAATGTGGATCGGGGACTCATCCTCGGCGGACGGCTTTCCGTTCGCAGCGGCCTGGGCGGCCACGCTCGAAGCTGCAGACATGGGGACGGCTCCTCGGCAGATATGCAACGAAAGCACTCATTCAAGGCTTCCATCCACCTTGGTAACACCGATCCGGAACGGCAGGGCGGTCACAAGGGGCCGTTGTGGTGAACCGTCCCGGCGCCCGGCCCGCTGCAGGGCACCGCCCTGCCGGAGAACGCACGGGAGCCGGGTGACCGCCTTCGCGGCCGCCCGGCTCCCGTGTCGCCGTACAGCGGGTCAGCCCAGTCCCCCGGCCTCCACCGCGGTCACGTCGAACCGTCCGCCGCACACCCGCAGACCGGCACTGCCCGTGGTCATCGGCTCCTTGGATCCGGGCGGGTAGACGAAGACGAGCTGCGAGCGGTCCCAGCACGGGGTGTCCGAGACGCCCTCGTTGAGGGTGTGCAGCAGGACGTGTGCGCTCTGCCCCGGCTGGAGCCGGACGGCGCCGCCGGAGCCGCCTCCGCGAGTGGCGGGCTTGCCGACGGCCGAGCCGTCCCGCTTGATCAGCGAGACTCCGGGGTAGCCCCGCAGCGAACAGGCCTTCTTTCCCTTGTTCGTGAAGACGAGGGGGTAGCGGATGTTGCCCGCACCGATGTCGGAGGCACCCAGGCGCAGCGACATCTGGTCGGCGGTGCAACGGTCCGACGCCGCCATGGCGGAGGCCTGGGACTGTGCGGCGCTCGGGGCCTTGCCCGTCGGCTTGCTGCCGGGTGAGGTCGCCTTCGCCGAGGAGGCCGAGGGACCTGGACCGTTCGCGGAGGACTGCGGCCCTGCCCCGGTCGACTTGCTGCCGCCGGCCGACTGCGAGCCGTCACCGCTCTGCTTGTCGTGGGACGTGACGGGTGCGGCGGCCGACGAGGGGTGCGAGGTGGCGTCGGTCCCGCCCTGGCAGGCGGTGAGCCCCAGCGCTGCGACGGCGATCAGCGATCCCGCGGCGACACGCCGGCCGCGGCCGGGTGTCTTGAAGGTGAGCGACATAAGTGTCCCCCTCGTCTGGTAGGTGCGAGCTCTCGTCGTGGGTGCGTACGGTTCCGTCCAATACTCCTGCCAGCGTGGGCTCGGGCACTGCCGGTCCGCTAACGAGGCACTAACACACCACTAACGAGCCGGGGCGCTGGGCACGCCGGTCTCCCCGGAATCGGCGTGACCAGCCGGTATCCGGGGCGTGTCGCACAGAATCGCAGAGAATTCCCGAGTTGCGGATACGCCACCGCCAGGTTCGGCCGTTCCGTCGATCGAGATCACCGGTCCCATGCTCCCCGGCAGGCCCAGCGGCCCCGGTTTCCTAGGAGGTGGCCCGGTCCCCGCTCGCCCGGTTGACGGCCGACAGCACCGCCCGCACCGAGGCCGTCAGGACGGACGTGTCCTGCCCCGCCCCCCAGTACGTGGCGCCACCGATACGACACTGGACGTAGGCGACGGCGGCGCTGTCCGGACCGGAGGCGAGACCGTGCTCGGCATAGGCCAGGATGTCGACGGGGTGCCCCGCCGCGGCCAGCGCGCCGGCAAATGCGGTGAGCGGGCCGTTGCCGGAGCCCTCGTAGCACCCCGCCACTTCCTCGTCGTCGCCGTCGCCCTCGCTCAGCTCGCACCGGACACGGTGGCGGCCCGGAGCGGGCTCGGTGGCGGTCCACGAGCCGAGCGTCAGCGGGCCGTCCTCCCCCGGCGCCAGATAGGTGCTCCGGAACAACTCCCACAGCTCCTTCGGCGTGGCCTCCTGCCCGCTGTCATCCGTGGCGCGCTGCACCGTGCGGGAGAAGTCGGGGCGCAGGTCCTGCGGGAGGTCCAGGCCGTGGTGCACCCGGAGGAGATGCGCGATCCCGCCCTTGCCCGACTGGCTGTTGACCCGGATGACCGCCTCATAGGTGCAGCCGAGATCCGCCGGGTCGACCGGCAGATACGGCACCGCCCAGGGCGCCTCGCACTCCGGGACGCCCAGCCCGGCGGCGCGTCGGGCGTGGTGGGCCAGTCCCTTGCTGATGGCGTCCTGATGGGTTCCGGAGAAGGCCGTGTGGACGAGCTCACCGGCGTAGGGGTGGCGGGGGTGGACGGGCAGCCGGATGCAGTCCTCCACCGTCCGGCGGACGGTGCCGATGTCGGAGAAGTCGAGCATCGGGTCGACGCCCTGGGTGTGCAGGTTGAGGGCGAGGGTGACCAGGTCGACATTGCCGGTGCGCTCCCCGTTGCCGAACAGGCATCCCTCCACCCGCTGCGCCCCGGCCAGCACGGCGAGTTCCGCACAGGCCACCCCCGTGCCACGGTCGTTGTGCGGGTGCACGGAGAGGACGACGCCGTCCCGCCGTGCCAGATGGCGGTGCATGTACTCGATCTGGTCGGCATACACATTGGGCGTGGCGACCTCGACGGTGGCCGGCAGATTGTGGGTCACCGGGCGGTCCGGTGCGGCGTCCCAGAGCTCCGTCAGGCCGTTGCAGATCTCCAGGACGAGGTCGGGCTCGGTGAGGTTGAAGACCTCCGGCGAGAACTGGAACCGGATGTCGGCCCCGGGCCGGGCGGCGGCCAGCCGGGCCATCTGCGTCGCGGCATCGCGCACCAGACGGTGCACCTCTGCCCGGCTCCGGCCGAGGACCACCTCGCGCCAGGTGGGTGCGGTCGGCGTGTAGAGGTGCACGACGGTGCGCGGCAGCCCCTCGATGGCCGCGAAGGTCCGCTCGATCAGTTCACGGCGGGCGGGGGTGAAGACCACAACCGTCACGTCGTCCGGCACGGCGCCGCTCTCGGCGAGGTGCCGGACGAAGTCGAAGTCGGTGCGGCTCGCGGAGGGGTAGGCGACCTCGATCTCCTTGAAGCCCATCGCGACGAGCAGATCGAACATCCGGCGCTTGCGGGGCGTGTCCATCGGCTCGGCCAGTGCCTGGTTGCCGTCGCGCAGATCGACCGGCACCCACAGCGGGGCCCGCTCGATCCGGGCGGCGGGCCAGGCGCGTCCGGTCAGCGGTACCTCGACGCGGTCGTGGGCGGGCCGGTAGCGGTGGGCCGACATGGCACTGCCTCGCTGCGGATTCCACCCCGGCGCGTCGGCGGGTACCGGCCCGGCGGGCGTACGGAGCGTGGGAAACGAAAGCGTCGCGCCCTGCGTGGCGGCGGAGTCGGCGTAGGAGCGGGCGGGGTGGCTACGGGGCATGGTCAGTCCTTCACAAGCCGGCGGGAGACCGGCAGCACCACACCCCGCGGCGGGGTGCCGGTCGCGTCAGGCCCCGCCGCGGCGGCCAAGAAGGAGACCACGCAGCTTCATGGCGGGTAAACTAACCATGAATCAACTCCTCAGACAACCTGAGAGGTATGACGGGATGTCACTCGACGCGCTCCGCCCCAGTCCACTGGTCGAACAGGCCGCCCAGCGGCTTCGCGACCAGATCACCGGCGGTCACTGGCCGGTGGGCACCAAACTCCCCGGCGAGACCACCCTGGCCAAGACGCTCGGAGTGGGCCGCTCCACGGTCCGCGAAGCCGTGCGGGCCCTCGCCGGCGCCGGGTTGGTGCAGCCGCGCCAGGGCGCCGGCGTCTTCGTGATCGCCACCGAGCCCACCGAGGACTGGCCCGCCCGTCTGCGCGGCGCGGCCGTCGCCGATGTCTACGAGGTCCGCGCCATGGTCGAGGTTCAGGCCGCCCGGCTGGCCGCCGCCCGGCGCACGGACGCCGATGTCGCGGCGATGCGGTCCGCCCTCGGCCAACGGCGTACGGCCGCGGCCGGAGCCGGCCACGCGGACTTCGTGGACGCGGACATCGCCCTGCACGCAGCGGTGGTCGAGGCCGCGCACAACCCCGTACTCAGCGATCTCTTCGCGGAGTTCGTACCGGCGCTGCGCCAGGGACTGATCGATCTCGTGGAGCTCCTGGGACTGCGCGACGAGGACCCACAGCACGGTGATGGCCGCCATGCGGCGCTGGTCGAGGCGGTCGCCGACGGGGACGGCGAGGCCGCGAGCCGCATCCTGCAGACCGAGCTCGACGGGACACTGGCGCAGCTGCTGGGCCAGTGACCTGCGCCGCACGGCCCGCGAACGGGCACCCGCCGATTACCGCCGAGCCCCCGCCATTGGACAGGATGGGCGCCATGACCGAGATCCGCACCCCCCGCCTCATCCTCCGCCGCTGGACCGACGACGACCTCGCCCCCATGGCGGACATCAACACGGACCCGGCGGTCATGCGCTGGATCGGCGACGGCTCCGTCCTGAGCCTGGAGCAAACCGCCGAGGAGATCGAACGGTGGGAGGAGGAGTGGGACGACGAGGGCTTCGGCCTCTTCGCCGTCGAATTGCTCGCCTCGGGCGAACTGGCCGGATGCGCCGGTCTGTCCGTACCCGGATTTCTTCCGGAGGTGGCCCACGAGGTGGCGATCAGCTGGCGCTTCGGACGGCAGTACTGGGGCCAGGGCTACGCTTCCGAAGCCGCCCAGGCCGTGCTGGAGTTCGCCCTCCAGGACCGCGGCCTGGACCGTGTCATCGCCGTCAACCGGCTGGGCCACGAGGCCTCGGACAACGTCCTGCGCAAGCTCGGTATGGCCTTCGAGCGGGAGGCGGCGCATCCGGAGTACGGCCATGCGCTGACGGTGCACAGCATTGATCTCACGGAGTACCAGGGCTGAGCGGGACACGGGGCCCGGGCGCGGCCCGAAAACCGGACGGGGTCCGCACGCTCCCCGGTCGGCATGCGTGCGGACGCGGCGTCGTCGAACGCCGCCGCCTCTCCCCCGCGGTCTCTCCCGAAACGGGGGCGGGGAAGGAGGCGGGGGCGGGTGCGGCGCGCAGCGAGGTGCGCGCACCGCATGCCCGGGTCAGCGGGTGGCCGCCGACGGCTGGGCGAGGTCCAGGTCGAGGATCTCGTGGGCGCCGCCGGCGAGGGATATCGGGACGGCGTACGGCGGGAACCCGGCTGCCGTGAGGGTGTAATGAGTGCCGTTCAGGTCGGCGAAGGCAAAAGCCCCGTCCGGTCCGGTGACGGTGTGCCCCGCGACGGCGCCGTCCTCGACGAGGGTCACGGCGGCATCGGCGAGCGGCCGGCCGTTCGGGCCCCGCACCGTTCCGCGGACGGTCGCGGTCGGCTGCAGGCGGATGTCCTGCCGTTCCGGCTCGCCGCCGGACAGTTCGACGGCACGGGCCTGCGGCTGGTGGCCGGGGGCGCTCAGCACCAGGGTGTAGGGGCCGGGCGGCACAGCGGAGAGGTCCCAGCTCCCGTCGGCGCCGGAGGTCGTACGGGTCACCACCTCGCCACCGGCATCGGTGAGCACGATGCTCCCGCCGGCCAGTGGCGCACCTTCAGGGCCCCCGAGCAGCACGCCGCCCAGCCGGCCGGTGCCCGCGAGTATCAACTCGACCCGGGTGGAAACGTCCCCGCCCCGGTACATGGCCGTGGCGGCATAGGGGGTGTGGCCGGGCGCGGCGCCCGTGAGGACGTAGGTGCCGGCCGCGGGGGCCGCGAGCGCATAGCCCCCGTCGGCGTCGGCCGTGGTGACGCCGGCCTGCCGCCCCCGGCGGTCGATCAGGGTGATGCTCGCGCCCGGTATCGGGCCGCCGGAGGTGTCCAGGACCCGGCCGGCGAAGCCGGAACGGGTGCCGGCCGGCCCGGTCGCGGTCGGCTCGTGCGGCACGTTCCGCACGGCCGTCGCGTTCTGCACGGCCGGCCCGACCGCAGCGGCAACCCGGGCGTCAGCGGCGACCTCGGCGTCAGCACCGGCCACGCCCCCGGCACCGCTGTCACCGATGACGCCGCCGTCACCTCCGTCACCGCCGTCCGTGCTCTGCGCGATCAGGGTCGGACGGGATGCCTTGCGCGCCGAGGGCAGGAAGAACGCCAGGACGACACCGACGATGACGGCGGCCGTGGCGATCAGGAAGGAGACCCGGAATCCGGCCATCGTCGGCACCGTGGCCGGTCCCATCCGCTGGGACATATGGGCCAGCACCATGCCGATCACGGCGCTGGACACGGAGGTGCCGATCGAGCGCATCAGGGTGTTCAGACCGTTGGCCGCACCGGTCTCGGAGGGGTCGACGGCACCGATGATCAGCGCGGGCAGCGAGGAGTACGCCAGGCCGATGCCGGCGCCGAGGACCACCGCGATGATGACGGTCTGCCAGGGGGCCGCCATCAGGCCGATGCCCGCGCCGTAGCCGATCGCGATGACGAGCATGCCCAGCAGCAGCGAGACCTTGGGGCCGCGCCGGGCGGCGATCCGCGCGTACAGCGGGGAGACGAGCATCATCGTCAGGCCCAGTGGCGCCATGCACAGGCCGGCCACCACCATGGACTGGCCGAGGCCGTAACCGGTCGACTCGGGCAGTTGCAGCAGCTGCGGCAGCACCAGGGAGACCGCGTAGAAGGCCACTCCGATGGTGATCGAGGCGAGATTGGTGAGCAGGACCTCGCGGCGGGCGGTGGTCCGCAGGTCGACCAGGGGGTCGGCGATGCGCAGCTCCATCACGCCCCACAGCACCAGGATCAGGGCCGCGATACCGAACAGACCGAGGGTGGTGGGCGAGCCCCAGCCCCAGTCGCTGCCCTTGGTGATGGGCAGCAGCAGGGCGACCAGTCCGGCCGACAGCCCCAGGGCGCCCGCCACGTCGAAGCGGCCCCGGGCACGCACCGCGCTCTCCGGGACGGTCAGGACGGTGAGCAGCATCGACAGCACACCGAGACCGGCCGCGCCGAAGAACAGGGTGTGCCAGTCGGCATGTTGGGCGACCAGGGCCGCGACCGGCAGTGCGAGCCCGCCGCCCACACCGATCGACGAGCTCATCAGGCCCATGGCGGAGCCGAGCCGTTCGCGCGGCAGCTCGTCGCGCATGATGCCGATGCCGAGCGGAATGGCGCCCATGGCGAAGCCCTGCAGCGCCCGGCCCACGATCATGGTGAGCAGGTCGCTGGTGAAGCCGCAGATCAGCGAGCCGACGACCATGACCGCGAGACTGGTCAGCAGCATCCGGCGCTTGCCGTAGAGGTCACCGAGGCGTCCCATGATGGGCGTCGAGACGGCACCCGCGAGGAGGGTGGCCGTCATCACCCAAGTGGCATTGCTCGGGGCCGTGTTGAGCAGCACCGGGAGGTCCTTGATGACCGGCACCAGCAGCGTCTGCATGACCGCGACGACGATGCCGGAGAAGGCGAGGACCGGGACGAGGCCACCACGGGTTCTGCGGTGCCCGCCCACGGTCCGGTCGGGCTCGGGGGGCTCGGCAGCGGTGCCCGCCGCCCTTCCGGGAAGCTGGTCCGTCATCGTGCGGGTCATGCGGGCGGCCTCCAGGGCGGCGGAGATGAGCGTCGGTGGGAGTGGGGGGAGGTGACTTGGGTGGAGAGAGCGGCGGAGCGGGGGTGAGCAGCAGCGTCCAGGGGTGGGGCATCTCCCCCGGGCGTCGGCACGATCAGGCCATGGATACGTGCATGTCGAACGTTTTATCGCGGCGGTCTATTCCGCGATACCGGCCGCCCTCGCTCCCCGGCGGCCGTGATCTGCCTCACTCCGCCCTGCCTCTGACTCCCTCTCGTCCCGTCCATCGGGCCTCCCCCGGCCGCACCCTCGATGCGCGGACTCCGTCGAACCCGCCGAGCCCCAGTGAACAGCACACCACTGACAATCCCGTCCGGCAGAGACCACCGGACGCCGCCGCCCGCCCGCTCGCCCGCTGCTCCCCGCGCACCCGTCCACCTACGACAGGAGGCGCCGCGGGAGCCCCCACGACGCCTCTGACCTGCACCGTTTATCCACAGCACTTACACAGCTCGACCGCCAACACCGCATGCGCGGTATGTTTTCGCCTCCCGCCCCTGCCGGACAATCCACGCCACCCGGCCGCCGCGAGCCGCCCGGCCCGACGCGCCGGAGTCAGCTCGCCGCGGCATCGATCCCGGCGTTGGCCGGCGCCTTCCCCTGCAGGGCGGCATCGAGTTGTGCGCCGCGCTCAGAATCCAGCTTGAGCTTGGCAAGGATGGCCGGAACCGCAATGCTCGGCAGGGTGTGCTCGAAGAAAACGGTCAACCGGCGGCTGAGATCGGCCCGGTTGGTGAAGGCCTGGGACATCATCTGCAGCCCGGCGAAGGCGCCGACGAACAGCTCCGCGGACTCCCGCACGACGATGCTCTCCATCACTTCACCGCGGTCCTTCGCCTCGTTCAGCAGCCCCTCCACGAACACGCTCCACGAGAGCATCGACTGCTTGCGGTCGAGGTGGTTGGAGCCCTGTTCGACCGCCAGCCGCGCCGCCCCGCGCTGGATCGGGTCACTGCGCAGCCGGTACGCCAGCACCTGGCCCGCATCGACGAACTCCTGCAACTTGATGTTCTGCGGCTTCACGGCGATGTCCAGTACGTGTTCATCGAGCACCGCCAGCGCGAGCTGCTCCTTGGAGGCGAAGTGGAAGTACAAGGCGCCCTTGGTGACGCCTGCGCGGTCGAGGACTTCGGCGATGGTCGCGCGGTCGTAACCGAGGTCGTCAAAGACCGCGGCGGCCGCCTCCAAAATCAGTCGCCGGGTCCGGATCGCGCGGTCCTGTTGTGCCACAGGACGCCTCCTGTCTCTCGTGTTTTCCATGTTCGCATCAGTTAGCTACCGCTCAATTCACCCCTGGGTCAGCCACTTGCTGCAATTCGACGCCCGGCATTGAAAATAAAACCGGATGGTACGTATCTTATCAGCGATGTACCTCTTCCCGTAGAGACGCCTGGGGGCACTCATGAGCGACACGATGCACGTCAGCGGCACGGTTCAGCCCAGGGCTCCACATCAGACACACGCGAAGGGGAACCACCGCGCGGCCGCCGGCCATCCCTACGCCCCCCGCATTCCTCAGGAGTTCGTTCACCGGCCCATTGCCGACGACATTCTGGTCACCTCATGGCGCCGGCTGAACGACTCCCGCTTCACGCTGACCGCCCAGTGGCCGCACGACCACGGGTACTTCACTTCGGCGCACGGCCGCCACCACCTCATCCTCACCGGCGAGACCATCCGCCAGGCGGGGCTGCTCCTGTGCCACACCGAACTCGGCGTACCGGTCGGCCACCACTTCATCCTCGGCAACCTGGTGTACACAACCCACCCCGAGCATATGGCCGTTGGCGGCGGGCCCACCCGGCTGACGGTCGATGTCACCTGCAGCCGGATGCGACTGCGGAACGGCACGCTGTCCGGCGGCCACTTCAGCATGACCATCCGCAAGGCGGGCCGGATCGTCGCCACGGGCTATTCCGACGTCGCCGTCGCCTCCCCTGCCGTCTACCGCCGGATCCGTGGCGAACGGCTGGCCGCACGCCGCACCCTGGGCCCACTGCCCGCACCCGTCCCGCACCAACTGACCGGCAGCGCCATGGACAGCGATGTCCTGCTGTCCCCCACCGGCAGGTCCGGGCGGTGGGAACTGCGCATCGCACCCGGCCATGGCGCGATGGTGAATCCGGCGAATGACCACATTCCGGGAATGCTGCTGCTCGACGCCGCACAGCAGGCCGCCCGGGCGCTGACCGCGCCCCAGATCTTCGTGCCGTACGCCTTCGGCACCGAATTCCACCGGTACGCCGAGCACGGCATCCCCTGCACCCTCGTGGCCCGGCGCATCCCGTCCGCGCTCCCCTCCACCACGACGGTTCAGGTCACCGGCTCCCAGGAGGGCAAGCCGGTCTTCGTCTCCACCCTGACCGCACTGGACACCCAGCATTGAGCGCACACCCTCACGGGTCCTGACGCTCTCGTCAGGGGCTCCACACTTCATGAGCCACCGGACCGGGCGGCCTTCGGAGCCGTCTGTCGCGAGGGGTAACGGCTCCTGAGCATGGGCATCGGGCTCCCCGGCTGTCCCACCAGCCATCGAAAGCAACCGGCGGCGGCACGCCGCCACGAGGTGAACGGAAGGCCAAGAACGATCATGGGTGACCTCAAGGGGAAGACCGCGCTGGTGACGGGATCCAGCCGCGGCATCGGCCGGGGCATCGCCCAGCGCCTCGCGGAGGACGGCGCGCTGATCGCCGTCCACTACGGCAGCAACGACATCGCGGCCAAGGAAACGGTCGAAGGCATCACGCGTGCGGGCGGCCGGGCGTTCATGGTCGGCGCGCAACTGGGAGTTCCCGGTGACGCCGAAGCCCTCTTCACCGCCTTCGACACCGAACTCGCCGCCTCCGGCGCGGAGCCCGGCCTCGACATTCTCGTCAACAACGCAGCCCAGAACTTCCCCGGGCGTATGGACGCGGTCACCTACGAGGAGTTCGACCGCACCCTCGCCGTCAACATCAGGGCTCCGTTCTTCGTCATCCAGCACGGTCTGCGACGGATGCGTGACGGCGGACGCATCATCAACATCTCGTCGGCGGTGACGAGTACGGCGCACCCGTCGCAGATCGCCTACAGCCTCTCCAAGGGCGCGCTGGAAACGCTCACGCACACCCTCGCCAAGGACGTCGGCGCGCGCGGGATCACGGTGAACACCATCGCCCCCGGCTGGGTCGAGACCGATGTGACGGCGGCGCGGAGGGCGACGCCGGAAGGGCGGGCCGCACTGGCGGCCTACTCGGTGTTCAACCGCATCGGCCGCCCCTCCGACATCGCGGACGTCGCCGCGTTCCTGGCCTCGGATGCCTCCCGTTGGATCACCGGCCAGCGCTTCGACGTCACGGGCGGCTCGATGCTCTGACCCCGTCGGAGCGGCCCTGGACCGGGATGCGCCGCGGTGTCGTCAGGCGTCGTGGAAGACCAGACCCAGGGAGTGCCGGTGGCCCGAGCGGACGGTGCTCACGCCGTGGCGTACGGGACCGGCCGACCAGCCACGGGCGGAGCGTACGGGGCGGTCGCGGGTGGTGAACACCAGGGCGTGGCCCTGCCGCAGGACGGTGGTGGTGCCGCGGGACTGTGCCCGCGGCCGCTGCTCGACGAGCAGGAATTCGCCGCCGGTGTAGTCGGTGCCCTGCTCGTCCAGGCCGATGACGACCTGGAGGGGGAAGACCATCTCCCCGAAGATGTCGCGGTGCAGTGCGTTCCAGTCGCCGGCTCCGTAACGCAGCAGGATCTGCGAGGACTTGGTCTGCCCGGCGTCGTGGCACATCGTGAGCCACTCCCCCAGGGTGTCCGGCCAGGGGGCCGGCCTGCCGAGTCTGGCCGCCCAGTCGCGGGCGATCCGCAGCAGGTGCGGGTAGAACGCCTCGCGCAGGATCCGGACGGGTTCGGGCAGCGGGTCCGCGAAGTAGCGGTACCGGCCCGAGCCGAAGCGGTGCCGTGCCATGTCGACGGTCGAGCGGAAGCGGGAGGTGTCGTCGTACAGGGCGGTCAGGGCACGGCACTCGGCCGGGCCGAGCAGCCGTGGGGTCAACGCGCAGCCCAGGGCGTCGAGTTCCTTGCCCAGTGCCGTCCAGTCGCCGGCCGCTACCCGTTCGGCGAGCACTGTGGGACGGGCCCGGCGCCGGGTGGTCGTGGTGGTCATGGCGTGCTCCAGGGGGACTTGGGGCGGGCGGGGCGGGCGGGGCGGCTCTCGGGGAGTGGGACGGAGCGGTGCGGTGCGGCCCACGTCCGGTACGGCGGACTCAGCCGGCGGCCGGCGCGACCCCCTCGATGCCGAGGAGTTGCCGCTTGCGCACGGGCCCGCCCGCGTATCCCGACAGGGTCCCGTCCGCAGCGATCACACGGTGGCAGGGCCGGACGACGAGCAGCGGGTTCGAGCCGATCGCCGTGCCGACGGCGCGCACCGCCCCCCGCGCCGCGCCGATCCCGGCCGCGATGGCCCCGTACGTGGTCGTGGTCCCGTACGGGACGGCCTCCAGGGCCTGCCACACGCGCCGCTGGAAGTCCGTGCCCCGGGTGTCGGCGAAGGCGATGGAGAAACGGGTCAGATCCCCGTCGAAATAGGCGCGGAGCTGACGGGCGATCTCGGCGAAGGCGTCCGGGTCGTACGTCCAGCCGTCCTGGACGGTCGCGCCGCCCTTCTGGCCGGGCACGCTCAGCGAGGCGAGCGCGGTGCCGCCCGGTGCGGCGGCTGATTCCTCGCCCACCAGCAGGAGTTCGCCCAGCGGGCTGTCGACGGTGGTGTAGAGCGTCATGGTCGGGTGCTTTCCGTGGTGGAGGGGCGGGTGGGCGCCGGTCCGGTGACCGGCGCGTTCCAGAAGTGGTGCAGGGCGTACGAGCGCCAGGGGCGCCAGGCCTCCGACCGCGCGGCCAGACCGTCCGCCGGGGCTCCGGCCCGGCGCATTCCGGCCAGCACGGCCGCATCGCCGGTGAGCAGCACATCGGGGTCCCCCAGGGCACGCATCCGGATGTAGCCCGCGGTCCACGGGCCGATGCCGCGCAGGCCGAGCAGCACCCGTTCGGCTTCGTCCCGGTCGGCTCCGGCGTCCAGCGTGACGGTGCCGTCGGCGAGCGCGGCGCCGAGAGTGCGCAGGGCCGTCCGCCGTGATCCGGGCATGCCGATCTCCGTGAGTGAGGCTGCCGCCAGGGCGTCGGCACGGGGGAAGAGGTGGGTGAGCGTTCCGGACGGCTCCGGCAGCGGTTCGCCGTACGCGGCGACCAGTGCGCCGCCGAGAGCGCGCCCGGCCGCGACCGAGACCTGCCGGCCGAGCACGGCGCGGACCGCCAGCTCGTCCGGGGCGGCGGTCCCCGGGGACCGCAGTCCGGGATGGCGCTCCACCAGCGTGGCCAGGACGGGGTCTTCACCAAGCCGCTCGGCGACCGCGTACGGGTCCGCGTCCAGGTCGAAGAGGCGCCGCAGCCGCTGCCCGGCGGTGGTGAGGTCACGCAGTTCGCCGAGGCGCAGCCGGCAGTCCAGCCAGCCGTCGCCGGTCGCCTCGTCGACCTCGGCGATACCGGTGCCGTTCGGCAGCCGCAGGGTGCGCCGGTAGGTGCGGGCGCCGGGCTCGCCGACGACCTCCTCGATCCCGGTGATCGCGCGCCGCTGGAGGTGGTCGAAGAGCTGCCCGGCCGCATACGGGCCGCGGAAGGCCAGTCGCAGCGGCAGCACACCGGGCGTGGCAGGCACCGCCACCGGGCCGTATCGGGCCGTCTTGCCGGGGCGGGCGGCCCGCAGCTCGCCCGGCGTGAGCGCGTAGATCTCCTTGATGGTGTCGTTGAACTGGCGCACGCTGGCGAACCCGGCGGCGAACGCGATCTCGGCGGCCCGCAGGCCGGTGGTCTGCAGCAGGACCCGCGCGGTGTGGGCGCGCTGCGCCCGCGCGAGCGCGACCGGGCCGGCGCCGAGCTCGGCGTTCAGCTGCCGCTGCACCTGCCGGGCGCTGTACCCGAGCCGGGCAGCCAGCCCGGCAACCCCTTCCCGGTCCACCACACCATCACCGATGAGCCGCATCGCCCGCCCGACGACATCGGCACGGGCATTCCACTCGGCGGAGCCGGGCACCGCGTCGGGGCGGCAGCGGCGGCAGGCCCGGAAGCCCGAGCCCTGGGCGGCCGCGGCGGTCGGGAAGAAGGCGACGTTCCGGCGTCGGGGCGTGGTGGCGGGGCAGCTCGGCCGGCAGTAGATCCCGGTCGTGGACACCGCGAAGAAGAAGGCGCCGTCGAATCTGGCGTCCCTGCTGCGCACCGCCTCGTACCTGCTGTCCTCGCCCATCACAGGTCCACTGTGCAGCAGGTCGGGCGGCGGTGCTGGCGGAAATCGGACGGCGCGTTCGGGGGACCGGGCGGGCCGGTCCGAGGCGGCCGGGACGGCGCAAGGAGGACGGACGCGTCTAGGACGCCGCCGCGGCCAGGACCACCAGGATCAGGAGGATCGCGAATGTCTCCCAGCGCACGGCCCTTCGCAGGACACGCAGGTCCGTGGAGTGCTCCGACCGGCCGTGCAGCACGGAGCTTCCACTGTGCGCACCGCCGTCGTCGTAGCCGCTGTCCCCGTCGTCGCTCACGCCCTGCTCCCGCTTCTGCCGCACTCTCACGAACCGGCGGCCCGGAGGCCGCCGTTCGCCAGCGTACGTCCTTCGCCCGCGGCGGCTCGATCGCCGGTCGCACCGCGCTCAGGATGGGGCGGAGAGCGGCGGGGCGGGGAGCCGCGTACGGCCTTCGGTCGGCACCGGCCTCAGCCCGACCGCATCGGCTCAGGCCGACCGCATCGGCTCAGGCCGACCGCATCGGCTCAGGCCGGCGGCATCGGCCAGTCGTCCAGCGAACCTCCGCGCCATTCGACGAGCCGGGGGTCGTCCAGTGCGATGTCCTCGGCCGGGCCGGCGACGCCCGCGCGGCGTAGGAACTCGGCGACATCACCACGGCCGTGTGCCAGGCCGACGATCTGCCCACGCACGGTCACCCGTCGGCCACCGGAGGGTGTCGGCGGGTGCACGATGACAGGCGGATGCTCGGACATGCATCCAGCGTGCGCCGGGCTTTCCGGTCACGCACTTCGGCAGCCGCCATGAGCAGCAATCCTTGCCCCTGCAAGAATTCAGTAGGCTGACCGCCGGCCGTGGCCGCAAGGAGACCGCTCCACAGCACCCCGGAACCGACCTCCGTGATGGGAGCATGAGGCCGACCGTGAACAACCCCATGGACTCAGCCGAGTTCTCCCGGGACCCGTATCCGCTGCTCGCCGCGCTGCGGGCGCGCGGCCCGGTACAACGGGTACGCACGGACAACGGCCGTACGACCTGGGTCGTCACCGGCTGGACGGAGGCCAGGGCGGCGCTGGCGGATACCCGGCTGTCGAAGGACACCGCCCGCTACTTCGCCGACCGGCCCGGCAACCGCCGGCTGGCCCCCGCCGTCAGCCGCACCATGCTCGCCACCGACCCGCCGCACCACGGCCGGCTGCGAAAGCTGGCGATGAAGGCGTTCACTCCGGCGGCCGTCGCACGACTGGAGCCCCGTATCCGCGCGATCGCGGAGGAGCTGGCCGACGCACTGGCCACGCGCGGGTCGGCCGACCTCGTCGAGGAGTTCGCCGTGCCGCTGCCGATCGCGGTGATCAGCGAGATGCTGGGGCTGCCGGAGGCGGACCGTGCGGCGGTGCGGCGCTGGTCCCATGACCTGTTCGCCGCGGGGGCGCCGGACACCGTGGACCGCGCGTCGCACGCCCTCAGCGACTACCTGACGCGGCTGATCGAGGGGCGGCGCAAGAACCTCGGGGACGACGTCCTCAGTGGCCTGATCGCCGCCCGGGACGAGACCGACCGGCTGTCCGAGGGCGAACTCGTGTCACTGGCCGTGCTGTTGGTGGTCGCAGGCCACGAGACCACCACCCACCTCATCGGCAACGGCATGGTGGCCCTGCTCCAGGACGACGCGCTCCGCTCCCGCCTCCGGGCCGATCCCGCGCTGCTCCCCGCCGCGGTCGAGGAATTCCTGCGCTACGACTCCCCGATCACGCTCGCGACCTTCCGCTTTGCCACCGAACCGTTCGAACTCGGCGGTGCCCGGATCGGCGCGGGAGATGTGGTTCTGGTGTCCCTCGGAGCCGCCAACCGCGATCCCGCACGGTTCCCCGCGCCGGACGAGGTACGCCTCGACCGTCATCGCCGTACGGGACCAACGGGACCAACGGAGCCATGGGACGCTCCCGGCTCTCCGGAATCTCCCCGGTGCCCCCGGCCCCCGGCCAGACTCCAGGGCCCCGACCGCCCGGGCGGTCATCTCTCGTTCGGACACGGCCCGCACCACTGCCTCGGAGCGCCGCTGGCCCGCGTGGAGGCCCGTATCGCCTTCGAGATGCTGCTGACGCGCTTCCCGGGCATCCGGCCTGCGGTGGACAGTTGGGACGCCCTGGAGTGGCGTCACACCCGCCTGATGCACGGGCCGGCCGCCCTGCCGGTGATCCTCGGCCCGTGACACGGCGGACCGGCGCCCGTGACCGCAGTGCGGCAGTCACGGCGCCGGTGGCCACGACGGGGCATTCACAGCGCCGGCCGCCCCGAGCGGGCAACGCATCGAGCCCGTCCTCCGCCCCGTGCTCTGCCCCCTCCGCTGCGCGGTGTCAGACCTTGAGCGGCTTGATCGCGGTGGGCGCATGGCCCGGCTCGGTCGCGATGTCCTCCCACTCGTTGACGCCGGCGATATCGCTGCCGCTCATCGAGATGTTGGTGATCCGTTCGAGGATCGCCTCGACGACGACCGGGACGCGGTGCCGGGCGGCCAGCTTCTTGGCCTCCTCGAAGGCGGCGCCCAACTCGCCCGGGTCGGTGACGCGGAGAGCTTTGCATCCCAGGCCCTCGACGACCTTGACGTGATCCACGCCGTAGACGCCCAGCTCGGGGGCGTTGATGTTCTCGAACTCCAGGTTGACCTGGAAGTTGATGTCGAGGTTGCGCTGGGCCTGACGGATCAGGCCCAGGTACGCGTTGTTCACCAGGACGTGCACATACGGGATCCTGTGCTGGGCGCCGACGGCCAGCTCCTCGAGCATGAACTGGAAGTCGTAGTCGCCGGAGAGGGCGACGACCGGCGCCTCCGGGTCGGCGGTGGCCACGCCCAGCGCGGCCGGGATGGTCCAGCCGAGCGGGCCGGCCTGTCCGCAGTTGATCCAGTGACGCGGCTTGTAGACGTGCAGCATCTGTGCGCCGGCGATCTGGGAGAGGCCGATGGTGGTGACGTAGCGGGTCTCCGGACCGAAGGCCTTGTTCATCTCCTCGTAGACACGCTGCGGCTTCATCGGGATGTCGTCGAAGTGCGTACGCCGCTGCAACCGGGCCTTGCGCACCTGGGTGGAGGCGGCCCAGTCGGAGCGGTCCGGCAGCGCGCCCGCGTCCTTGAGTTCGCGCGCGGCCTCGACGAACAGTTCCAGCGCTGCCCCGGCGTCCGAGGCGATCCCGTAGTCCGGGGCGAAGATCTTGCCGATCTGGGTCGGCTCGATGTCGACGTGGACGAACTTCCGGCCCTGGGTGTAGACGTCGAGCTTGCCGGTGTGGCGGTTGGCCCAGCGGTTGCCGATGCCCAGGACGAAGTCGGACTCCAGGAAGTTCGCGTTGCCGTAGCGGTGCGAGGTCTGCAGGCCGACCATGCCGGCGTTGAGTTCATGGTCGTCGGCGAGGATGCCCCAGCCCATCAGGGTGGGGACGACCGGGGTGCCGGTCAGCTCGGCGAACTCGACCAGCAGCTCGGAGGCGTCGGCGTTGATGATGCCGCCCCCGGCGACGATCAGCGGCCGCTCGGACTCATTGAGGAGCGCGAGCGCCTTCTCGACCTGGGCACGGGTCGCGGTCGGCTTGAACGCCGGCAGCGGCGCGTACGTCTCGGGGTCGAAGTCGATCTCCGTGAGCTGGACGTCGATCGGCAGGTCGATCAGGACCGGGCCGGGCCGCCCGGAGCGCATCAGATGGAAGGCCTGCTGGAAGACGCCGGGAACCTGCGCGGCCTCCATGACCGTGGTGGCGGCCTTGGTGACCGGCTTGGCGATCGCGGCGATGTCGACGGCCTGGAAGTCCTCCTTCTGGATCACCGCGGTCGGCGCCTGGCCGGTGATGCACAGGATCGGGATCGAGTCACCGGTCGCGGAGTAGAGGCCGGTGATCATGTCCGTGCCGGCCGGGCCGGAGGTACCGATGCAGACGCCGATGTTGCCCGGATGGGTGCGGGTGTACCCCTCGGCCATGTGCGAGGCGCCTTCGACATGGCGGGCCAGCGTGTGGTCGACCCCGCCCGCGCCCTGCAGCGCCGCGTAGAAGGGGTTGATCGCGGCACCCGGCACTCCGAAGGCGTGGGTCACGCCCTCCCGCTTGAGGATCTCCACCGCGGCACGAGCGGCTGTCATTCGAGGCATCGAGTACTCCTGCGTCGACCTGTCACGGGCAAGCTCCGACGGAGGGCCGGAGAGAAGTAATTCCGCATCATGGAATTAATGTTTTGCTTTACGGAAGGAACGTAGAGCGCGGCGTTCCACCCGTCAAGGGGAGGCCGGGCGCCCGGCGCGGAAGGCCGGCGATGCGGCACGGGCAGAGGCGGGCGCTCGCAGCGAAGCGCCACGGCGCCACGGGCAGCGGACACTGAACAGCGGGCAGCGGGCAGCGACAGGGGACAGCAGGCAGCGCGCAGCCATGCGGTCAGCGGCCTGCGGCCTGCGACCTACGGCCTGCGACGCGATACGACGGAGCCCCGCCGCAACTCCCTTACGGCGGGGCTCCCTTACGGCGGGGCTCCCTTACCGGAGGCGGTGATTACCACTTACGGCAACCAGCCCATTCTTCGAGCCTTCGTGTGCCGCCATTCAGCGAGGACGGGTGGCGGTGACGCCGGGAAGCAATGCCCCGTTACCCCCTGAGAGCTGCGGCGACGTTATAGGTTTCACCAACTCGAGACGTCCACTCACCCCTGCGGGCAGCCACATCGAGAACCACACCGGCAACCGCACCGGCAGCCACGCCAGCAGCCGCAGCGGCGATGACGAGCCTGGGCCCGATCCGCTGATTGAAGGTTGTATGAGTGCTTTTCGGTGCCCCGCGGCCACGCCCCGCATCCACCGGCTCCCTCATATGCACCACGCCGCATGCCGCCTGGACGCACGGGCCCCGCCCCACCCGGACCACCCATCCACGACCCACCCGCGCCCCGCCGCCGGCGCGCCCCCGGCCCATCCCAGGCCGCCCCGATTCGATCTCCCCGAAATCGCCCGGAACCCTCCTTTGAAGCCCGGCGGAAACGGCACGCAAAAGGCCCCGCCCGACGACCGGGCGGGGCCCGCGCAAAAAGCGGCTCCACGCGTCTTACGGCACGTACACCTCAGCGGATCGGCATTCCCGAAACCGTCCGGGCAATCACCAGTCGCTGGATTTCACTGGTGCCCTCGAAGATGGTGTAGATAGCCGCGTCCCGATGCATCCGCTCGACCGGGTATTCGCGGGTGAATCCGTTTCCGCCGAGGATTTGCACGGCCTGTGCGGTGACCTTTTTGGCGACCTCGCTGGCGAAGAGCTTGGACATGGAGCCCTCGGCGGAGGTGAACGGCTTGCCGGCCACCGCCATCCAGGAGGCGCGCCAGACCAGCAGGCGGGCGGCGTCGATCTGGGTGCGCATGTCGGCGAGCTGGAAGGCCACGCCCTGGTTGTCGATGATCGGGCGGCCGAACTGGGTACGGGTCTTGGCGTACTCCAGGGCCTCTTCGTAGGCGGCGCGAGCGGTGCCGACCGCCATCGCGCCGACGGCCGGGCGGGAGGCCTCGAAGGTGGCCATGGCGGCGTTCTTCACGCGCTCGCCACCGCTCCTGGCCTTCTCCCGGGCGCGGGCGAGCCGTTCGTCCAGCTTCTCCTTGCCGCCGAGCAGGCAGTGGCCGGGGATCCGGACCTCCTCCAGTACGACCTCGGCGGTGTGCGAGGCGCGGATGCCGTGCTTCTTGAACTTCTGCCCCTGGGAGAGACCGGGGGTGTTCGGGGGGACGATGAAGGAGGCATGCCCCTTGGAGCCGAGGTCGGGATCGACGGCCGCGACGACGACATGGACGTTGGCGATCCCTCCGTTGGTGGCCCACGTCTTGGTGCCGCTCAGCACCCACTCGTCCTTGGCCTCGTCGTAGACCGCGCGGGTGCGCATCGCGGCGACATCCGAGCCGGCGTCCGGTTCCGACGAGCAGAAGGCCGCGACCTTCACATCGTCGACATCGCCGTACATCTGCGGGATCCAGGTGCCGATCTGCTCCTCGGTGCCGTTCGCGAGCACGCCGACGGCAGCGAGTCCGGTGCCCACGATCGACAGGCCGATGCCGGCGTCGCCCCAGAAGAGCTCCTCCATGGACATGGGGATACCGAGGCCGGTGGGGTCGAAGAATTGCTGGGCGTAGAAGTCCAGCGAGTACAGACCGATCTTGGCGGCTTCCTGGATGACCGGCCAGGGGGTCTCCTCGCGCTCGTCCCATTCGGCGGCGGCGGGGCGCATGACGTCCGCGGCGAAGCCGTGAACCCAGTCACGGACTTCCTTCTGCTCGTCGTTGAGCTCCATGGTGAACTCGGCCATGTCCCCTCCACTGCTGCCTGGCATTACTGTTGTTACTAGCGGTAACCCGCAGTGTGTTACTCGCCAGTAGGAGATGTCAACTCCCCTGAGAACGAATTCCCCGTGGAGATCGGGTGTTACGTTGCGCGAGCGCCACGGATTCACAAGGGTGGGGAGCACGACCATGGAAAGCACCAAGCACGGCGGCCGCCAGCAGACGGCGACCGAGCGCAGACGGCGGGAGTTGCTGGAGGCCGCCGAGCGCATTGTGCTGCGCGACGGCCCGGACGCATCGATGAACGCCATCGCCGCCGAGGCCGGCATCACCAAGCCGATCCTCTACCGGCACTTCGGCGACAAGGGCGGCCTGTACCGCGCCCTCGCCGTACGGCACACCGATGCCTTGCTGGCCAATCTGGCGACCGCGCTGGACGCGCCCGTCCTGCGCCGGGACCGGGTCGAGGCCACCCTCGACGCCTACCTGCTCGCGATCGAGGCCCGGCCGCAGGTGTACCGCTTCCTGATGCACCCGTCGGACGAGGACAACGCATCGGAGTCCGGCTTCGACGTCGGGCGGCACTCCGCACCGCTGCTGCGCCGGCTCGGCGAGGAGCTGGCCAAGGTGATCACCGACCGGCTCGACCTGGGACCGGGCGGCGAGCTGACGGCACGCGTATGGGGCCACGGCATCGTCGGCATGATGCACGGGGCAGGCGACTGGTGGCTGCGCGAACGCCCTTGTTCGCGCGAGCAGTTGGTCACCCAGCTGGCCGATCTGCTCTGGGGTCAGCTGGCCGCGGTCGCGGACCGCGAGGGCGGCCCCGGCTTTTGAGCCCCGGCATTGGCGCCGGCCCGGAGCCCCGGCATTGGCGCCGGCTTTTGAGCGCCGGAAGGTGAGACGGGGGGCGCCCCGGCCGTTCAGCGGCCGGGCGCCGCCGTCGCGGCCCACGGGGCCCTGGCCGCCGCGCGCAGCGCCCGGCGGCGGCGCAGCCCGGTGAGGTGGTCGACGTACAGCCCGCCGTCGAGATGGTCGCATTCGTGCTGGAGGCAGCGGGCGAAGAAGCCGGTGCCGGTCACGCTCCTGGGCTCACCGGTGACACTGAACCCGGTCACGGCGGTGTGGTCGTGGCGCGGAGTGCCGGCCTCGATGCCGGGAACCGAGAGACAGCCCTCGGGCCCGCGGATGACCGGGCCGTCGGTCTCGACGAGCCGGGGGTTGACGAGATGCCCGAGATGGCGGCGGTCCTCGTCGTCAGGGCAGTCGTAAACGAAGACCCGCAGCGGGACGCCGATCTGATTGGCGGCGAGGCCCACACCGTGCGCGGCGTACATCGTCGCGTACATGTCCTCGACCAGCCGGGCCAGCTCGCCGTCGAAGGCGGTGACCTCCCGGCAGGGCTCGGTCAGGGCCGGATCGCCGAGCAGGCGCAGCGGGCGGACCCGGCCGGAGGAGCCGGGGATGTTGCGGTCGGGCATGGGGGTAAGCGTACGGTCCGGCGCGCCCGGGATGTCGCCGGACGGGTGGCGGGGTTCGGGCCCGGGGCCGGATCTCGATAGGCTGATCCCCGACCGAAGCCTCGGCCGGTCATCGGCTGCGGAGGAAGCGTTCCACCGGCAGCCTCAGGGCAGGCGGGCGCCGGATGCAAGGAGGATCAAGGACGATGGCAGGCAACACGGAGCCGCTGTCGCCGCGGGCCAAGCTGGCCGTGACGGCGGGCAAGGCCGCGGCGGCGGTGTCGCGCGCGGCGGGCCGCGGCAGCGGATCGGTGATCGGTGGCCGGGTGGCGCTGAAGCTCGACCCCGACCTGCTGGCGCGGCTGGCACGGCACTTGGACGTCATCTTGGTGTCGGCGACCAACGGCAAGACGACCACGACGCGACTGATCGCGGAGGCCCTGCGGGCCAGTGGGCCGGTGGTCTCCAACGCGCTCGGCGCCAACATGCCGGCGGGTATCACCTCCGCGCTGGCCGGTGGATCGGACGCCAAGTACGGCGTCATCGAGGTGGACGAGAAGTACCTCGCCGGCGTGGCACGCGATGTGACGCCGAAGGCCATAGCGCTGCTGAACCTCTCGCGCGACCAGCTCGACCGCGCCGCGGAGACCCGGATGCTGGCCGAGCACTGGCGGGAAGGCCTGTCCGGTTCCAAGGCCCTGATCATCGCCAACGCGGACGACCCGCTGATCGTCTGGGCGGCCTCGTCGTCCGCGAATGTGGTGTGGGTCGCGGCCGGGCAGGAGTGGAAGGACGACGCCTGGTCGTGCCCCTCCTGCGGTGGTGTGATGCAGCGCCCGGGCGAGGACTGGTTCTGCGCCGAGTGCGGCTTCCGCCGCCCCACGCCCAGCTGGGCGCTGTCCGGCGACCATGTGCTCGATCCGCACGGCAGCGCCTGGCCGATCAAGCTGCAGCTGCCGGGGCGCGCCAACAAGGCGAACGCCACCACGTCCGCCGCGGTGGCCGCCGCCTTCGGGGTGCCGCCGCAGGTGGCCCTGGAGCGGATGTTCTCGGTGCAGGCGGTGGCAGGCCGCTATGACGTGGTCACGTTCATGGAGCGGGAGCTGCGGCTGCTGCTGGCGAAGAACCCGGCCGGCTGGCTGGAGACGTTCTCGCTGATCGACCCGCCGCCGACCCCGGTGATCATGGCGGTGAACGCCCGCGGCGCGGACGGCACGGACACCTCCTGGCTGTGGGACGTCGACTACACCCGGCTCGCCGGGCACCCGATCTTCGTTCTCGGCGACCGCAAGCTGGACCTGGCGGTGCGGCTGGAGGTCGCGGGGCTGGACTTCCACGTGTGCGAAAGCCTCGACGAGGCCGTGGGGATGGCGCCGCCCGGACGGATCGAGGTCATCGCCAACTACACGGCCTTCCAGGACCTGCGCCGGCGCGTGGGCAACTGAATGCGGTGCACCGACGTGAGGGACAAGGACGAGCGAGCATGAGTGACAACAGCCTGCGCCTGGTGTGGATCTACCCGGACCTGCTGAGCACGTACGGCGACCAGGGCAACGCCCTGGTGGTGGAGCGGCGGGCGCGCCAGCGCGGCCTGGACGTCCAGCGGCTGGACGTACGGTCCGACCAGCAGATTCCCACCTCCGGCGACATCTACCTGATCGGCGGCGGTGAGGACCGGCCGCAGCGGCTGGCGTCCGAGCGGCTGATCCGCGACGGCGGGCTGAGCCGGGCGGTCTCCAACGGCGCGATCGTCTTCTCGGTGTGCGCCGGGTACCAGATCCTGGGGCATGAGTTCATCAATGACCT
Organism: Streptomyces sp. NPDC048516; assembly: GCF_043199875.1. Classification (NCBI taxonomy): domain Bacteria; kingdom Bacillati; phylum Actinomycetota; class Actinomycetes; order Kitasatosporales; family Streptomycetaceae; genus Streptomyces; species Streptomyces sp. NPDC048516. Next base: position 454,382 of record NZ_JBICWS010000001.1, on the reverse strand, counting down.
CGGCGAACGGCAGGAGGGCCTGGGCCTGCTGGACGTGGTCAGCACCCGCGGCGAGGCCGAGCGCTGTGTCGGTGACGTACTCGCCGATATCGACCCGCAGTTGGGGCTGCCGCCGCTGACCGGCTTCGAGAACCACCAGGGCGTCACTCACCTGGGCAAGACCGCCCGGCCGTTCGCCAAGGTGCGGTTCGGCAAGGGCAACGGCGTCGGCGACGGCTACGAGGGTGCGTGGAACGACACCGTCTTCGGGACGTACATGCACGGCCCGGTGATGGCGCGCAATCCGCACATCGCCGACCTGCTGATCAAGCTGGCGCTGGACGTCAATGCGCTGCCTCCGGTCGAGGACCGCTGGTACGAGGCGTTGCGCCAGGAGCGGATCGCCGCGGCGACCCAGCCTGCCTGATACCGCTTCCTCCCGGTTCGGGCGGTTCGCCGATATGCGACGTCTGCCGGAATGGAACCCTTTTCGTACGCCCGCAGTCCGCACTGCGGGCGTACGTGTGCCCGGCGGCCCCGCGCTTGTAGGGTGAGCGGCATCCAACCGGACGACGGGGTCCGGGCCCCCGGTTGAGTTGCAGAGGGTTTTTCGAGCAATGCGTATTGGTCTACTCACCTCCGGCGGCGACTGCCCCGGTCTGAACGCCGTCATCCGCTCCGTCGTCCACCGTGCCACCGCCGATCACGGCGATGAGGTGATCGGCTTCCGTGACGGCTGGAAGGGCCTGCTGGAAGGCGATTACCGCAAGCTCGACCTCGACGCCGTCGGCGGCATCCTGGCACGCGGCGGCACCATCCTGGGGTCCTCGCGGGTGCAGCCCGCCCATCTGCGCGACGGCGTGGAGCGGGCCCGCGGCCACGTGGCCGAGCTGGGCCTGGACGCGATCATCCCGATCGGCGGCGAGGGCACGCTGAAGGCGGCGCGGCTGCTGTCGGACGCCGGGCTGCCCATCGTCGGCGTTCCGAAGACCATCGACAACGACATCGCCGTCACGGATGTCACGTTCGGCTTCGACACCGCGGTGGGGGTCGCCACCGAGGCGCTGGACCGGCTCAAGACCACCGCCGAGTCGCACCAGCGGGTGATGATCGTCGAGGTGATGGGGCGGCACACCGGCTGGATCGCGCTGCACTCCGGCATGGCGGCCGGTGCCCACGCGATCGTGGTGCCGGAGCGGCCCTTCGACATCGACGAGCTCACCGCGCGGGTCGCCGAGCGGTTCGAGGCCGGCAAGAAGTTCGCGATCGTGGTCGTCGCCGAGGGCGCCAAGCCGCGTGAGGGCACCATGTCCTTCGACATCGGCGGCAAGGACATGTACGGCCATGAGCGCTTCGCCGGTGTCGCCCGGCAGCTCTCCGTGGAGCTGGAGGACCGCCTCGGCAAGGAGGCCCGTCCGGTGATCCTCGGGCACGTCCAGCGCGGCGGCACTCCCACCGCGTACGACCGGGTGCTCGCCACCCGCTTCGGCTGGCACGCCGTCGAGGCCGCGCACCGCGGCGACTTCGGGATGATGACGGCGCTGCGCGGCACCGACATCACGCTGGTGCCGCTGGCCGAGGCCGTGGAAACGCTCAAGACGGTGCCCTCGGAGCGCTACGCCGAGGCCGAGTGCGTGCTGTGACCCCGCCGGCATCGGCTCGATAGTTTCGTACGGCACGAACCGCCCCCGGCCAACGCACCGATATGCGGCCCTGCCGCGTGCCCCGGCCGGGGGCGGTTCTAGTCTTGTCTCCGGAGCATTGGTACGAATCAGGAGCGAGCGGATGGATCACAGCGGGCACGGCATGGACGGCATGAACATGGATCTGCCGCCGTTCACGCTGTCGCGGGGCCTGGAGTTCGGTGGTGATCCGTTCTTTCTCGTCGGCTGTCTGCTGGGACTCGGCCTGTACGGCTGGGCGGTGATCCGGCTGCGGCGGCGGGGGGATGCCTGGCCGGTGGGCCGGACCGTCTCCTGGGCCCTGGGCGTGGCGACGGTGGCCCTGGTGATGTGCACCGAGCTCAACGACTACGGCATGGCGATGTTCAGTGTGCACATGGTCCAGCACATGGTCATCAGCATGCTCTCACCGATCCTGCTGCTGCTCGGGGCGCCGGTGACGCTGGCACTGCGCGCGCTGCCGACGGCCGGGCGCGGCCGCAAGGGCCCGCGCGAGCTGCTGGTGGCGCTGCTGCAGAGCCGCTACCTGCGGATCATCACGCATCCGGCGTTCACCATCCCGCTGTTCATCGCGAGTCTCTACGCGCTCTACTTCACACCGCTGTTCGACTTCCTGATGGAGTCCCGGGCCGGGCATATCGGGATGATGGTGCACTTCCTCGCGGTCGGCCTGGTGTTCTTCTGGCCGATCATGGGCGTCGACCCGGGACCGCACCGGCCGGGCCATGTGATGCGGATTCTGGAGCTCTTCGCGGGCATGCCGTTCCATGCTTTTTTCGGTATCGCCCTGATGATGGCCAGCGAGCCGATGGTCGACACCTTCCTGCACCCGCCGTCCTCACTGGGGATCGAAGCGCTGTCCGACCAGTCGGCGGCCGGCGGTATCGCCTGGGCCTTCAGTGAGATCCCCTCCGTGGTGGTGCTGATCGCCCTGGTCTTCCAGTGGCGCAAGTCCGAGGAGCGTCAGGCGCAGCGCGCGGACCGGGCCGCCGACCGCAACGGCGACAAGGATCTGGCCGACTACAACGCCTACCTCGCCTCGCTCCACGCACGGAGCCGATGACGAGCGCACCGCTCTGGCGGTACGGGCCGCGGCCGGGGACGATGGTCCCATGGCCGCGGCCCGTGGCATGGCGTACCGGGCCGCATGAGGAGGTTGCGGGTATGCCCGGATCTGCTAGGACGATGGCCGTGTGCACGGTGGGCGGGCTGGTGGTGGCGACCGCCTACACCGTGGCGATGGGCGCCAATGGCTGGCTCTGGTTCTCCTGGGTGGTGCTGGCTCTGGTGACGATCGGCGTGATGGTGGCGCGGCCCGTCTGATCGGTGTAGTGGCGGCACGGCCGGTCCGATCGGCGTGGTGGCGGCACGTCCGGTCTCATCGGTGTGATGGCGCACGGCCGGCCGGCGCGGCGGGAGTGCGGGTGCACCGCCTCGGAGGCGTCAGAAGCGGAACAACGGCCCGGTCGCGGCGTCCATCGTGCAGGCGTTGGCGAAATCCTTGCGCCAGTTCACCTGGACACCGTGCCAGGTGCCGATCGCGGTGGCGGTCATCGGGTCGTACTCCCTGGTGCAGGCCTGCGGGTGGCCGGGCAGCGCGTCCAGGTTCCCGCGCGCCCAGGCCAGCGCATCGCAGGCAGCGGCCGCGTGCGGATGTCTGCCGTGGATGTCCGGGCAGCTGAGCCGCACCCCCCGGGTCCAGGTGTTGCCGGCCCCTGACACCGTCAGCAGCAGGCCCTGATCGGCGGTCGGCAGCGCGTCGGCGTGCGCCGGGCCGGCGGAGAGCGTGCCGAGCAGGGCGGTGGACAGGGCGGCGAGCGCGGACACGCTGACGGTCAAGGTGGTCCGGATGGACCGGCGTCGAGGGCTCACGGGCATCGGTGTCTCCTGGGAAGCTCGGTGGGTTCGCCTGCGGGAGCCTGACGGCGACGCGTGGCGCCCGGCGGCCCCAGGCCACCTCGCCGGGCCCCGGCGGGCAAGCGGCCACGCCGCGAGATCGCCCGTACGGACCTTCGATTGCACCCCGGAAACAAGGGTGGCCGGCAGCGGAGGAGGCGGCTCCGCTGCCGGCCACCCGGACCGGGGTTACCCCACGCGCTCGATCCGGGCGTTGCGGATCAGGAACTTCCCCTCCTCACGCACCTGCTCGAAGGCCGCGTTGTTGAGCAGGGCACAGCTGCCCGAGGCCGAGGTCACGGAGACCGTCGTCGACTTGTTGTTGTCCAGGTTGGTCACCTTCAGTTTGGTGCCGACGGGGAACTGGTCGCTGGACGCCGCCGGGGCGCCGCCCTCGCCGGAGAGGGTCACCGTCGAGCCGGCGCAGACCACATCGCCGTCGGCGGCCTGCTGATCATCCGAAGCCGGCGGGGCCGCGGAAGCGGAGGCATCGCCGGAGCCGGACGGGTCCGCCGACCCCTGCGGTGCCTGCGAGGCGGGCGGGGCACTGGAGGCGGGCGGCTCGTTGCCTGTCGGCGGAGCGCCCGCGGCGTCATCCCCGCCCTGCCCACCGGAGCAGCCGGCGGCTTTCTGCTTGACCTGGATCTCCTTGATCACTGCCTCGCGGTTGGCGATCCGTGCCGCCGACTGGGCATCCGGGTTCGCCTTCTGGCCGGCGATGAACTTCTCGTTGTTGCTCAGAGCGGTGGCCAGTCCGTCGCACGCCACGGATGCCTGGCTGGTGCCCGCGGTCGCGATGGCGATGCCGCCGACCAGCGCGGCGGCGCTGACGCAGATAACGATCTTCTGACGCTTGCCGACTCTCTTCTTCCGGGACATCTCTGACTCCTGTCCTCGGCCTGGACCCTGGGTTCAGGCTCGGTCTCCGGGCAATACGGTGAGCCAACCCCCCGGAATTCAAGGCGAGTTGAAAGTTGTCCGCGGATGCCAAAGCGGCTGGCGGAGGGGGACGGAGGGCTGCGAAGATGCCTTGATGCGCGTGCTGATGCCGGTCCCCGACCGCGATTTCGATGTCACCGAGGTGGCGGTGCCCTGGCGGCTGCTCACCGACGCCGGCCACCGGGTCGTCTTCGCCACCGAACGGGCCGGTACCCGGCCCGCATGCGATCCGCGACTGCTCACCGGCGTCCTCTTCGGACAGCTCGGCGCCGCGGAACAGCCCCGGCGTTTCTACGAAGAGCTCACCCGGAGCGAGGAGTTCACCGCGACCGTCGGCTGGGCGGAGCTGGCCCCGGAGGAGTACGACGGGCTGATCCTGCCGGGCGGGCACGCACCGGGGATGCGGCAGTACCTGGGCTCGGAGGTGCTGCGGCGGCAGGTCGGCAGGTTCTGGGCGCTGGACCGGCCGGTCGGGGCGATCTGCCACGGTGTGCTGGTACTGGCCCGGGCACGGGAGGCGTCCACCGGCCGCAGCCTGCTGGCGGACCGGCGCACGACCTGTCTGCCCAAGTACATGGAACGGTCGGCGTACCTGGCCACCGCATGGCGGCTCGGCCGCTACTACCGCACCTATCCAGCCTATGTGGAGGACGAGGTCAGGGCCGCGCTGACCGGCCCGGACGCCCGCTTCGAGCGGGGGCCCAGGGTCCTGGCCGCGCGGGGCACCGCGACCGACGACTCCGCTGCGTTCGTCGTGCAGGACGGGCGCTATCTCTCGGCGCGCTGGCCGGGGGACGCCTATCTCTTCGGACGCCGGTTCCAGGCACTCCTGGAGGCCCCTCGGCAGTGAGGCCGCACGGCGGTGAGGTACCACGGCCGGCGTGCGCGAAGTACGGTCCCCGGGGCGACACCGAAAGGATCTGTTGGTCGATTCCGGCCGCGTCGTTCATGGCCAACCGGGCGTCCAGTTCCCGGGTGCTGTCCCCGGCTCCCGGAACCGCGATGCGCGGCGGCGTCCCGGCGTCCCGGCGTCCGTAGGACTCCAAGAGCCGGAGATGGGGCTCGCTCCACGAGTGAGGGTGCACATCGGGCCGCCTCCCCTTCAGCTTCCCGCCGGGGCCGTGGCGTGTCCACCGGGACCGTACGGGGCTCCGGTCGGCGATGCGTCGCACAGCACCGGGCACCGGGCACCGGAAGGAGACAGCATCGATCCGGCCGAAGGTGGTTACCGGCAACGACACTTGCCCATAGACTCACTGGCCGTCCCCGGGCACCCCGTGTGACCTGGAACGATGTAGCCGCCCGGGAAACCCGACGGAAGGGGAGCTGTCCTGTGCTCTACCAGGTGCTGAAGTACCTGCTTCTCGGGCCGTTGCTGCGGCTGGTGTTCCGGCCGAGGATCGAGGGGCTCACTCATGTGCCGGAGGAGGGCGCGGCGATCATCGCGGGCAATCATCTGTCGTTCGCCGATCACTTCGTGATGCCGGCGATCGTGCCGCGGCGGGTGACATTTCTGGCCAAGGCCGAGTACTTCACCGGGCCCGGTCTGAAGGGGCGGCTGACGGCGGCGTTCTTCCGGGGCGTCGGGCAGATTCCGGTGGACCGGTCCGGCGGCCGTGCCTCGCAGGCGGCGATCTCTTCGGGGCTCTCCGTGCTGCGCAAGGGCCGGCTGCTGGGCATCTATCCGGAGGGCACCCGCTCGCACGACGGCCGGCTCTACAAGGGGCGTACCGGCGTCGCCTCGATGGCCATCAAGGCCGGGGTGCCGGTGGTGCCGTGCGCGATGATCGGCACCTTCGAGGCACAGCCGACCGGCCGGCGGCTGCCGCGCATCATGCGGATCACCATCCGCTTCGGCGCACCGCTGGACTTCTCGCGCTATGCGGGGCTGGAGGACGAACGCATGGCGCTGCGTGCCGTCACCGACGAGATCATGTACGCGATCCTCACCCTGTCCGGTCAGGAGTACGTCGACACTTACGCGGGCGAGGCCAAGGCCGCGGCGCAGGCACGGGCGCGGGCGCGGACGCACGGACGGCGGGGGCACGGCAAGGGTCCCGCGGACTGAGCGCCCGCCCGGGTCCGTCTCTCCGGGCGTTCCCCTTGCGCCGTGGGCGAACCGTACTGCCGCCGCCCGCTGACGGTCCGTAGGGTCCGTCCATGACCTCAGGTAGCGCAGTGGTGATCGGGGCGAGCGGGCAGATCGGGCGGGCGGCGGTACGGGCGCTGGCGCGGGACGGCTGGGAGGTGCGGGCGGCGTCCCGGCGCGGCGGACGCGATGACTCCTGGCCCGAGGAGATCCGTCCGGTGGCGGTGGACCGGGAGGACGACGGGGCGCTGGGCGGACTGATCGGCGAGGGCTGTGACGTGCTGCTGGACTGTGTGGCGTACGGGGCCGCGCACGCACAGCAGTTGACCGCGTGCGCGGACCGGATCGGTTCGGCGGTGGTGATCTCCAGCGGCTCGGTGTACGCGGACGCCCAGGGGCGCGGCTTCGCCACCATGGGCGAGCCGGACGGCGCCCCGGACTACCCGCTGCCCCTCCCCGAGTCCCAGCCGACCGTGCCCCCCGGCGACGAGAACTACTGCACCCGCAAGGCGGCCCTGGAGCAGGCCTTGCTGGCGCAGGGCGACCGGCTGCCGGTGACCCTGCTGCGGGCCGGCGCCATCCACGGGCCGTACAGTCCCCTTCCCCGTGAGCTGTACTTCGTCAAGCGGGTGCTGGACGGGCGCCGGGTGCGGGTGCTCGCGTACGGCGGCAGCAGCTTCCACCCCGTGCATGTGGACAACCTCGCGGAACTGGTCCGGCTGGCGGCTCGCCGGCCAGGCACCCGGGTGCTCAACGCGGGGGATCCGCAGGCGCCGACGGTCGCCGGTATCTCGGCGGCGGTGGACGCCGTGATGGGTGCGCCCCGGAGCGAGGTCGTGGCGGTGGACGGCGCCCCGCCGTCGTCCGGTGTCGGCGATACCCCGTGGTCGGGCCCGCACCCCATCGTCTACGACATCACGGCGGCGGAGCGCGAGTTGGGCTACCGGCCGGTGACGACGTACGAGGAGTCGCTGCCGGAGACGGTGCAATGGCTGACCGACCGGGTCACGGGGCGCAACTGGTGGGAGGTGTTCCCGGTGATGGCCGGCATCTACCCGGACGAGAGGCTGTTCGGCTACGCGGCCGAGGACCGCTGGCTGGCGGAGCGGGGCCTGCAGGGCTGAGGACAGCTACGGAGAGACGGGTCGGCGGGCGGCGAGCCGCGGGCGGCGGGCGGCGGGCGGCGGGCGGCGGGCGGCGGGCGGCGAAATCCGATCGCGCGGCGCGCCGGTGGCTCCTACCTTGATCACCATGAAGAATCGGATACGGGGGTGCCGACGATGAGCGCCCGGCTGCGTGGTATCGCACAGGAAACGGAACGGATCGTCGCGGCGGGAGCGTACCGCGCACCGGACGGACGGCTGGTGGACATCGCGTCGGCGGTCGGACGGGCCCGGGCAGGGACCCGGTTGTACGGACCGCAGCCGGTTCCCGTGGAGACGCCGTCACCGGCGGTGCGCACGGCGTTCGAAGTGACGGCGGAGGGCAGTCTGAGCGCCGGACGGCGGCTGGCCGAGACGGGTGAGGGGCCGCTCGCCGTGCTCAATTTCGCCTCCGCGCGCAATCCCGGCGGCGGGTATCTCAACGGTGCGCAGGCCCAGGAGGAGGCGCTGTGCCGGGGGTCGGCGCTCTACACCTGTGTGCGCGAGGCCCCGGACTTCTACGCCGCTCATCGCGCGGATCCGAGCCCGTTCTACAGCGACCGGGTGATCCTCTCCCCGGGTGTACCGGTCTTCCGCGACGACCGTGGCACCTTGCTCGACGTGCCGTACGAAGCGGGCTTTCTGACGGCGGCCGCGCCGAACGCGGGGGTGATCGCGCGGCAGCGTCCTGAGGAGGCGGGCAGGGTGGCGGCGGCACTGGCGGTGCGCGCGGAGCGGGTGCTGGAGGTCGCGGCGGCCGGCGGGCACCGTCAGCTGGTGCTCGGTGCCTGGGGCTGCGGGGTGTTCCGCAATGAACCGGCCGAGGTGGCACGGGCCTTCGCGGCCGTGCTGCTGGACGGCGGCCGGTTCACCGGCTGGTTCGACCGTATTGTGTTCGCCGTACTGGACCGCCGGGAGGACTCCCCCACCAGGGCCGCCTTCTCCGCGGTGTTTTCGGCGTAAGCAGTGGCGGTGGGGGTGTGGGGCGAGCCGGGCCGAGCGGACCGGGCACCCTCGCGCCCCGGCGACGAAAGCGGCGGCCGGGAGGATTCCCGGCCGTCGCTTCATGCCGCCACATCATGCAGGCATGTCATGCCGTCATGTCATGCCGGTGCTTTCCCTTCCGTTACCAGGCAAGGCCCGGAAGATCGGAGACACCCTTGCCGGCGGCCTTCGCCTTCGACTTGCTCGGCTGGGGCGTGGCGTGCGGAGCGCAGGTCACGTCCTTGGCGTCGGTCTTTCCTTCCAGGAAGTACGCGTCGACCCGGACGTTGATGCAGGGGTTGACCTGACCGGTGACACCGTGCGATCCGGCGTCCCGCTCGGTGATCAGACGCGAGCCCTTGAAACGGTGGTGCAGCTCGACCGCACCGCCGTACGGCGTGGCCGCGTCACGGGTGCTCTGCACGATCAGAACGCTCGGCAGCCCCTTGCCGGTCCGGACCTCGACCGGTCGCTGCTGCTTGACCGGCCAGGTGGCGCAGGGCAGGTTCATCCAGGCGTTGGACCAGGTCATGAACGGTGCCTGCTGGTGGATGCGGGTGTTGTCACGGTCCCACTTCTGCCAGCTGGTGGGCCACTTGGTGTCGTTGCACTCGACGGCCGTGTAGACGGCGTTTCCGTTCTCCGCCGAGGTGTTGCCCGCCAGATCCAGGAGGTTCGGGCCGGCGTTCTCCACCAGTGGCTTGGTGTCACCGGAGAGGTACGCGCTCCAGACCTCGGCGACCGAGGCCCACATGGAGTCGTAGTACGGCGCGTTCTGGAAGAAGCCGATCAGCTCCGCGGGGCCGACGACACCGCTGATGGGGTTCTTCGCGGCGGTCGCGCGCAGCTTCTCCCACGCCGCCTGCACCTTCCCGGGGGTGGCACCGATGTGGTACGTGGCGTCGTTCTTGGCGACCCACTTCTTCCAGTCGCCCCAACGGGTCTCGAAGGCGATGTCCTGGTCGAGGTTGGCCTGGTACCAGATCTTCTCGCGGGCCGGGTCGACGACGCTGTCGACGAGCATCCGGCGCACGTGGGTCGGGAAGAGTGTGCCGTAGACGGCGCCCAGGTAGGTGCCGTAGGAAACACCCAGGTAGTTGAGCTTCTTCTCACCGAGCCCGGCACGGATCACATCGAGATCGCGGACGGTGTTCTTGGTCGTCATGTACGGCAGCAGACCGCCGCTGCGCTCGGCACAGCCGTCGGCGTACTCCTTGGCGAGCTTGCGCTGGGCGAGCTTGTCGGCCTCGCCGCCCGGCACCGGGTCGGCCTTGGGCGCCTTGACGAACTCCTGCGGGTTCATGCAGGAGATCGGCGCGGAGTGACCGACGCCCCGGGGGTCGAAGCCGACGAAGTCGTACGCCTTGGCGGTCTTGGCCCACAGAGCGCTCTTGGTGGTGATGCGGGCCGGGAACTTCATGCCCGAACCGCCGGGTCCGCCAGGGTTGTAGACGAGGGCGCCCTGACGTTCCTTCTTGCTGCCGGTGCTGACGGCCCGGTCCACCGCGATCTTGATCGTACGGCCGTTGGGCCGTGCGTAGTCGACCGGGACCGTGACATAGCCGCACTGGATGGGCGACTTGAGGCCCCAGTCGGCGGGGCAGGCCTGCCAGTCAATGCCTTTCTTGGCTGCGCGCGCGGCGGCGATCGCCACACCGCGCGCTTCGGCGGAACCGCGCTGGTGCTGGTCGCCCGCGCTGGCAGGCGTGGCGGATATCGCTCCGGCGAGGAGCGCGCCGGTCACCAGGGTGCCGGCGGCGCCGAGCGCTGCTGTCCTTCTCACGTGGTTGATTCCCCCTGCGTGGAGTGCACTGGTGGCGGGATGGTTCACAGACTTACGGGGGGATCCTGACGTGTGGCCTGCCCTCCTGAACAGGCCTGACGCACACTTCTTTACCAACCTGTAGGTTTTTTTCGACAGCGTCGGAGGCGCCCCGCGGGAGTGCGGGCGTCCACCCGGCGGTGGAGTGCCGCGGGGGTGCTGCGCCGATCCCTCGGCGGCGGGGCCGCAGGGCCGGCCGGGCGGCCGGGCGGTCGGCGAAACGGCCGGAGAGCGCCCCGGAACCTCATCATTCCGGCCAGCGAACCAGGGCGGCAGGTCAGGATGCCGGGTCACCCCGACCCCGCCCGTGGGATCCTCAACGGGACTGTGGCGAGACGGCATTGGCGAGGCGACAGGGCAGCTCATTGCCGGATGAGGCCACTCGGCACCGAGTTCACCGCCATGGGTGACCTGCTGGCGTACGGCACGGCGCAATGGCTTCCGGAGGGGCGCGCAGGGGCGAGAACACGTCAATTGCCGTAGACCTGCCCATCGGGCATGTGCCAGCCGCACACCTTCAGTAACCTTCCGTGAGGGCTCTCCCACTCACCGCCACAAGGGAGGGCTTCGGCGTTTTCACGCCGCGTCCGGACCGTCGCGAAGGAGACTCGAAGTGCCGGGTATCGATCAGGTGTTGTCCCAAGCGATGGGGATCCCCGGCGTTCGATGCGCCGGACTGATCGACTGGACCAGTGGTCTGACCCTCGGCACGGCCGGGCAGGCACCGCATGACGATCACGACGCGGCCGCCGCGGACACCGCCGAGGTGGTGCAGACCGTCGCGCGCAACGCCACCTTCGACACCACCGGCGCCGCCGGCCCGGACCTCGAAGACCTCATCATCACGGCTGCGGGCAGCTACCACCTCATCCGTTTTGTGCACACGGCCTTCGACAGCCAGACCTATCTCTATCTCTGGCTGGACCGCACGCAGGCCAATCTCGCCGTCGCCCGGCTCCGACTGCGCGATCTGGCGGCGGAGCTGGTCGCTTCCTGACGGCGCGCTCCGCCACGCCACACCGCACGAACGGTAAGGGAACAGCCATGGGCCTGCCCATATCTCCTCACCCGCCCACCCCGGCCGGGCTGCTCGACCGGTGCGCCGCCGAACGCATGACCGGCGCTCTCAGCGGCCCGCACGGCTGCCTCTACCTTCTCGACGGCGCGGTCTACTGCGTCGAGAGCACCACCGCCCCCGGACTCGGCCCCCGGCTCACCGCGTCGGGCAAACTGCCGCCGGAGGGCTGGCAGTACGCCGCCGAAACAGCAGGGCCGCAGCAGGACGGCGGCCGATTCCTGGTCAGCAAGGGCTGGCTGTCCCAGGGAGAGCTGGAGATATGCCACCTCGCCGCGCTGCTCGACGCCGCGTTCTTCGCCCTGCCGCTGGCCCCCGAGACCACCTCCTTCACTTCCGGTGCCGGGCACTGGCTGGGCGTCATTCGCCCCGTCAGCGTCCTCGCCCTCCAGCAGGCGACGGCCCGCCGCCGGCTCCTGCTCGACCGGCTCCGCCCCTGGGCCGCGGTCGACTCCTCACCCGTCGTCCCCGTCAGCCCGCGCATTCCGGCCCCCACCACCAGCCGCCAACGGCGACTGCTCGATCACGCCGACGGCCGGCACACGCCCCACGAACTGGCCCGGAGGCTGGGCCAGTCCGCGTTCGGGACACTGCTCGACATCCGCCGCCTCGCCGCCGTCGGCCTTGTCCACGTCCCCCGGGCGCCCACCCCGCTCCCCCGGCGGCGGCCCGGCGCCTGTCTGAACAGCCCGGCTCCCGCCGCCGCAGGAGGTTCCGCCGCGACCTGGCAACTACCGGCACCGGATGTCCTCGATACCGCCGATCCGGATATTGCCCTCCTTGTCCGACTGCGTACGGCGTTGGAGGAAACCCTGTGAGCCCTTGCGCACGAAGACCGTGCACCCCATGAGGCGCGTCATCAGAAGGCACGCCGTGAAAAGGAGACTGATGACGATAGAACCCCGGATACGGGAGGAACTGCATACACTGCGCGATCAAGTACGCCATTTCCAGGGCGGGATGGTGGCGAGCGTGGACGGCATGGTGATCGCTCATGATCTGCCGGACATCGAGCCGGACGGCCTGGCCGCCCTCACCGCCGCGGCGATCGGCGTCGCCAAACGACTCACCGATGCGACCGGACAGGGCGACTTCGAGGAATCCCTGACGCGCGGCGCGGACGGTTATATCGCGGCCTATTCGGCCGGACGGCGCGCGGTCCTGACCGCCGTGGCTAGCCCGGACACCAACGTGGGGCGGCTCCATCTGCAGGCCAGAAGAGCCGCGGAGCGGATCGGCGCCCTGGTGGACGCGCAGCCCCGCCGATAGGAGCCCCCGTCCGCCCGAGACCCCCGCCCGCACCCCCACCCGCACGAGCGCAGAACCCGGAAGTCCGGAAGTCCTGAAGTCCGGAAACCGCAGACACCCGGCTTAACCATCAAGGAATCGAAAGGTCTGAACCCCTCATGGCTCAACTGGAATCCGCCCTCGCCGACGCGATGTCGACCATCGAGGGTGCGGTCGGCGTCGCCCTGGTCGACTACACCAGCGGTATGGCCCTGGCCACCCTGGGCGACAAGCAGGCTCTGGACCTCGATGTCGCGGCAGCCGGCAACACCGATGTCGTACGGGCGAAGATGCGCACCATGGAGATGCTGGAACTCCAGGGCGCCATCGAGGACATGCTCATCACCCTGACCGCGCAGTACCACATCATCCGCCCGGTGACGGGAAAGAACGGCAGCGGCCTCTTCCTCTATCTGGTGCTGGACCGCAAGCGTGCCAACCTCGCGCTGGCGCGCCTCCGTCTCGCCCGGCTGGAGTCCGATCTGGAGGTGTGAGGCGGCGCGGCCGCCGTCACCCGGCGGCCGCACGCCCCACGGCCGCACTCCCGGCGGCCTCGTCCAGCAGGCGCCGCAGCCGCAGCGCGTCCGGGGCCACGGCCGTGGCCAGGGCCCCGGGGCCCGCAAGCGGTGCCAGTACGCCCTGCCCCGCGCCGTCGCCGGACCGCTCGCCCGCCTCGCCGCCGAGCAGCCGAACCTCGGCCGGCCGCTCCTCGAACGTGGGCCCGACGATGAGGAGTTGGCCGAGCGCGCGGTGCCCGTCCAGGACGGCCGAGGTGTCCCAGCCGGGGACGCCGGGCCCGTACGCCGTCTCCTGGTCGAGCAGGGTTTGGCCGGCCCGGCGGACGGTGAGCCGGCTGCGCAGGGCGCCGCTCCGCTCCCCGCTGCGGCCCAGGACCTGTTCCTCGCGGAGCACCAGGCGTGCGGTGGGGGCCAGATCGACGGTGGTGGTCATCCGCAGGTCGCTGCCCGCCGCCGAGATCAGCGGTTCGGGCAGCCAGTCGAGCCGTGCGCCCTCACCCACCGTCAACCACACGTCGTAGCGGGCGTGTTCCCCCGTACGGCCGGGCAACGCGACGGTCGCGGCGGCCGCCGTGAGGTGCAGGGCGCTGCCCGCCTCGGCGGTGGCTTCGATGCCCAGCCGGTCACCGCCGAGCGGGGCGCTCATGGCGCCCACGACGCAGACCCGGGCCTGGTTTCCGTGCCCGCGGATACGGCGCAGCGCGAACGGGCCGTCGCCGTCGAGGACGGGCAGCCGGGTGTTCCCCTGCCCGTCGGCCCGCGCGACGACGCGGGCGGTGGCGCACAGCCCGGCGGCTGCGCGGCCCGTCTCCGGCGTGGGGAGTGCGAGGGTCATGCCGGGCTCGCGGTCCAGTCGGCCAGCCGCCCGCGGACCCACTCCGCCACCGGCCGGACACCGTTCTCCGACTTCAGGGCGGTGAAGGCGACGGGCAGCTCACCGCGCTGCGCCTTGGCGTCGCGGGCCATGCCCTCCAGGTCCACGCCGACGTACGGCGCGAGATCGGTCTTGTTGATGACGAGCAGGTCGGCGGTGGTGACGCCGGGGCCGCCCTTGCGCGGGATGTCATCGCCGCCGGCCACGTCGATCACAAAGATCTGGGCGTCGACCAGGCCCTTGGAGAAGGTGGCGGTGAGGTTGTCACCGCCGGATTCGACCAGGACGAGATCGAGCGGGCCGGCCGCCTCCTCCAGGTCCTCGACGGCTTCGAGGTTGGCGGAGATGTCGTCGCGGATGGCGGTGTGCGGGCAGGCGCCGGTCTCGACGGCGGAGATCCGCTCGGCGGGCAGGACGGCCTCGCGGAGCAGGAATTCGGCGTCCTCGCGGGTGTAGATGTCGTTGGTGACGACGGCGATGGCCAGCTCGTCGCGCAGGGCGCGGCACAGCGCGGCGACGGTGGCGGTCTTGCCGGTGCCGACCGGGCCGCCGAGACCGATGCGCAGGGCGCGGCGGGAACCGTCGGGGCGTACCGGAGCGGCGGCGCTGTAGGTGTGGCGCTCGGGGAAGGTGTCCTGGTGGTCGAGGTGCATGGTCACTCCGGTGGTGGGGTGCGGCGGGGTGCGTTTCGTGGGACGGCCGGCCGGATCAGGAAGCGAAGAGCCGGACGGGCCAGGCGGCGTGCTGTTGGGCAGTGATGTCGAGCAGCGGCGCGGAGGCCGCGGGCAGTGCGCCGGTTCCTTCGGCCGCGGTCCGCAGCGCGGCCTCGGCGGCCTGTTGTGCGACCTGGTCGAGCTCGGCGGTGAGACGTGCGAGCACGGCGGTGGCGTCGAAGGGGTCCAGGCTCAGCAGCCGGACGGCCGCGGTGGCCGGACCGCTGATGTTCTCGTAGGCCACGGCGTATGCGGCATCGAGCGGCGGCAGGCCCGCGGACCGGGCGGCCAGGCCGAGGACGACGGGCTGGTGGGCGCCGCGGGGACGGGCCGCGGCGAGCGTGTCCAGCGCCTCACTCGGCCAGGTCGCACGGGCGGCCCGCATCATCTGCCGGCCGAGCCGCCGCGCGATCTGCCGCAGCGCGGGTACGGGCGTACGGGCATCCGCGGCGTCGTCGAGGAGGAGCGGGTCGTGGCCGCCCGCGGCCGCGGCGGCGAGCCCCGCGGCGACCAGGCCCGCGGTGTGCAGCCGGCCCCGGCAGAAGGACTCCAGGGTGGCGGCGTCCTTGATGCGTCCCGCGGCGACGGCCGGTTCGGCGCCGCCCGAGTGGGCGTGTCCTCCGGCGGGGAACCGGCCGTCGGCGAGGACGAGCAGCGCTGCGCGGCTCATCGGTGGTACGTGTCCTTCATCGCGGTACTGATCGGGGTGTTCATCAGGGTGTTCATCAGGGTGCTCATCGGGGTGCTCATCGGCGCGCCTCCTCTGGCTCCGCTGGCTCCTCGGACTCCTCGGACTCCTCGGACTCCTCAGAAGAGGAAGTACCGCTGGGCCATGGGGAGTTCGGCCACCGGCTGCGGCTCCACCACCTCGCCGTCGATGGTCACGGTGAAGGTGTCGGGGTCGACATGGACGCGCGGCAGGGCATCGTTGTTGCGCATATCGGCCTTGGTGAGGCCCCGGGTGCTGTGGATCGCCTCGAAGGACTTGTCCAGCACCAGCCGTTCGGGCAGCGCGTCCTCCAGGGCCTGCCGGGAGACGAAGTTGACCGAGTTGCCGCCCGGGGCCTTGCCGGTGGCACCGAACATCGGCCGCGGCAGCACCGGCTGCGGAGTGGGAATGGACGCATTGGCGTCGCCCATCTGCGCATAGGCGATCTGGCCGCCCTTGATGACCAGCTGCGGTTTGACGCCGAAGAAGGCCGGGTCCCACAGCACGAGGTCGGCGAGCTTGCCGTCCTCGACGGAGCCGACGACATGGTCGATGCCCTGGGCGAGGGCCGCGTTGATGGTGTACTTGGCGACATAGCGGCGGGCCCGGTGGTTGTCGGCACGGCCGTCGCCCGGGAGGGTGCCGCGGCGCCGCTTCATGACGTGGGCGGTCTGCCAGGTGCGCAGCACGACCTCACCGATCCGCCCCATGGCCTGGGCGTCGGAGGACATGATCGAGATGGCGCCGAGGTCGTGCAGGATGTCCTCGGCCGCGATGGTGGAGGGCCGGATCCGGGACTCGGCGAAGGCCAGGTCCTCGGGGACGGCCGGGTTGAGGTGGTGACAGACCATCAACATGTCGAGGTGTTCCTCGACGGTGTTGACGGTGTGCGGCCGCGTGGGGTTGGTGGAGGCCGGGAGCACATTGGGCTCGGAGACCATCGCGATCATGTCGGGGGCGTGGCCGCCGCCGGCGCCCTCGACGTGGAAGGCGTGCAGGGTGCGGCCGGCGATGGCGGCGAGGGTGTCACCGAGGAAGCCGGCCTCGTTGAGGGTGTCGGTGTGGATCGCGAGCTGGACGCCGCTCTCCTCGCAGACCGTCAGGCAGGCGTCGAGGACGGCGGGCGTGGCGCCCCAGTCCTCATGGATCTTGAAGCCGAGGATGCCCGCCCGCAGCTGGTCACGCATCGAGGCGAGTGAGGTGGTGTTGCCCTTGCCGAGCAGTCCGACGTTGACCGGCAGGGAGTCCATCGACTCGAACATCCGGGCCACGTGCCAGGCGCCGGGGGTGATGGTGGTGGCCTTGCTGCCCTCGGCCGGCCCGGTGCCGCCGCCGATCATCGTGGTGACACCGGAGGCCAGAGCCTCGTCCGCCTGCTGGGGGCAGATGAAGTGGACGTGGGTGTCGATGGCGCCGGCCGTGAGGATCTTGCCGTTGCCGGCGATGATCTCGGTCTCGGGGCCGATCACCAGGTCGGGGTGGACGCCGTCCATCGTGTCGGGGTTGCCGGCCTTGCCCAGGGCGGTGATCCGCCCGTCGCGGATACCGACATCGGCCTTGACGATGCCCCAGTGGTCCAGCACGACCGCGCCGGTGATCACGGTGTCGGGGGTGCCCTCGGCGCGGGTGGCGCGGGACTGGCCCATCGATTCGCGGATCACCTTGCCGCCGCCGAAGACGGCTTCGTCGCCGGCCCTGCCGGGCCCGCCCGCGCGGTCTTCGGTGATCTCGATGACCAGGTCGGTGTCGGCGAGCCGGATCCGGTCGCCGACGGTGGGGCCGAGAAGATCGGCGTACGCCTGACGGGTCAGCTCAGCCATCGAGGGTGCCTCCGGTCTCGCCCCGCAGGCCCACGACGATGCGCTTGCCCCCGAGGGGGACGAGTTCGACCTCGGTGGGGATGCCGGGCTCGAAGCGCACGGCGGAGCCGGCCGGGACGTTCAGCCGCTTGCCGTGCGCGGCCGCGCGGTCGAAGTCGAGGCCGGGATTGGCCTCGGCGAAGTGGTAGTGGGAGCCGACCTGCACGGGGCGGTCGGCGGCGTTGAGGACGGTCATGCGCGTGAGGGGAAGGCCTTCGTTGAGGCGCACCGGCTCGTCGGCGTAGAGGATCTGTCCCGGGATCATCGTCTGCTCTCCCGTGATCAGTTGATGGGTTCGTGAACGGTGACGAGCTTGGTGCCGTCGGGGAAGGTGGCCTCGACCTGCACGTCGTGGATCATCTCGGGGACGCCCTCCATGACCTCGTCGCGGGTGAGCACCTTGCGACCGGAGGACATGAGCTCGGCGACGGTGCGGCCGTCCCGGGCGCCTTCGAGGATGTGCACGGTCAGCAGGGCAATCGATTCCGGATGGTTCAGCTTCACCCCCCGGGAGCGACGTTTTTCGGCCACGTCTGCAGCCACATGAATCATCAAGCGTTCTTGTTCATGCGGGGTCAGTTGCATACGTTCCACCTCACAGTCTTTCAGCGCGGACGCGTTCGCCCTGGTCACAGGCACGGACACACCCTGTAACGATAGATGTACCACGCAGTAATTAAAGGAGGAGCAAACCGACTTCCAGCACTTGGCCATCAACAGCCCCAGGTCCGGAGACTAGTTCGGCGGGATTTCATCGGCGTTACGACCAGGGACCTCTTCGCGCCTCCTCTTACGCCTGCTGTAACGCGGTGCCATTACCGTCCGTTACGGCGCGGCAACGGATTCCCGGCGCGGCACGATCCCCGCATTCCCCCGGACGGGCGCGGCTCCGCGTGGCGAAATCCGCACCCCGAGGGCCGCGGGGAGCCGAGGGGACAGACCCCTCCCACCCATCGCCGATCATCATGATCCGCGCATAGCGGGCGTGACCCGCTCCGCGAACTCACCTGTCCGGTATGCGCTCTTGACGGTTTCCGGAGTGATCGCAATTCTCATGTGCGCGTCAATCCATGACGCGCATCGAATCAGCTCCGCTCCACCCCCCCACACCAGGAGCCACATCGTGACTCGTTCCACCCGAATACGCCGGGCCGCGCTGGCCTCGGGCGCCGTCACCGCCCTGGCCGCCACGCTCTTCACCGCGGCCGGCGCCTACGCCGGTACCGCGCCGAAGGCCGCGCCGGACATCGACGTCAAGGCCGTCAAGGCCGACCTGGACCAGCTCCAGTCGATCGCCGACGCCAACGGCGGCAACCGCGCCCACGGAAAACCGGGCTACAAGGCGTCCGTCGACTTCCTCAAGGAGAAGCTGGACAAGGCCGGCTTCACCACGAAGATCCAGGAGTTCGACGGCGGCGGCACCAAGGGCTACAACCTCGTCGCCGACTGGCCGGGCGGCGACGAGAGCAAGACCGTGATGGCCGGCGCCCACCTGGACTCGGTCCCCGCGGGCCCCGGCATCAACGACAACGGCTCCGGCTCGGCCGGCATCCTCGAGGTCGCGCTCGCCGTCGCCAAGGCGGACCTCAAGCCCACCAAGCACCTGCGGTTCGGCTGGTGGGGCGACGAAGAGGACGGCATGGTCGGCTCGCAGGCCTATGTCGACAAGCTCGGCGCCGACAAGTCGAAGATCGACTCGTACCTCAACTTCGACATGATCGGTTCGCCGAACCCGGGCTACTTCGTCTACGACGACGACACCCGCCTGGAGAAGGTCTTCAAGGACTGGTACGCCAAGAAGAACATCGCCACCGAGAAGGAGACCGAGGGCGACGGGCGCTCGGACCACGCCCCCTTCAAGGACGCGGGCGTGCCGGTCGGCGGCCTCTTCTCCGGCGCGGACTACAAGAAGACCGAGGAGCAGGCGAAGAACTGGGGCGGTGAGGCGGGCAAGGCGTTCGACGCCTGCTACCACCAGGCCTGCGACACCTCGAAGAACATCGACGACAAGGCCCTGGACACCAACACGGACGCCATCGCCAGCGCCCTGTGGGAGCTCAGCTCCTGAGTCACCCGCCCCACCGCACGGTCAGCACCCGCTGAACCGTCAGCTCTCGCGACCCGGCCGCCGGTCCCCGGCAGCCGGGTCGCGGTGTTCTGCCGCGATACCGAAGCGCCGCCGTTCGCCCGGAGCGGACGGAAGCTGCCGCACGGACGAGACCGTGCTGATCACCTGCTCGTCCTCCGCGCCCTGTTCACGCCGCCCCAGTTCTTCGAGTAGCTGCAGGTCAGCGGCGGATACCAGCGCCACCAGCGGCTTGCCGTGACGGGTGACGACCACCCGCTCGCCGCCGTAGACAACACGGTTGATGAGATCCGCCAGCTCCGCACGTGCTTGCGTCACCGGAATTTCGTAGGCCATGCTCCCATTCTAACTGGATGTACATCCTGTACATTTTCTACCGAGGAGAGGAGCAGACATGCTGCGACCGACGGCCCGCTATGTCCTTCCGGAGTTCACCGAGCGCACCGCACAGGGGACGCGCACCATGGACCCGTATTCCAAGCTGCTCGGCGAGCGCATCATCTTTCTGGGCACCCCGATCGACGACGCCTCCGCCAACGACGTGATGGCGCAGTTCATCCACCTCGAACATGCCGCACCCGACCAGGACATCTCGCTCTACATCAACTCCCCCGGCGGCTCCTTCACCGCGATGACCGCCATCTACGACACGATGCATTTCGTGTCGTGCGACGTGGAGACCGTCTGCCTGGGGCAGGCCGCCTCCTCCGCCGCGGTACTGCTGGCCGCCGGCACGCCCGGAAAGCGGCTGGCGCTGCCCGGCGCCCGGGTCCTGATCCACCAGCCGTCGTTCAGCGAACCCGTCCAGGGGCAGGCCAGTGACCTGCAGATCCAGGCGATGGAGATGCTGCGCACCCGCGACGTACTGGAAGAAATGCTGGCGAAGCACACCGGGCAGACCCGCGAGCGGATCGCCACCGATATCGAGCGCGACAAGATCTTCGATGCCCCCGGCGCCCAGGAGTACGGCCTGATCGACCAGATCACCCGCAACCGCAAGCCGTCGGCACTCCAGCCCGCGGCGCGGTGAGCCCGATGCTGCCGCCCGAACCACCGCCGCTGCCCGCACTGACCCGCGCGGAGGGTGAACTCATCGACAGCTACCTGGAGGTGATCGACCTGCTCGGCCGGATCAACCCGGCCCGCTGTGGTGGCACCTACAGCGGACTGCGCGCCGCCCAGGCGCTGGTCGGCAAGGCCACCCGGCTGCGGGACGCCCTGACGCTGATGCACCACCGGGGCGAGAGCGAACTGCACCGCGCGACGCTGACCCGGGCGCTGCGGGTGCTGGACGGTGAGCGGCGGGCCGGGCTGGTGACGATGCCGCCACCCGAGGAAAACTGAGCCGGCACGCGCACCGTGGCTGCGCATACGGCGTAGCGTCCGCACCCGATCTGAGGAGGCGACGAATTGCGCAGCGCGGGCACAATTCCCCCGGTCCCGGATGTTTCGCCCCTGGTCCGCGGGGTGCAACGCCCCGCGCCGCGGCACCTGAGGGAACAAATCTAACCATTCGGGCCAATTGTGACCCATCTCACATACGGCATTTTCAACTCGGAATTCGGATGCGAGGTGCGTGACGATCCCTTCGACGACAAGACCCCGCCACAGCGACGGGGCGGTCCGGACGGGCGCCTAATCCCGCCGCCGTACCGGACGTCCGGTCGACGACGTGGACCGGCGGGAGCGGAGGACCCGAGCAGGACGGGGTCCCGGCCTGCACGGCCGAGGGCTCCTTGGGGTGAAGCCGTACGCACGGCCGGGCATCTTCGCCTGCCCGAACCCGACAGGTCTTCCTTCGCAGGCGGCTGACGAAGGGTTTGCGCATGACCATGCGCATGCATACGCCGAATCTGCTGGCGCGCGCCGGCACCGTCACCGCTCTGACGCTGGTCACGCTCGGCGGGACCACCGTCGCTCCAGGAGCGGCCGGGAAAGCCGAAGCCGCCGCCTCCGTGTCCGCCCATGCGCTGCGGATCGCGGCTTCCAAGAGCGGAGCTCCCTACCGGTACGGCGCCCAGGGGCCGCATGCCTTCGACTGTTCGGGGCTGATGCTGTACTCGTTCAAACGCGCCGGCCGGTTGCTGCCACGCACCGCCGCCGCGCAGTACGGCCGCACCCGGCACATCCCGGCCGGCGCGCGCCGACGCGGCGATCTGGTCTTCTTCCATTCACGCAGCGGCATTTACCACGTCGGCATCTACGCGGGCCGGGGCCGGATGTGGCATGCGCCCAAGGCCGGGAGCGTGGTCCGGCTGGAACGGATCTGGAGCCGTTCGGTCTGGTACGGGCGGGTGGGCTGATCCTGCGCATTCATCCCACGATCGGTCAATTGCCGCTGCGCTTAACCGATTTCACCGATTACGTCGAACTCACCGAGTGCGTCAATCTCGTCAATCTCGTCGATCTCGTGGACCTGTCGATCTGACCGATCCGGCTCGTTCGCCTCGGCCCGCAGCGGGCTGCTGAGTCCGCGGCCCCGTGGGGACGGACTGCCGTCGCCCGCGGGGGCTGCCACCGCCCCTGAGGGCCGCCGCCGCCCTGCCCGCCGCACCGCCGCGAGCAGCCCTGGCGTGCCGCCCTCAGGACAGCGCCAGCTCGACGAGCAGGATGCCGCCCAGAGCCGTGAGCAGCGCTCCTGTGGTGGCTTCCAGGGCGCGGGCCACCGCGGGGCGGCGCAACCAGGCGCCCATCCGGTCGACCAGCAGGGCGACGGCGGGGAACCACACCAGGGCCATGGCGACCACCATCGTGGCGAGCAGCAGCGTACGGGGCAGCGCGGGCGCCCCCGCCGGAACGAACTGCGGGAGCAGGCTGAGGAAGAGGACGGGCGCCTTGGGGTTGAGCGCGTTGGCCAAGAAGCCCTGGCGCAGACTTTGCGCAGTGCCCAGGCGGGCGGCGGGCGGGCGGCCGTCGGCCGGTGCGCCCGCCGCCGTGCGGTCCGCGCCGTCCGTGCCGTCCCTGGTGGCCGTGTCGTCCCTGGTGGTCGCCGGGCGCCGGAGAGCCCCGGTCAGGGCGCGGCCGCCGAGGTACAACAGATAGCCACCGCCCAGGAGTTGGACTGCCCCGAAGAGCGCGGGCACGGCGACCAGCACCGCCGCGAGCCCGGCCACCGCCAGGGCGGTGTGCACCAGCAGCCCGCCCGCGACTCCGACGGCGGCCGCCACCCCCGCCCGGCGCGAGTCGAGCGCATTGCGCACCACGACCGCGAAATCCGCGCCCGGCATGGCGACCATGCCCGCGGCGACTCCGGTGAAGGCGATCAGCTGTCCGTCCATAAGAGCAGCTTCGCCGGTCAGAGGCTTTAATGGGTATTGGCAATGTTCTTGGTGAGCCTAAAGAGATCCTTATGTACGACCCCACCCGGCTGGCCGCGCTGGTAGCGGTCGCGGAGGCCGGTTCGATCACCCGGGCCGCCGCCCGGCTGGGCTACACCGCTCCGGCGCTCTCCCAGCAGCTCGCCAAGCTGGAGCGGGAGGCCGGGGCGGCGCTGCTGGTACGCCACCATCGCGGTGCACGGCTGACGGCGGCCGGTGAGCTGCTGCTCGTACGGGCCCGGCGGGTCCTCGACGAACTGGATCAGGCGCGGCACGAGCTGTCCCGGCTGGCGGGGCTGTCCGGCGGGCGGCTGCGGGTCGGCACGTTCATGACCGCCGGCACGCACCTGCTGCCGCCCGCGCTCAGCGCGTTCCGGCGGGCCCACCCCGATGTGGAACTGAGCGTGACGGAGTACGTCCCGCCGCTGGCGAGCGCGGCGGTGGCGCGGGGTGAGGTCGATCTGGCGCTGACGCACGAGTATGTGCCGGGCGAGGCGATGCCGGCGCCGGAGGGAGTGCGTCTGGAGCCGCTGCTGACCGAGGAGCTGGTGCTGGTCACCGCGCCCGGTCATGCCCTGTCGGCGGGCTCAGGGCGCCTGCCGCTCGTCGAGCTGGCCGGCCAGCCACTGGTCAGCATGGCGCCGGCCAACCCCAACCGGCGCGACGTGGAGGCCGCGCTGGCGGCCGCCGGGGCGAGTGTGGCGGTGCGCTGCGAGTCGCCGAGCTATGCGGTGGCGTGTGCGCTGGTGAGCGCCGGGCTCGGGGTGGCGGTGGTCCCGGAGATGGTGGCGGAGGGGTCGGTGACACCGCTGGGAGTCCGCCGGGTGGACCCACCGGAGCTGCACCGCCGGATCTCGGTGGCCTACCGCCCCGGAGGCACCCCGGCCGCGGACACCCTGCGGGCACTGCTGCGCGGGGCCTTCCTCCGCCACTCGCCCGGGTCGTCGGACACCCGGTTGCCCAGGCCATCGTGATTGCCTGATCCCGGATCAGGGTGATTGCCTGGTGGCACCGGCAGACCGAGGACAGCCGTGACAAGCTGCCGGGACACCACGGCAAGATCGCTACGATCACCGCCGACTGCCGGGGCGCCCACCGTTGCCCTGACGTCGTGCACACCGTCCGACTCGCACTCCCGGGGAGAACCGATCACCGTGACGGAGGACGACCCCACAGCCGGCCCCACCCCGCGCGATGTTCTCCTGGAGAGCCTGCTGGGGAGGCTGCGAGAGTTCGTGGCCTCGCCTTTGACGCCGGGTTCGCAGGTGCTGCGGGGGCTCCTCCCACCGACAGAGGGGGACCGCGGTGCGAGAGTCGTCCTGTGGGACGGTCAAGACCTCGGCTCCGCCTACGCCCTGGAGATCCCGCTGCTCGACGATGACGGCGAGGAAATCCCCCACGATCACTTCATCGCCGCGCTGCGCGGGTGCATCGCCCAGCGCGATGCTCTCGGTCCGCCCTCGCCCGACGAAGTCTTCCCGGTGCCTGTACTCGACGCCCGGCGGCACTTCCTCGATGCCCTCGATGCCCCGCCCCTCACCGTGGCGGATGCCTTGCACCTGCCGCTGCTCTCCCTCGGTCCGGCGAACGGCCCGGCGCCCCTTTCCGAAGACGTGGAAGAGGAAGCAGGTGAGGCGGAGTGGCGCCTCCTCGGCTTCATGCTCATCGACGAGCGGCACGCCCGGTACTACGTCAGATGGGCAGAAACCGGCGATGTCTGGGGGCTCGACTTCTGTATGCGTGACGAAGCAGGGAAGGTCGACGCACATGGTGGGACCGCCAACATGATCTTCCCGGCACTGGCCTCGTCCCACGACCTCGAACGTTTCCAGCGACCGATCTTTGACAGCCGCTGCCAGGCCGTATACGACCTCACCACCTGGTGCTGACTCGGCCGGGCGGGCGGCTGCCGGATCCGGCTTCAGACCGCCGGCGCCGTGGCCACGATCGTGTCGACCGCCGTGTCGAGCTGGTCGTCCGTCAGGTCTGCGCGGGCGGTGAGCCGGAGCCGGGAGATTCCATCGGGGACGGACGGCGGGCGGAAGCAGCCGACCGCGAGTCCGGCCGTACGGCAGTCGGCGGCCCAGCGGAGCGCCGTTTCCGGCGACGGGGCGCGGACGGAGATCACCGCCGCGTCGGGACGTACCGCCGTCAGGCCCGCCGCGGTGAGCCGGTCGTACAGGCCCTGGGCGACCGCGACGGCCCGGGTGGCGCGCCGGGGTTCGCGGCGCAGGAGCCGGAGCGCGGCGAGGGCGCCGCCGGCCGCCGCCGGGGCGAGACCGGTGTCGAAGATGAACGACCGGGCGGTGTTGACCAGATGCTCGATGACCCGGGCCGGGCCGAGCACCACACCGCCCTGGGATCCGAGCGACTTGGAGAGCGTCACGGTGGTCACCACATCCCCGTCACCGGCGAGGCCTGCCGCCCACGGCGCGCCCCGGCCCCCTTCGCCCAGCACCCCCAGTCCGTGGGCGTCGTCGACGAGAAGTCCGGCGCCCCGTGTCCGGCAGGCCTCGGCCAGCGCGGGGAGCGGCGCGGCGTCCCCGTCGACCGAGAACACCGAGTCGGTCACGACGAGCGCCCGGCCGTCGTGACCGGCCAGCGCGGCGCGTACGGCCTGCGGATCGGCGTGCGGGGCCACTTGGGTACTAGCCCGGGAGAGCCGGCAGCCGTCGATGAGGGAGGCGTGGTTGCCGGCGTCGGAGACGATCAGCGCGCCGGGGGCGGTGAGCGCGGTCACCGCGGCAAGATTTGCGGCATAGCCGGAGGACAGCACCAAAGCGGCCTCGAAGCCGCAGAACGCCGCGAGTTCCGCCTCCAACCGGGCATGCAACTCCGTGCTGCCGGTGACCAGCCGGGAGCCGGTCGCGCCGGCACCCCAGCGGTGCGCGGCCTCGGCAGCACCACGGGTGACCTCGGGGTGCCGGGCGAGTCCGAGATAGTCGTTGCCGGCCAGATCGAGCAGCGGGGAGTCGGCCGGACGGGGGCGCAGGGTGCGCACCAAACCGGCGTGACGGCGCTCCGCACTGGCCACATCCAGCCAGTCGAAGGCCGCGTCGTACGCCGGGCGGGCCGGCTCGGCACACGGCTCGGCGGGCCTCGCCGGGGAGGTGTCGCACAGCGGCGGCGGGGCGGAGTCCTGCGGCATCGGCGTCCTTCGTCTGTCGGCCTCGATTGTGGGCTGTCGATAGACGTTAGCGGTCGTTCCGCAGGCCCACAGTGTGGCGATACACACACCTCGATCCCAGCACCTTGTGGGAATCCTCCTTGGCCGGGGGCGGTGGCGTAGGCCAGGATCAAGGCCATGGACCTGCTGAACACACTGGTGGACAAGGGACTGCGGCGCGAGTTGCCGACCCGCGAAGAGGCGCTGGCCGTATTGGCCACCTCCGATGACGAATTGCTCGATGTCGTGGCCGCGGCCGGAAAGGTGCGCCGCCAGTGGTTCGGGCGGCGGGTCAAACTCAACTATCTCGTCAACCTCAAGTCGGGTCTGTGCCCCGAGGACTGCTCGTACTGTTCGCAGCGGCTGGGGTCGAAGGCGGAAATCCTCAAGTACACCTGGCTCAAGCCGGACGACGCCTCCAAGGCGGCCGCCGCGGGGGTCGCCGGCGGGGCCAAGCGGGTCTGTCTGGTGGCCAGTGGCCGCGGCCCGACGGACAAGGACGTGGACCGCGTCTCGGAGACGATCTCCGCCATCAAGGAGCAGAACGAGGGCGTGGAGGTGTGCGCCTGCCTCGGCCTGCTCTCCGACGGTCAGGCGGGGCGGCTGCGCGAAGCGGGCGCCGATGCGTACAACCACAACCTCAACACCTCGGAAGCCACCTACGGCGACATCTGCACCACACACGACTTCTCGGACCGGGTGTCCACCGTCCAGCAGGCCCAGGCGGCGGGCATGTCCGCCTGTTCGGGGCTGATCGCCGGTATGGGCGAGAGCGACACCGACCTCGTCGATGTGGTCTTCGCGCTGCGCGAGCTGGACCCGGACTCCGTCCCGGTGAACTTCCTGATCCCCTTCGAGGGCACCCCGCTCGCCAAGGAATGGAACCTCACTCCGCAGCGGGCGCTGCGCATCCTGGCGATGGTGCGGTTCGTCTGCCCGGACATCGAGGTACGGCTGGCCGGCGGCCGTGAGGTGCATCTGCGCAGCATGCAGCCGCTCGCCCTGCACCTGGTCAACTCCATCTTCCTCGGCGACTACCTGACCAGCGAGGGGCAGGCCGGCAAGGACGACCTCGCGATGATCGAGGACGCCGGCTTCGAGGTCGAGGGCTCGGACACCACGACGCTGCCCGAGCACCGCAGGCCGTGCGGCGGTGCAGCGGTCACCGAGGCCGCCGCCGAGGAGACCGGTGCCCAGGCGACCGCCGAGGACGCCGGAGACCCGGCCGCCACCGTCCCGGCACCGTCCGACGAGGCCCGCCGCGACCTGGTCTCGGTGCGCCGCCGCGGCGCCGGCACCGACCTTCCGCCCAATGCCTGAGCCACTCACCCCCGGCGCACTGCTCGCGCTCGACCGGCAGCATGTGTGGCATCCCTACGGGCCGATGCCCGGCAAGGCCGCACCGCTGCTGGTGGAGTCGGCATCCGGCGTCCGGCTCCGGCTGGCCGAACCGGTCGAGGGCCGGGACGAGTTGGTGGACGGGATGTCCTCCTGGTGGTCGGCGGTGCACGGCTACAACCACCCGGTGCTCAACGACGCCGCGCGGGGCCAGCTGGAGCGGATGAGCCATGTGATGTTCGGGGGGCTCACCCATGAGCCCGCCGTGCGGCTGGCGAAGCAACTGGTCGACATCACCCCGGAGCCGCTGCAGCACGTCTTTCTCGCCGACTCCGGCTCGGTGTCGGTCGAGGTCGCCGTCAAGATGTGCCTGCAGTACTGGCGCTCGCTCGGCAAGCCGCGTAAACAGCGGCTGCTGACCTGGCGGGGCGGCTATCACGGCGACACCTGGCAGCCGATGTCGGTCTGCGATCCGGACGGCGGTATGCATGAGCTGTGGCAGGGGGTGCTGCCGCGGCAGATCTTCGCGGACGCGCCGCCGGCAGGCTTCGGTGCCGCGCCCGACGAGGCGTATGCGGCGCATCTGCGGGAGCTGATCGGCCGGCACGCCGAGGAGCTTGCGGCGGTGATCGTGGAGCCCGTGGTGCAGGGGGCGGGCGGGATGTCGTTCCACTCCCCCGGGTATCTGCGGGTGCTGCGGGAGGCCTGCGACGAGCACGGCGTGCTGCTGATCTTCGACGAGATCGCCACCGGCTTCGGCCGTACGGGCGCGCTCTTCGCCGCCGACCACGCGGGGATCGCACCCGATGTGATGTGTCTGGGCAAGGCGCTGACCGGCGGTTATCTGACCCTGGCGGCGACGCTGTGCACCACGGCCGTCGCCGACGGCATCTCCCGCGGCGCGCTGCCGGTGCTGGCGCACGGCCCCACCTTCATGGGCAATCCGCTCGCCGCCGCCGTCGCCGATGCCTCGATCGGAGTGCTGCTGTCCCAGGACTGGGGGCAGGAGGTCAAGCGGATCGAGGCCGGACTGCGGGACGGGCTGGCACCGGCCGCGGGCATCGCCGGGGTGCGCGAGGTACGTGTACTCGGCGCGATCGGTGTCGTACAGCTCGATCACGAGGTGGACATGGCGGCCGCGAGCCGGGCGGCGGTCCGGGAGGGCGTATGGCTGCGCCCGTTCCGGGATCTGATCTACACCATGCCGCCGTACATCACCGGTGACGAGGATGTGGCGCGCATCTGCGCGGCGGTGTGCGCGGCGGCCCGCGAGGGCTGAACGCACCGCACCGGCTGTGGTGGCCGGCCGGGTTCGCTCGGCCGGACGCCGCCGCCTCCGCATTCGCCTCGGCCGCCGCCTCCGCCTCCGCCTCCTGGGGACGCTTTCACCCGGAGCGGGCGGCCTCTGCGCGCGGCAACCGGTCAGCCGGTCAGCAGGTCGCATGCGTACAGGGCACAGGCGAACCCTTCGCAGGCGAACCGGCCACCAGGAACCATTCGCACTATCCCCGCGCGGGATCGCCGCGCAGAGTCGGAGGCAGACCATGTCGGTGCTGTTCGTGACGGGCACGGGCACGGAGATCGGCAAAACCGTGACCACGGCCGCGATCGCCGCGTCGGCGCTCGCCCGGGGACGTTCGGTGGCCGTACTCAAGCCGGCCCAGACCGGTGTCACGGCGCACGAGAGCGGCGACGCGGCGGAGGTCGAGCGGCTGGCCGGCCCGGTCACCACCGCCGAACTCGCCCGCTTCCCGGACCCGTTGGCGCCCTCGACGGCCGCGCTGCGGGCCGGGCTGCCGCCGGTGCACCCCCAGGACATCGCCGAGGCCGCCGCCAAACTGGACGCCTCGCACGACCTGGTCCTGGTCGAGGGCGCGGGCGGGCTGCTCGTCCGCTTCGACGCCGACGGGCATACGCTCGCCGACGCCGCGCGGCTGGTGGAAGCACCCGTCCTGGTCGTCGCCCAGGCGGGCCTGGGCACCCTCAATGCCACCGCGCTGACCGCGCTGGCGCTCCGCTCGTACGGGCTCGACTCCCCGGGCGTCGTCGTCGGCAGCTGGCCGGCCGAGCCCGACCTGGCGTCCCGCTGCAATCTGGCGGATCTCCCCGACGCCGCGGGCGCACCGCTCCTCGGCCTGGTCCCGGAGGGCTCCGGCGGGCTCTCTCCGCGGGACTTCCGCGCAGCGGCCCCCGACTGGCTGGCGCCGGTGCTCGGCGGATCGGGTACGTTCCGTATTCCCTCGTGACGACGGCGGGCATCCGCAGGGGCATCCGTAGAGGCATCCGCAGGGGCATCCGTCATTCTCGGGGCAGGCGCCATTCGGCTCCGGGGCCTGCCCGTACAGATTTCCGGACGCCGACCGAGGCCGCTCCTTGCGGCTCCCCGTCCGCGCAGTGGGGAGACTGACAGCGGGAGCGGGCATCGTCGGCGAAAGGGTCCGTCATGTGGCAGGGCAGGAGAGTTCCGCACGTACCACGCGTTCCGCGAGCTCCGAAAGTTCCGAGAATTCCGCAAGGCAGCGTCCATCACCCGGTATTCGCCCGCTTCTACGCGAGCTGCTGCGGTCCGGCCGCGGACGCGCGGGCCGGGGTGGCCACGCTCCGGAAGGAGTTGCTGACGGGCGCCACCGGCCGGGTCATCGAGGTCGGCGCGGGGAGCGGGCTGAACTTTGCGCACTATCCGGGCACGGTCTCGGAAGTGGTGGCGATCGAACCGGAGGCCACACTGCGGGAGGTGGCCAGGTCGGCGGCGGCGCGTGCGGAGGTGCCGGTGGATCTGGTGCCCGGAGTGGCGGAGGCCCTGCCGGTCAAGAGCGAGGCATTCGATACGGCGGTGGCCTCGCTGGTGCTGTGTTCCGTCCGCGAGGTGCAGCGCGCCCTGGCGGAGCTGCGACGGGTGCTGCGTCCGGGCGGTGAGCTGCGGTTCTTCGAGCACGGGCGGGCCGCGGGGCGCGGGCTGGCAGCCGTGCAGTGGTCACTGGACCGGACGGTCTGGCCCCTGCTGATGGGTGGCTGTCACACCGGCCGGGATCCACTGGGCGAGATCCGGACGGCCGGGTTCGAGGTACTGCGGGTGCGCCGGCTGAAGGTACCGGAGCGCGGGCCGACGCTGCCCACGTCGCCGGCGGTGCTGGGCACGGCGCGGCGGCCGGCCGGCTGATGGTCCCGGCAGCGGACGGCCGCCTGACGCTCCCGCGGCGGGCGGCCGTCTGAGCGGCACCCATGGCCGCGGTTGGTTGAGCGGGTCCCGGGCGGTCTCCCCGCCGGCCGGCCGGCAGCCGTCGCTCACACCGTCCAGGTGCGCAGTTCGTCTGCGATGGTGCGGACGTCGGCCGTGCCCTCCTTGACGAGGCGGGCGAGGTCGCGGACCTGCTCGGGAGAGATAGTGATCTTCAGGCCGCTGGCGACGAGATAGCCATAGGCCACGGCGGACGCGAACATGGCATTCGAGCGCTCCAGCGCCGGCACTTGGAGCAGGAGTTGCAGGAGGGAGGCGGCACGGTCCTGCGGTTCGGTGTAGACGGGGACGCCGAATATCTCGGCTTCATGGCGGCTCACGGCGGCCACCAGGGCGCCCCAGTCGGTGACCTGAGGGTCTCCGGGGGTGTGCTGTTCGGCGATGAGAAGGAGCCAGGCGAGGTCGATGCGCAGCGTCACGTGGTGCCCGGCAGTCCTTCGTGGGGGGTGGAGGTCGCGACGCCCTCGGCGCCGCCTGGTTCCAGGCCGAATTCCTCGGCGAAGACGCGCTCGTACTGCTTCATGAAGTCGGAGGCGGCCTCGACGAAGGTCTGGCCGACCTCACCGGCGTCCTTGAGGACAAGCTCCTCGATATAGCGGTTCATGCTCACTCCCCGCTGCAGGGCGCGCTCCCGCGCCGCTTCGGCGGTGGCCTCATCCACACGGACGTTCAGCTGTGTCTTCGCCACCCCTCCACGCTAGCGCGCATCCGCTAGCAGCGGCAAGCACTGGCCGGTCCGGGATAAACGCTCCCCCGCTCCCCCGCTTTCCCGCTCCCCCGCTCCCCCGCTTCCCCGCTTCCCGGGCCCCCTCTACTCGAAGGCCTTCACGGCGTCCTCACCCTGGGTCCACCAGACACCGAGCCTCTGGCGCGTCAGGAGCCAGCCGTTCGGGCCACGGCTGAATTCCCAGTCGTACGGGCCGCCCATCGCGTAAGGGGAAGAAGTCTTCCCGGCTTCGGTGACGGCGACGAACCACATGTAACCGATGCCGGTCGCCCGGTCGCCGTCCATGTCGAAGTGCATGTTCAGGATGTGGTGTTGCATGCTCGGGTACGGCGCTTCCGCTGCTTCCACCGTCGCCCGGACCGCGTCCTTCCCGTGGATCTGCTCCCATGGCCCGAACTCCAGCACCGCGTCGTCGGCCCAGCAGGCGATCCAGGCCTGCCAGTCCTTGCGGTCCAGTGCCCGCCATCCACGGATCATGAGGGCGCGCAGGGCTTCTTTGTCCTCCAGGACCCGCAGTCTTCGTACCAGGCTGTCGTAGTCGGCGGCAGTGGGTGACATACCTGCTCCCATCCTTTCGGGGTGGCTCACTGGGCGCTTGCGGTGGGACGGACGACGATCTCGTTCACATCGACCTGCGGCGGCTGTGCAAGGGCGTAGGCGATGGCCTCCGCGATGGCCGATGCGGGCAGTGCCACGGCGCGGTAGGTCTTCATCGCCTCCCTGGCCGCAGGGTCGGAGATGCTGTCCGGGAGTTCGGACTCGGTCACGCCGGGGGAGACGAGGGTGACCCGGATGTCCCCTGCCGACTCCTGGCGCAGTCCTTCGGAAATCGCCCGGACGGCAAATTTGGTGGCGCAGTAGACGGCGGCGGTGGGCGAGACCTCGTACGCGCCGACGGAGGCGATGGTCACGAAGTGCCCGCCACCCTGTGCCCGCATCGTGGGCAGGGCGGCGGCGATGCCGTGCAGGACTCCCCGCACGTTCACGTCGATCATGCGGTCCCACTCATCGGTCTTGAGCGCTTCCAGCGGGGAAAGGGGCATCACACCCGCGTTGTTCACGAGGGCGTCGATCCGGCCGTACTGGCACAGCGCCGCATCGATGAACGCGCGCATGTCTGCCGCGTCGGTGACATCCAGCTGCACGAAGGCGGCGGTGCCGCCCTCCTTCGTGATCTCTTCGACCAGTCGCTCCAGCCGGCTGGTGCGGCGCGCGCCGAGAAAGACCTGGTGCCCGTCCGCCGCCAGCCGGCGTGCGGTCGCCTCACCGATACCGCTGCTCGCACCGGTGATCGCGACAACCTTGGTGCTCGGTGGCATGTTGTTGCCTCCCTGTAGAGAACGTGGCGGGTGATCCGTTCTCCGGAGTCTGGGCGTCGGTGGAAGGACCAACCAGGGCAGGCTGTTCCTGGCTACGGCGCACCCAGGGACACGGAGGAGGGCCGGTCGGTCAGCCTGAAGCGGTCATCAGCAGCGCTCTCGCAGGCTTCCTTCGCGCGGCGCGCCGCGCGCGCCGGCACACCGGGTACGGCGGGTACGGCGGGCGCACCGCGCACACCGGATACGGCTGGCCGGCTGGCCGACGGGCCGGCTCGGTATGGCCCGCCTCCTACGACCGGCGCCGCGCGCGCCTCGCGCGAGCCGCGTCGTGAGCACCGCGCAGGAGCTGCAGCACCGTGTCCGTGGTCCGCTCCCCCGGATTGACGACAGCGAGCCAGCCGAGCGCCCCGTATACCGGGTGCGGCATCACGCTGTCGGCGGCCGCGTAGTCGCGAGGCCGGGTGAGACTGCGCGGCTCCTCGCCGGTGAGCTCCCGGAACGTCGCCCGGTCGACGTGGATGTTCACGCGCCACCGGCCCGGAGCGTCGAGGGCGGAAGCGGTGTCGTCGGGGTAGTTGCTGACGACGATCGTGCCGTAGGGCTGGGCGTTCTGCGGCATCTGACCGTCGGGGGCGAAGAAGAAAAAAGCACTCCCCCACGTGAATTCGGGGAAGTCGCCGCCCGGCTCCGGGATGACCACGAGCGCGCCGTCGAAGCCCCGTACGGCCTCAATGATCTGTTCCATACTCATGGTTCAAGCATCACCTTCAAGTGCTGATGTGGGGTTGGGCGATGGGCGAGCCGGCGAGCGGTGCGCAACGGGGACTGCTGCGAACCGTCGACGTAGCCAGAGCGTCGGGGTACTCGGTGCAACAGGTGCGCGACCTGGAACGGCTGGGAGTCATTCCCGCAGCCGCTCGATCGGGCAACGGCTACCGCTCCTACACACCTCTTCACGTGCACGCTCTTCGGGCCTACCGGGGACTCGCGGGTGCCATGGGGCCTGTCGCGGCCCGGCAGATGCTCGCGCGGCTGCAAACGGAGACGACCGCGGAGGCGGCCTCGGCGATCAATGCGGTCCATGTCCGGCTCGCTCGGGAACGTGAGGAGGCGCTGCGCGCTCAACGGGCGTTGCGGGCGATCCAGGCCGAGGCGGAGGCAACCGAGTTTGAGCACGAGGGTGACGCGATGACGATCACGGAGCTCGCCGAAGCGCTCCGCGTCCGTCCCTCGACCCTTCGGTTCTGGGAACAGGAAGGGCTTGTCACGCCGGAGCGGGTGACGTCACTGCGAGCACGTCGCTTCAGCCTGTCGGCCATCAGAGCGGCGCGGATCGTGACCGCTCTCCGCGGCGCCGGCTACAGCATTCCCGCCGTGCGCGAGGCCATGGATTCGCTGCGGCAACTCGACGGCCCGGGAGAGGCGCAACGCATCCTGCATCAGCGTGTGGAGCAGATCGCGACCCGCACCGTGGCGCTCCTCCGAGCGGGCGCAGACCTGGCCGTCGTTGTCGAGTCGGCCGGTCCCTGGATGATTGCTTCCAAGGGGCGGCGGTCGTAGGTGTTCAGGCTGGCGGGTTCCCTGGTCTACGTCGGAACTGGTCGCATGCGCTCGTGTGCTAGCGTTCGTGACGACTTCTCACCGTAGGGTCCCACCCTCGCTATCCAGCCTCCTCATGTCCGGTGACATCAGGAAGGTGGAAGTCACACCTGATTCTGACAAGGGGTGTGACGATGGGTGCTGCCCAGGTAGCAGATCCGGCCGTGGAGGCCGTTGATCTGGTCAAGACCTATCCGGCGGGCCGGAGCAAGGCGCCGGTCACGGTACTGCGCGGGCTGAGCTTTTCCGCAGCGAAAGGGAGTGTTTTCGGGCTGCTCGGCCCGAACGGGGCCGGCAAGTCGACCACGGTGAAGATTCTCTCGACGCTCTCGGCTGCCGACTCGGGATCAGCTCGCGTGGCGGGGATCGATGTGCGGACGCGACCTGAGCGGGTGCGCCGGGCGATTGGGTTCGTATCCCAAAAGCCCGGTACGGATCCGATGGCCACCGCGACTGAGAACCTGCTGCTCGCCGGCCGCCTGCAGGGGATGTCCCGCCGGGATGCCGTGGTACGGGCCCGCGAACTCGTCGACAGGTTCGGACTGGCTGATGCCGCGGACCGGCGGGTGCGCACGTACTCCGGCGGCATGGCGCGCAAGCTCGACGTCGCTCTCGGGTTGATGCACCGCCCCCAGGTGCTCTTCCTCGACGAGCCGACGACGGGGCTCGATCCGCAGGCCCGGAGCGAAATGTGGGCCGAGATCGCGCGGATGGCCGGGGAGGAGGAGATGGCGGTGTTGTTGACGACGCACTACCTGGAGGAGGCTGACCGCCTCGCCGACCGGGTCGCGATCGTCGATGACGGCACGGTAGTTGCCGCGGGTACGCCGGACGAACTCAAGAGCGCGCTGCACGGCGACACGGTGCACGTGGAGCTCGCCCAGGCCGACGACAGGGCGCTCGCGGTGTTGCGGACGGTGCCCAAGCTACGGGAGATCACCCTGAACGGGAGCACCGTCCGCGGCCGTACCACCGGCGGTGCCCGGACGTTGCCCCTGGTCCTTGCCGCGCTGGAAGAGGCGGGCGTCGCAGTGAGCTCCGCGACGCTCGCCAGGC
The DNA here is from genome assembly GCF_043199875.1 of Streptomyces sp. NPDC048516. Lineage (NCBI taxonomy): Bacteria > Bacillati > Actinomycetota > Actinomycetes > Kitasatosporales > Streptomycetaceae > Streptomyces > Streptomyces sp. NPDC048516. The sequence continues at coordinate 418,968 of NZ_JBICWS010000001.1, read as the reverse complement.
CCTCGCTCGACGACGTCTATCTCCGGCACACCGGCCACCGCCTCGACGCCGACGCAGCACCGAAGACCCTGGAGGTGACGAAGTGACCACCGCACCCGCACGCTTCACCGGTCCGGCTCCACTCACCGTGATCACGCACTCCGCCCTCCTGACCGGCCGGCTGCTGCGCAACCTGAGGCGGATGCCCACCTTCCTCGTCATCGGCCTCGTCCAGCCGGTGATCTGGCTGCTGCTATTCGGTCAGCTCTTCCGCTCGGTCGTGAACCTGCCCGGGTTCACGCCCACAGACGGCGGCTTCCTGCAGTTCCTCACCCCGGGCGTGGTGATGATGACCGCGCTGCTCGCGAGCGCATGGGCCGGAACGACCTACCTGCAGGACATTGACCGCGGCGTGATGGACCGGATGCTTACGTCCCTCGCCAGCCGGGCAGCCATGGTGATTGCGACCATGGCCTACCAAGCGATCCAGACGCTCATCCAGAGTATGATCATCGTAGCCATCGCGCTGGTCTCCGGTGCCCACTTCCCCGGAGGTGTGGCCGGCGTCGCCGTCACACTCTTCACCGCAGTGCTACTCACCCTGATCTTCTCGGCGCTGTCCGACGCCGTCGCCCTGCTGACCCGCCAGCAGGCGACGCTCATCGCGATCGCCCAATTCACCACCCTGCCGCTGATGTTCCTCAGCTCGGCCGTGATGGACCTCGGCCTCGCACCCGCCTGGGTCGGCCACGTCGCCGACTACAACCCCATGGAATGGGCGGTCACCGCGGCCCGGGAGGCGATGCTCGCCCACACCAACTGGAGCACGGTCTGGGTGCACCTGGGGCTGCTCGCAGCAACAGCCCTCGTGATGGGCTTGGTGTCCACGCGCGCATTCCGCACCTACCGGACGGCGGCGTGACGCAGCCGTTCGGGCCAGGTGACGGTGCGACGAGCCTGCCGGGCGAGGGCGGGGAGTCCAGGGTCAGCGCTGCTCGACGCCTGAATCATGGAGCACTCAGCCGCTGGATGCTGACCTGGACACCCTCGCCACCGCACTCTACGTGCGGACCGACGACCTGCTGCTGGAATACCCGGAGCTCGCGCCGTGGCGGCCGACGGTGGGGATTGCACCCAAGCTGTCCGACGCCGAGTTGGTCACGCTGTCGGTGATGCAGGCTCTGCTCGGCTTCACCTCCGAGCGCCGGTGGATCCGCCACGCCCGCACGCACCTGGGGCGCCTGTTCCCAGCTGCTACGGCCGGCCCGCAAGGGCGAGATCGAGCGGCCCGGCTCGCAGCTGTCCAAGCCACTACGACAGCTCATCGAGTCAGTGAACGAGACATTCAAGGGCCAACTGGACCTCGAACGCCACCGCGGTCGCCCCCCGGCTGGCGTGATGGTCCGCGTCCTACAACGGATCCTCGCGCTGACCAGCGCGATCTGGCACAACGATCACACCGGCCAACCCATCCCACGCTCTCTGACCGCCTACGATCACTGACCCCTTGGAAGCAATCATCTAGGGGAGACGTCCCCTCGGCCCCCTGCACCCGGCCTCCGGCGGATCGCGTCCGGCGTCCGGCGTCCGGCGTCCGGCGTCCGGCGTCCGGCGTCCGGCGTCCGGCGTCCGGCGTCCGGCGGGTCCCTCGTCCCTCGCCTCTCATTCCTCGTCCCATCACGGCGTTCCAGGAGGGGATCGTTCCCGCAGGTCAGAGGGGGTACGAACGTTCCGGCGTCCCGTTTTCCGCGTCGGCCATGGCGACCGGGACTGAGGGCGCCGCAAGCTGAGCTCAGCAAGCAACCACGGCCTCATGCCATTTGCCTCATGCCTTATGCGTCATGGCGCATGCGGTATGACGCATGCCGTATGGCGCATGCGGTATGGCGCATGCGCCATGACGTATGCCGTATGCCGTATCCGAAGGGAGACACCGTGCGGACACGCTTCCGATTCCGCCGGTTCCACGGCGCCGACATCACCGACGCGGTAGCTGTGGCCGTGCTCGTCGCATCAGCCACGACCGTCTTCCTCCTGCTCGCCGGCCGTCTCTGACGGCACGCATTCCGACCGCACGCAACCGAACAGAAGGCACCCACTCACCATGCGCACCACCCGTCGCGCCACCCAACTCGTCGCCTCCACCGCCGTCCTGGCGGCAAGCCTGGCGCTGACCGCCTGCCAGAACGACACCACCAAGGACACCGGCGGCCAGGCCCCGACCGCGTCCTCCCGGCCCTTGACCGGCGGCCAGGGTGCTCAGTCCCCTTCGGACGGCAACGGCAACGGCGACGGCAACGGCCCCGCCAAGGGCGGTCAGGCGTCGAAGAGCGCCATGTCGTCGGGCACCTCCGGCAGCGGGAATGCCGGTAAGAACGGCCCGGGGCGGACCGCCGGACAGCACTCCGGCAGCCGGACGACGAACGCCGCCTGCACCGGCGCGCACGTCAAGGTCACCGTGACCAAGGTCCATCGCCCCGTGAACCACATGCTGCTGACCGCCACCAACACCGGTTCCGTGCCCTGCAACGCCTACGGCGCGCCTTACCTCCGCTGGGACGACGCCCAGGCCGCCACCACGTTCCTCGACGCCTCCAAGCCGCAGGCCGTGGTCACCCTCGCGCCGGGCGAGTCGGCGTACGCGGGGATCATGTACCAGTCCGCGGACGGCTCGGGCAGCGGCGGCCACACCGCCCGCACCCTCGGCGTCCTGTTCGGCAACCGGGATGGCAACGGATCCACCGGCCCGTCCGTGCAGCTCAAGCTGGCCAACGGGGGTGTCCACACGGACAGTTCGGCATGGGTCACCTACTGGCAGTCCCGTTCCGAGGACGCGCTGACCTGATGAACGAGCACTACTGATCCGGTCGGAGGCCGGCCCGGTAGCCGGCCGGAGCGCGGCCCCGGTAGCGGCCGGGCCTGGCCGGGCTCACCCGTCCTCCTTCGGGGCGGGAATCCATTTGTTGCCGCCCAGCGGGAAGTCGTACTGCGGCCGGCCCTCCATCCCACTGGTGTGGAACGGCTGCCCGTGGTCGTCGATGCGGAGCGTGCCGTGCCGGTTCCCGCTGGACCACTCCAGCTCCAGGTACCAGCGCACCGCGCGGACCCCGGCCCGCGCGGTGACCTTGAAGACCTCGGGGTCGCGCTCGCTCACCTTGTAGGGGAAGTCCCGCTGTCCGCCCTGCGGCACGATGCTGGGCTGCGCCGCGTCCAGGGAAACCCCGAACGTCTTGGGCGTGATGCCGCCGCCGCAGCCCACGCCCATGCTGTAGGCGTTCCAGGCGGGCGGCGCGGTACTACTCACCACCCGCACCCGCAGCCCGTGCAACACCACGGTCTTGTCCCCCGTGCCCTGCACCGATATCTGCACCAGTTGGCTGTCCGCCGAGACCGCGCCCAGCGACGAAATCCAGCCCCGGACGTCCTGTTCGGGGGGTGGTGGAGACATCTTGCCCGGGGGTCTGTCGACCAAGTAGCGCTGGCTGCACGGGCTCTCCCAGCGGTACGGGCGGACATCCACACTCACCGGGAGCCCGGCCCGGTCGTCCGTGCCCGGTGTGTTCGCCTGTCCGCCGCCGACCGTACGGGACGGGGAGAGGGTGGTGGACGGGGATGAGGACGGGGACGGGCCCGTGCTCCCCGTAACGCGCGGCTTCGCGGACGCCGAGGGCAACCGGCCGCCCTCCGCCCGCGCCGCCCCGTTGCCGCTCTCCGCACTTGCGGTCCGCCGGGCTGCCGCCTCGCGGCCGTGCCCGCCCCCACCGGCGACCAGTCCGGCGGTCAGCGCGGCGGAGACGGCCACGGCGGCCACGGCGATGCCGGCCGCGGGCGCGATACGCCGCCGGCGGCCCCCGGGTACCGCCTGGTCGTCGGGCTGCCCCTCGGGGCTGATCCCCGCGACCCGGCCAGAGACGGACCCCGCCGCGAGGTGCGCAGGTGGCGGCACGGGCGCGGCACCGGGGTGAGCCCCACGGTCGGCACCGCATTCGGAGTCGCACTCGGCCCCGAACTCGGACTCGGATTCGGACTCGGACTCGTATGCGGATGGGGACTCCGGCCCGGAGCCGGGCCCGGACCGGGTACCGGCCGCCCGCCCGGACCCGACCCTGGACTCAGCCCCGGACCCGGACTCAGCCCTGGACTCAGACCCGGACCCAGCAACCGTCTCCTCCCCCGCGGCAACAACCGCCGTGCCTCTGCCCGCTTGCTTACGATCCCGCTCCCGGCGTCGCGCCTCGTCCGCCAGGATCCACCGCCGGTGCAGCTCCACCAGCTCGTCCGGTGTCGCCCGGCACAGCCGTGCCAGCCGCTCCAGCGGTGCGTATTCCGTCGGCACCGCGTCACCGTTGCAGTAGCGGTGCAGCGTCGACGTGCTCATGTGCAGCCGCTTGGCGAGCGTCCCGTAGCTATTCCCGGAGCGCTCCTTCAACTCCTTGAGCAGCGCCGCGACCCCAGCTGCTTCCTCGATCGCCCCCACTGTCACTCCCTCCCCGCCGGCGCACACCGCGCACGGACCGTTCACCCCACACGACCGGCCCGAGCCGGACCGCCCCGCCCCACCCCACACCGACATCGCCAATTCCGCTGCGCCGGTACTGGATCATCAGTACTGCATTCTCCAGGGCGGCGGCGGCATGACCCCAGCGTCCCGCAACCGCACGGGCTCCCCGGCCTTTCCCTCGCTGCGGCGCAACAGCGAAGCCGCAGGTCAGGCCGCTCATGTCACATTCGGCCGAGCTGTGTCGTCATCAGTGTGCAAGCGCCGACAACGGCCGACAACCAGCATCGGCACCCCACGACAGAGGAGATCACCATGAGTGCCCGACTGAACGCCTTCGGCAGCCCGACCATGGGAAAGGTCTTCAAGCACATCATTGCGGCAGGCAAGGTGCTGGAGGACTCGACGCTGCCGGCCGCAACGCAGGAGCTGGTGAAGCTCCGCGCCAGCCAGATCAACGGGTGCGGTTTCTGCACCGACATGCACAGCAAAGACGCCGCCGCTGCCGGTGAGACCTCGGTACGCCTCAACCTGGTCGCGGCGTGGCGGGAGGCCACGGTCTTCACCGAGGCCGAACGGGCCGCGCTGGAGCTGACGGAGCAGGGCACCCGCATCGCGGATGCGGCCGGTGGGGTGACGGACGAGGCCTGGGCGAACGCCGCCAAGCACTACGACGAGGAGCAGCTGGCCGCCCTGGTGTGCGCGATCGCCCTCATCAACGCCTTCAACCGGGCGAACGTCCTCATCCAGCAGCCCGCCGGCGACTACCGGCCCGGCCAGTTCGCCTGACCCGGGGCGCCGGGCCACCTGCTGACACCCAGGTGCCCCGGCGCCCCGGCCCCCGGCCGGCGGTGCCCCGGCCGGCGGTGCCCCGGCCGGCGGTGCTCCGTGGCTGCAGCATCACATGCCCCTCACGCCCCTCTACCTTCAGCGCGTCGACTGCCGTCATGCGGCTGCCGCTCCCGGCCGGGGCGCGACCGTAGAACTGTCGCTATCGGGCGTCCAGAGACACGAACAACCCTGGCGATGAGATCGACGCGGACAGCCGGTCGTTAGGGGGACGAGGGAAGGAGATCCCCCATGCCGACACAGGGCCCCGCAAAGCGCCCCACGACCGAACTCGACGCCCGCTACAGCCACGCGCTCCATCCCCGCCCGGGCACCACCGACGCCACCGCCACCGAGTGCCCAGCGGCAGTTGACGGCCGCCGGGATCTTCTTCTGTCAACAACGCTCGTGATCAATACACCTAGCCGATCCGTTCGGCCAGCGCGACGATGATCCCCGAGGGGCCGCGGAGGTTGCAGAGTCGGTAGATGTTCTCGTACTGCGCCACCTCGCCGAGGAGTTCGGCGCCATGACGGCGCAGGCGGGTGATCGTGTCGTCGATGTCGTCGACGGCGAACATGACACGGTGCAGGCCCAGAGTGTGGGGTGGCGGGTTGAGCGGCCCGGCAGTGATCGCCGCGGGAGTGTGAAACTTCGTCAGCTCCAGCTTGCCGTGGCCGTCCGGGGTGCGCATCATCGCGATGGCGCTGCGGACCCCGTCGAGGCCGACCGTCTGGTCCGCCCAGATACCCTCGATCTGCGCTTCGCCTTCCAGCTCCATGCCGAGCTCGGTGAAGAAGGCGATGGCAGCCTCCAGGTCGTCGACGACGATGCCTACGTTGTCCATCCGCTGAATCGACACGGGGTGCTCCTTCTTCGTCGCGCAGTCCGTTCTGGCTATTGGTACCGCTGGGACGGAGCCGGTGCCGCATTCTCGACACCCGGAAGTGTCGATGTTTCGGGTGCTTCACCTTGCCGACGCCCTACGGCTCGCGATCGCCTACCGGGCCGCACCCCACCTCGCGAGCAACCCTCATCTGGACCCGACACTGACCAAAGATCTGGACCCGACGCTGACCAAAGAGAAGAACCCAGGTGTTGTCGGTCAGCGTGCCCTGATGGAAGTACAGATGCCACCCTGCCGCACTCCTGCGCCACAGTGAAGTGCGTCGCGCTCGGTGGCCGTTGCAGTCGGAGCCGCGGTTCGCTTTCGACAGCGGCTCGTACGGACGGGTCCTCCTCATCATGTATGGAGCGAGCCTGCGGTCCGGCCTCTCACGAGAGTGGGTCCTGGTCAGGGCCGATCATGTCTTGCGGGGGTCGGTGATCTGACGCACCGCCGGTGGACCCGACGGGAGCCGTCGCCCCTTGGCGCTGGGATACCGCTCCGTCAGCGCACTGCAGATGGAAAGGTGGGAGGGCTCATATCCACGTGACGGGAGAACGCTCGGCATGGCTGTCATCCACCACACCCGCCTTGAACCGACCAAACTGGAACTCCTCGCCTCCTGGCTCCCCTCCCGTCCGTGGTATCACGGCGGCGCGGGAGGGCCGGAGCTGGCCAACGCCGGTGGCTTCCGGCTGGACGACCCGCAGGGTGAGGTCGGGATCGAGTTCATCGTGGTCACCGACGCCTCCGGCCCTCTGCCGACCGCCTACCTCGTTCCGCTCACGTATCGCGGCGCCCCGCTCGACGGAGCCGAGCACGCGCTCGTCGGCACCATGGAGCACGGAGTGCTGGGGCGGCGCTGGGTCTACGACGGCTGCCATGACCCGGTGTTGGCCGACCGCTTGCCGGCTCTGATCGAGGGGCGGGCCCAGGCCCAGGACCAGAACACCACTGGCGCCCCGGCCCGGGACGTCACCTGTGCCCATACCGGCGAAGGCCCCATCCGCATGGACTTCAGCACGGCTGCCACCGACACCCGGCAGAGCACGGAACTGCCCACGCTGAACGGCATGGTCCTCCGGTTGCACCGGGCACTTCGGCCCGCCCCGGACGCCTCATCCGTCCCCCCGCGGGGAACGATCGGCCATGTCGCCGGCTCCTGGCACATGCCGGATCGCAGCCGCGCCACGGGACTGTTCGCCACCTTGCAGAGCGGCTCTCGGAGCTAACAGCTGTCTTGCACATTCTCGTGAACCCGGGAACCCGGGAACCCGGGAACCCGGGAACCGGGAACCCGGGAACCTGTGCCTACTCCTTTCCTGTCTTCCGTTTCCGATGGGCGGCGAGTATCGCCCGGCCCAGCCGGTGAGCAGGTGCCGGCTTGCGAAGGTGGTGCCGGCAGCAGCAGCTGCGCTCTGCCGCACGCATCGCCCGGGAAACCTACGGCTGCCGCCCCTCGTCCGGCTTCCTCCGCTCCGCATGCATGACACAGTCGTCCCGGTTCGCCTACCCCCGATCGCCTCAATGACAATTCTGGTAAGCGCCGATAACGTTGCGGCCGATCTCCCGGCTGATCGTGGATTGGCCAGCTCCTCTGCATATCTCTCAGGGTGAGATCCGCCCCGGAGCCGGGACGATCTCGTCATGCCTTGGGTCCCTGCCGCGTCGAATCACCCGGAGTGTGCTGGGAACACTGGACCGGTCGATCTGGTGCGGAATGAATCCCTTCGAGGAAACGCTCCCTGAATTGTCGAACGCCGAAACTCCATGCGACTCGCGCACGAACCGGGTTCGGCATCGATCTTGTGGTCGTTGGGCCTCGGCTGGAAACTCGGCATTCTCCGGGCCTGGCGCCCCGGAAGTAGTAGAGCTGGAACCCCGCACCACGCGGCCTTCGTCTCCGTGACCTGCGGCCTCATCCGCTGGCGACGCCGCAAGAAGCAGCAGTAGCCATGGCCCGGCTACGAGCCCACAGCACCTTGTGTCAATGTTCCCGGGGCCGGAAGCGACCGGCCATCAACGTGCTCGATTTACCATGTCGGCCGAGGATGATTGAGCCCGGTTCGACGCACCACATCAACCCGAGCTGATAAGCGCAGCCGACCGCCCCTGTGCTCAGGAGTGGTCGTACCAGGCAAACGCTGCGATCCGCCAACCCTCTGAGGTGCGGACGAACTGGATGGTCTTGGTCCCGCCTCCCTCGAACTTCTCACCATCCATGATCCCGGACTTGCGGTACTCGCTGAACCGCGACGCGATATCGCCCGCGATCTCTGTCCGTTCGGAGGTCTCCCACTCGGAGAACTCGACCAGCCGACCCTCGGTCAGCAGCCGCTGCCGAGGCTCGATGAACTCGTCCACGGTGTAGACGGTGAACTGCGCGCCGGTGTTGACGATCACGCCACTCGGAAGCACCAGCCGGCGGATCCGGGCCACATCGGCAGTCTTGCCGCCCCGGTTGTCAAAGGCATCGAAGAACTCGGCGGTCACCACGTCTATTTCGATCTTGGACATGGCGCGACGGTAACACCGAGGGGCGTCGGAGATCGCCGGTCTCGACAAGCGGCGCTACGTCGTCGAGCAGACCGTCGCGCACCATGCGCGGCTCCCGGTGCCCGGCTCGCTCCCCTTGCCTTCGTCATCGTCGTCTGCCTTCCTCATCGTCTGCCTTCGTCATCGTCGTCGGGGCCGACCACGTCCGGGGCACGCGGGGGCCGCAGCCCGTCGCGTGGTGCGGAGGCGGTGAGGCTGTACCGGCCGAGGACATGGAGCTTGGTTGCGCCTGGACCAAGCTCGTTCCTCGGCACGGAAACCGTTCGCCGAATAGTCCGGCGCTCTGCTTGGCTCGCTCCATGAGTGATCTCCACATCCGCTGCGCCACCCTCTCGGACATCGACACGGTGCTGCAGTTCTGGCGCGAAGCCGCGGAAGGCACGAGCATCAGCGACGACCACGACGGAGTGGCCCGACTCGTCACACGAGACCCCGAAGCCCTGCTCCTCGCAGAGCGCGACGGCGTCCTCGCGGGGACCGTGATAGCCGGCTTCGACGGATGGCGCTGCCACCTCTACCGGCTGGCCGTGCACCCCGGGTACCGCAGGCAGGGCATCGGTGGTGCGCTGCTGGCGGCGGCCGAGGAGCGGTTCCGTGCGCTGGGCGGGCGGCGCGGCGATGCGATGGTGCTGGACCGCAATGAAACGGCGCAGCATGCATGGCGGGCGGCGGATTACGCGCCCGAGCCCCAGTGGAGCCGCTGGGTCAAGCACCTCGACGGCTGAGCTACCCCCGGACATCCCGATACACCGATACACCGATACGCCGTCGCACTGGCGCCCCTAGCCCCTACGCTCCTACGCTCCTACGCCCCTACGCCCCTACGCCCCTACGCCCAAAGAGCCCGCTCCGGCCCCCAGCACGGGGCGGGCTCGCCCGCGACCGCTCCGGCCCCCGGCACGGGGCGGGCTCGCCCGCGACCGGCAACTTTGCTGATCCTTTACTATGGAGTCTCCCCTCCCCCGAGTGAAAGGTGTGTGAGCGTCCAGCCATGGGCGAGCCTCCTAGTTGTCGATCATCCATTCGACAGAGCGCGAACCTCCCGATCCTGTTCGATCATGGGACGGAGGTGACTCGATGACCGACCTGCTCTTTCTGGGCGTAGCACTCCTTCTGACCCTGGCCTGCGGGGTCTTCGTCGCCGCCGAGTTCTCCCTGACGACCGTCGAGCGCAGCGACCTCGAACGCGCCGCCGAGCGCGGCGACCGGGGCGCGGACAGCGGGCTGAAGGCGGTCCGCAGCCTCACCTTCCAGCTCTCCGGCGCGCAGCTCGGCATCACCGTCACCGGCCTGGTCATCGGCATGCTGTCCAAGCCGGCGATCGCCACCCTGCTGGCGGGGCCGCTCGACGCCATGGGCCTGCCGCATTCGGTGGCGGAATCGGCCGCCCTGGTGCTCGGAACGGCGATCTCGACGGTTGTCCTGATGGTCGTCGGCGAGCTGGTGCCGAAGAACTGGGCCATCTCCGACCCGCTGGCCATCGCGAAACGGGTCGCCACCGCTCAGCGCGGCTTCAGCGCCGCCTTCAAGCCGTTGATCCGACATCTCAACAATGCCGCGAACCACATGGTCCGCCGGATGGGTCTGGAGCCCGCGGAGGAACTGGCCTCGGCGCGCGGTCCGCAGGAGCTGGTGGCGCTGGCGCGGCACTCCGCCAAGGAAGGCGCGCTGGAGCCCGACACCGCCGAGCTGTTCGTCCGCACCCTCAACCTCGCCGATCTGACCGCGGAGAACGTCATGACCCCGCGGGTGCAGGTGATCGCGCTGGAGGTGCAGTCCACCGCGGAGGACGTGGCCAATGCGACCCGGGCGACCGGGCTGTCCCGCTTCCCCGTCTACCGCGGCAGCCTGGACAGCGTCGTCGGGGTGGCACACATCAAGGACGTACTCGCCGTCCCGGCCGAACGCCGGCCCCGGCACCCGGTGTCCGAGCTGGTGCGCGAGCCGCTGCTGGTGCCCACGACGCTGACCGTGGACCGGCTGCTGGACCGGCTCTCCGGCAAGCGCACGATGGCCGTGGTCATCGACGAATACGGCGGCACGGCCGGCGTGGTGACGCTGGAGGACATCGTCGAGGAGGTGGTCGGCGAGGTCCGCGACGAGCACGATCCGATGGAGACTCCCGACCTGACGCCGGCCGGCACCGACGCCGAAGGCCGCAGGGTCTACCAGGCCGACGGCTCCGCTCGCACCGACCAACTGCAGCGGATCGGCCTGTGGCTGCCCGAGGGCCCGTACGAAACCCTCGCCGGACTGGTCGCCACCGAACTCGGCCGGATACCGGTGGCCGGCGACACCCTGGAGGTGGCCGGCTGGCGGATGGATGTGCTGGACGCCTCCGGCCATCGCGCCGCGCGGGTGCTGTTGCACGCCCCGCTCCCGGGCAGCCACGACGAGCAGGACGCGGAGGCCCGCCGATGATCGGGTTGCAGCTTTTCGTGGGCCTGCTGACACTGGTCGTCAACGCCTTCTTCGTGGGCGCCGAATTCGCCGTGATCTCGGTGCGCCGCAGCCAGATCGAGCCGTACGCCGAGCGCGGTGACCGCCGGGCGACCAGCGTGCTGTGGGGTCTGCAACATGTCTCGGCCCTGCTGGCGGCCGCCCAGCTGGGCATCACCCTGTGCACCCTGGTGCTGGGCGCGGTCGCCGAGCCGGCCATCGCGCATCTCCTGGAGCCGGTGTTCCACGCCGTGGGGATCTCGGACACGCTGATCCATCCGATCTCGTTCGTGATCGCGCTGTCGCTGGCCACCTATCTGCACATGCTCTTCGGCGAGATGGTGCCGAAGAACGTCGCACTGGCCGAGCCGGTCCGCAGCGCCCTGATGCTCGGGCCGCCGCTGGTCGCGCTGACCCGGGCGCTGCGCCCGGTGATCTTCGCGATCAATGCACTCGCCAATGCACTCCTCAAGCTGCTGCGGGTGGAGACCAGGGACGAGGTCGCCGCGACCTTCTCGGACGACCAGCTGGCGAAGATGGTCGAGGACTCGCGGGCGGCCGGGCTGCTCGACGAACGGGCGCAGGAGCGGCTGCGGGACGCCCTGGAGCTGGGCCGCCGCCCGGTCAGGGACGTGGTGCTGCCGGCCGAGAAGGTCGTCTCCGCACGGATGGGGGCCACGCCCGAGGAGCTGGAGCAGCTGGCCGCCGAGTCCGGCTTCTCCCGCTTTCCCGTCGTCGACGACACCCGCCGCATCCTCGGCTATCTGCACGTCAAGGACGCGCTGGACGCCGCCCCGCGCGATGTGCCCTTCCCGGTGTCCGCGCTGCGCCCGATCGCCCGGGTCAAGGCCTCGACACTGCTGGACGACGTGCTGACGGCGATGCGCGGATCGCGTACGCATCTGGCCGCGGTGATCGGCGAGGACGGGCGGCTGGCCGGGCTGGTGACGATGGAGGACGTGCTCCGGGAGCTGGTGCTGCAGCGGCCCGCGGCCTGACGAAAGGGCGGCATCCCGAGCGCCTGACCGATCGGTTAGATTATTGACCGATCGGTCAGGCGCTGTGCGCCCGGACGTGTGCGTGCTCGGACGCGTGTGCGCTCGGACGTGTGCGTGCCCTCACCGGTCGCCATCGCATCCGACGCGACGAGGGGGCAGGGGCATGGATCGCACCAGGTGCTGCATAGCGGGCGGGGGACCCGCCGGAATGATGCTCGGACTGCTGCTGGCCAGGGCCGGCATCGAGGTGACCGTTCTGGAGAAGCACGGCGACTTCCTGCGGGACTTCCGCGGGGACACCGTCCATCCGTCGACCCTGCGGCTGCTGGACGAGCTGGGCCTCGGCGAGGCGTTCGCCCGGCTGCCGTTCGCCAAACTGGCGGAGATGCGGGCGCAGGTGGGCACCACCACGGTGGTACTGGGCGATATGCGGCGCATCCCAGGCCGGCACAAGTACGTCGCCATGGTCCCGCAGTGGGACTTCCTCGATCTGCTCGCGCGGGCGGCAGCCGAGGAGCCGTGCTTCACTCTGCGGATGCAGACCGAGGTGACCGGGCTGCTGACCGAGGGCGGCCGCGTCACGGGGGTGCGGTTCCACGACGAACACGGCAGCCCCGGCGAGCTGGTCGCGGATCTGACGGTCGCCTGCGACGGCCGGGACTCGCGGGTGCGGGAGGCGGCCGGGCTCCGGCAGCGGCTGTTCGAGGTACCGATGGACGTCTGGCAGATACGCGTGGACGCACCTGCCGACCCCCTCAAGGACGGCCGGGTCTTTGCGCGCTTCGGCGGCGGCCAGGCAGCGGTCACCATGGACCGCGGCACGTACTACCAGACGTCCTATCTGATCAAGAAGGGCCGGGACGCGGAGCTGCGCGCCCACGACATCCAGTGGCTGCGCGACCGGCTCGGGGCGCTGTTCGACTGGGACGACGAGGTGACCGGCGCCATCGCTTCGTGGGACGACGTCAAGCTGCTGGAGGTGACCTTCGGGCGGCTGCGGCGCTGGTACCGGGACGGCCTGCTGTGCATCGGGGACGCGGCGCACACCATGTCGCCGGTCGGCGGCGTAGGGGTCAATCTGGCGCTGCAGGACGCGGTCGCGGCGGCCCGGATCCTGGCGGCACCGCTGCGCCGCGGCACCGTCGGCGTGGCCGATCTGGCGCACGTCCAAAAGCGGCGGCACCTGCCGATGGCCGTGGCGCAGAAGTCCCAGCAGGCGGAGCACACGATGATCCGGTCCGCGCTGGACGGCACGCTCGACGCGGACCGGCTGCCGGTGCCGATGCGGCTGCTGCGACGGGTGCCGCCGCTGCGGACGGTGGCCGGCTATCTGGGCGGGGTCGGAGTCCGTCCCGAGCGGGCTCCCGCCTTCGCCCGGGTCAGCGCCGGGGCTCGATCGCGTTGAGGGTGAACTCCTCCAGCTCCGCGGCCGCGGCGTCCAGGTCGAGCTCCGGGTGGGCCAGCCAGTGCGCGATCACCCCGTCGATCGCCCCGCCGATCGCCAGGGCAATGGTCTGGGCGTCGAACTCCCGGAATACACCGGCCTCCTGGCCTTCCGTCAGCAGTGCGGCGAGGGCCTGCCAGCGGCCGTGAGTGTCGTGCGAGCCGGGCGTCTTGAGCCGGGTCCCCCCGTCGTCGTCGAGCAGCATCTCGGTGATCACGCGCACCTGGCGGCGGTGGGCCTGCTGGTAGCCGATCATCGCCCGTACGTAGGCGACGATCGCGTCCCGCGGGCCCGCCGCCCGCGCCACCCGCTCGCCGACATGCCCGCGGAACTGCTCCATCACCTGCTCCAGTGCCGCCCGGGTCAGGTTGTCCTTCGAGGAGAAGTGGTAGAGCACCGCAGCCTTGGACAGGCCGGCGCGCTCGGCGATCGCCGACAGAGAGGTGGCGGGGTAACCGCGGGTGGAGATCAGGTCGATGGTGGCCTCGATGAGCTGCTGGCGGCGGCCCCGTTCGGTGAAGGTCAGCGCGTCGGGTCCGGCCTCCCGGCGAGGAGTCATCGCGCTTCCACCTGTACCTTTCCTCGCCCTCACGACGACTTCAGACCGTACACCGCAGGTGCCCGGCGCACCGCCGCGGACCTCGCCATACCGACCGGTATGGCGAGCGGTAGGATCACCGGGCCATGGAAATGAATGCTCACTACACCAGTTTTGTCGCGGTCGGCGACAGCTTCACCGAGGGGATGTCGGACGGACTGCCGGACGGCTCGTACCGCGGCTGGGCCGACCTGCTCGCCGCCCGGCTGGCGGCCGCCTCGCCCGGTTTCCGGTACGCCAATCTCGCGGTGCGCGGCAAGCTCATCGGGCAGATCGCCGACGAGCAGTGCGGGCCGGCCGCCTCGATGGGCGCCGACCTGGTCACGCTGGTCGGCGGACTCAATGACGTCCTGCGGCCCCGGTGTGAGGTGGACCAGGTGTGCGCGCGGTTCGAGGAGGCCGCGGCGCTGCTGGCGCGGGGCGGCGGGCAGCTGGTGCTGATGCGCAGCCCGGGACGGCAGGGGCCGGTACTGGAGCGCTTCCGGCCGCGGATGGAGCAGCTGTTCGCCTGGATCGACGAGGTGGCCGCGCGGCACGGTGCGGCGGTCGTGGACCTGTACGCGTCGCGGGCGCTGTCCGACCCGCGGATGTGGGCGGATGACCGGCTGCACCTGAACGCCAAGGGGCACCGCCGGGTGGCGGAGGCCGTCTGGCAGACGCTCGGACTGCCCGCCGAGTCGGACTGGGACGCACCGCTGCCGGCCACCCCGCCGCCGGGCTGGGGTGCGCGGCGCGCAGGGGATCTGCGTTTCGCGCGCGAGCATCTGGCGCCGTGGATAGGACGGCGGCTCACCGGCCGCTCCTCGGGCGACGGCCGCCCGGCGAAGCGCCCCGAGCTGCTGCCGTACGAGGGCTGACCTCCCGCTCCTGGCCGGTACACCGGGTGCCGCGCCCGCGTCCCGGCCCGGCGGAGTGCCCGGAAGAATGCTTGGAGGAACGTACAGCGGGGACCGGGCCGCCGGCCTGCGCAAACCGCCAGTAGACTCTCCCCACGTGACTGCTGTGTCTGCGAAGCCTCGCATCCCCAATGTCCTGGCCGGCCGCTACGCCTCCGCGGAGCTGGCCGTGCTGTGGTCCCCCGAGTACAAGGTCAAGCTGGAGCGGAAGCTGTGGCTCGCCGTGCTGCGCGCGCAGAAGGACCTGGGGGTGGAGGTCCCCGAGCAGGCGCTCGCCGACTACGAGCGGGTCCTGGAGACCGTCGACCTGGCCTCCATCGCCGAGCGCGAGAAGGTCACCCGGCACGACGTCAAGGCCCGCATCGAGGAGTTCAACGCCCTCGCCGGCCATGAGCAGGTCCACAAGGGCATGACGTCCCGCGACCTGACGGAGAACGTCGAGCAGCTGCAGGTGCGGCTGTCCCTGGAACTGATGCGGGACCGTACGGTCGCCGTGCTGGCGCGTCTGGGCTCACTGGCCGCCCAGAACGCCGAGCTGGTGATGGCGGGCCGTTCGCACAATGTCGCCGCACAGACCACGACGCTGGGCAAGCGCTTCGCGACCGCGGCCGATGAGCTGCTGGTGGCGTACGGCCGGCTGGAGGACCTGCTCTCGCGCTACCCGCTGCGCGGCATCAAGGGCCCGGTCGGCACCGCTCAGGACATGCTCGACCTGCTCGGCGGCGACGCCGCCAAGCTCGCCGATCTGGAGCAGCGGATCGCCGGGCACCTCGGCTTCGGCCAGGCCTTCACCTCCGTCGGCCAGGTCTACCCGCGCTCGCTCGACTACGACGTGGTGACCTCGCTGGTGCAGCTGGCCGCCGCCCCGTCCTCGCTGGCCAAGACCATCCGGCTGATGGCCGGACACGAGCTGGTCACCGAGGGCTTCAAGCCCGGCCAGGTCGGCTCCTCGGCGATGCCGCACAAGATGAACACCCGCTCGTGCGAGCGCGTCAACGGTCTGATGGTGATCCTGCGCGGCTACGCCTCGATGGCCGGTGAGCTCTCCGGTGACCAGTGGAACGAGGGCGATGTGTCCTGCTCGGTGGTGCGCCGGGTCGCGCTGCCGGACTCGTTCTTCGCGCTGGACGGCCTGCTGGAGACGTTCCTGACCGTGCTCGACGAGTTCGGCGCCTTCCCCGCCGTCATCGCCCGCGAGCTGGACCGCTACCTGCCCTTCCTCGCCACCACGAAGGTGCTGATGGGCGCCGTACGCGCCGGTGTGGGCCGTGAGGAGGCGCACGAGGCGATCAAGGAGAACGCGGTCGCGTCGGCGCTGGCCATGCGCGAGCAGGGCGCGGAGCGCAACGAGCTGCTGGACAAGCTGGCCGCGGATGCGCGGATCCCGCTGGACAAGGCGCAGTTGGACGCCCTGATGGCGGACAAGCTCTCCTTCACCGGCGCGGCGGCCGACCAGGTGGCGTCCGTCGCCGCCCGGATCGAGGAGATCGCCAAGCAGCACCCGGAGGCCGCGGCCTACACCCCCGGCTCGATCCTCTGACCCGAGGACCCGTGCGCTTCACCCCCGAAGAGCTGGAAGCCGCTCGCGACCGCCTCGTCCCCGACGTGGCCGCGAGCGGCCTTCACGTGCTCTTCTGCGGTATCAATCCCGGGCTGATGACGGCGGCCACCGGCCACCACTTCGCCCGCCCCGGAAATCGTTTCTGGCCGGCCCTGCACGCCGCCGGGTTCACTCCGCGCCAGTTCCGGCCCGCCGAGCAGGAGGAACTGCTCGCCCACGGCCTCGGCATCACCAATGTCGTGGCCCGGGCGACCGCCAGGGCCGACGAGCTGACCGCGGACGAGTACCGCGAGGGCGGCCGGCTGCTGGCCGAGAAGGTGGCCCGGCTGCGCCCGCGCTGGCTCGCCGTCGCCGGGGTCACCGCCTATCGCGTCGCCTTCGACGACAAGCACGCCACGATCGGCCCGCAGGAACGCACCCTGGGCGACACCCGTATCTGGGCGCTGCCCAACCCGAGCGGGCTCAACGCCCATTGGACGCCGACGACCCTGGCCGAGGAGTACGGGCGGCTGCGCGCCGCGGCGTTCGCGGAGGGCGACGGCGCATAAGGTCGTCCGCCGTTCGGCCGGCCGCCACCTTGAAGGCATGTACATGCCTACCCGGCGGCTCTACTCTGACGCCGCCCGCGCAGCCCCCACTCCCTTACGGAGACTCCTGTGCCTGCCCTCTCCGCGTCCCCCTCCCCCGCAGCGTCCCCCTCCTCCCACGGCATCCGCCGCTCGCGCCGCCGCAAAGTCACCGCGCTCGCCGGGGCGTTCGCCCTCGCCGCCACCGGACTCGGCATCTGGGCGGGCAACGGCTTCGGCGCCGAGCCGGCCGTGGCCGCCCTACCGGCCCCCGACCATGTGGTCGTGGTGGTCTTCGAGAACCACGCCTACAGCCAGGTGATCGGCAGCTCCGGCGCCCCGTACATCAACTCCCTGGCCTCCGGGGGTGCCAGTCTCACCGCCTCCTACGCCGAGACCCACCCCAGCCAGCCCAACTACTACGCCCTCTTCTCCGGTGACACCCAGGGCGTCACCGACGACAGCTGCGTCGACCCGGGATTCAGCGACGCCCCGAACCTCGCCTCGGAGCTGGCAGCGGCCGGCAAGTCCTGGGCGAGCTACAACGAGTCGCTGCCGTCCGAGGGGTCCACCACCTGCAAGAGCGGCAAGTACGCGCAGAAGCACAACCCGTGGTTCGGCTTCGGCAATGTCTCCACCGGCTCGGCGCACACCTTCGACGCGTTTCCCACCGACTTCGCGACGCTGCCGACCGTTTCCTTCGTCGTGCCGAATCTGTGCAGCGATATGCACGACTGCTCGGTCTCCAGCGGTGACACCTGGCTGAAGGACCACCTCAAGAGCTATGCGGACTGGGCCACGACCCACAACAGCCTGCTGCTGCTCACCTTCGACGAGGACAACCGGCTCAGCGGAAACCGCATCCCGACCGTGCTCTACGGCCAGCCGGTCACGGCAGGCGCCACCTCCGCCGCCACCTACAACCACTACGACGTCCTGCGCACCCTCGAGGACATGTACGGCACCTCACACGCGGGCAACGCCGCCGACGCCAAGGACATCAGCGGCATCTGGGCCGGCTGACGTGTATCTCGCGGACCGCCGCTCCGCCTCCTCGGCCTCCGCTCCGCCGGGTGACCGGCGCGCCACGACGGACCACCATCCGCGTCGGCGCGCCGGGACCGCGCTCCCCTCGACGGTGCTCGTGCTGGGCACCGTCAGTCTCATCACGGACATCTCCTCGGAGATGGTCACCGCCGTGCTCCCGCTCTACCTTGTCGCCGAACTCGGCCTGTCCCCTTGGGGGTTCGGGGTGCTGGACGGGGTCTACAACGGGGTGAGCGCGCTGGTCCGGCTGGTGGGGGGCCGACTGTCGGACCGGGGCGGGGGCGGCGGCCACAAGACGGTGGCCGTGGTGGGGTACGGGCTCTCCGCCCTGTGCAAGCCGCTGTTGCTGATGGTGCACTCGCTGCCGTTGATCGGGGCAGTGCTGGCGGTGGACCGTACCGGCAAGGGGCTGCGGACCGCGCCGCGGGACGCGCTGATCTCCCTGGCCGCCGAACCCGCCGCCCGGGGGCGGGCGTTCGGGGTGCACCGGGCCATGGACACGGCGGGGGCGCTGTGCGGGCCGCTGGTGGCGTTCGTGCTGCTGCGGGTGGCGGCGGAAGGCTATGACGCGGTCTTCACGGTCAGCTTCTGCGTGGCCGTACTGGGGGTGATCGTCCTGCTGCTGTTCGTCCCGCGCCGCATCCCGGATGCCGCAGGAGCCGCGGACGACCGTGCCCCGGCCGGGCCCCGGACGCCGGTGCGCACCCTGCTGCGACGGCCGGAGGTGCGCCGGCTGACCGGGTGTGCGGTGCTGCTGGGGCTGACCACCGTCAGCGACTCCTTCCTGTATCTGACCCTGCAGCGGCGGCTGGATCTGCCGACGGGCTGGTTCCCGCTGCTGCCGCTGGGCACGGCCGCGGCGTTCTTGCTGCTGGCGGTGCCGTTGGGGGCCGTCGCCGACCGGATCGGCCGGCGGCGGCTGTTCCTTTCCGGACATCTGGCGCTGCTGGGTGCCTACGGGCTGCTGCTGGTCTGGTCGGCCGGCGGGGCGGCCCTGGTCTGTGCCGTGCTGGTGCTGCACGGTTCGTTCTATGCGGCGACCGACGGAGTGCTGGCGGCGGCGACCGCCGATGCGGTGCCCCAGGACGCCCGCGGCAGCGGTCTGGCCGTGGTGCAGACCGGCCAGACCGCCGCCCGCTTCGTGTGCTCCCTCGCCTTCGGCGCCGCCTGGACCACCTGGGGTGACCGCACCGCCGTCCTGACCGCCGTCATCGGCCTGGCGCTCGCCGCGGCCGTCAGCGCCTGCCTTCTGCGCCGTGCCGTCCCGGCGCCGACCTCGAACTCCCCCTCGGAGGACACACGGTGAGCCGCACCCCCTCGAACCGCACTCCCCTGAGCCGCGGCGCACGCCTGTTCCTCCTGCTCGTCACCGTGCTCGTGCTCGGCGGGGTCGCCGTCGGCGCGACGCTGCACGCCGCAGGGCGCGCCGCCCGCAAGGAGCGCCCCCAGGCGGGCGGCCCCCCGGTCACCTCCGGAGCCGTACGCCTGGACGACCCGCACCGCAGCCTGTTCCGCACCATGGCCTGGGGCCCGCATCGCGACGAGATCACCGCCGTCCCGGCAGACCGGCTCACCGGCCCGCGCACCGCATCCGGCGTCCGCTGCCTGCGCTTTCACGCGGCCGGCGGCACCGGCATCTGTCTTCAGGCGGTCCACGGCACGCTCCGCGACACCTACCGGGCCGTGATCCTCGACAAGCGCCTGCGTCCGCTGCGCCACTACGAACTGGCCGGCACCCCCACCCGCGCCCGGGTCTCCCCCAGCGGCCGTACCGTCGCATGGACGGTCTTCGTCAGCGGGGACTCCTACGCGGGTACCGCCTTCTCCACCCGCACCTCCGTCGTCGACACCCGCGGCCGGCATCCGGACGCCAACCTGGAGACCTATGCCCTGACCGTCGACGGGCGTCCGGTGCACGCGGCCGATGTGAATGTCTGGGGCGTCACCTTCGCCGACGACACCCACTTCTACGCCACCGCTGCCACGGCCGGAAAGACCTACCTCGTCCGCGGCGACCGCACCACCCGCACCCTCCGGGCGCTGCACCCCAACGTCGAATGCCCCTCGCTCTCCCCCGACGGCACCCGGCTCGCGTACAAGAAGCGCGTCAAGGGCGCCGACCCCAACGCTCCTTGGCGTCTGTACGTCCTCGATCTGCGCACCTTGCGCGAGAGGGCGACCGGGGAACACCGCAACGTCGACGACCAGGCCGTCTGGCGCGACGACCGCACTCTGGTCTACTCCCTGCCGGGCGACTTCGGCTCGGACCTGTGGACCGTCCCCGCCGACGGCACCGGCGCCCCGCACCGGCTCGTCACCGCGGCGCTCGCCCCCGTCTTCCCCCGCTGACGCCGCGGCACCCCCTCTACGTCATCGCCCCTCCCCCACCGCCACCAGCAGTTGGAAGGGCAGCTCACGGTCGCCCTGCCCCACGCCCACCCCGATCCACCGGCCCTGAACCCGCCAGCCGTGCATCCGCGGGACATATCCGCACAGGGTGTCCAGCGGTGGCGGGACGGGCAGTCCCCTTGCCGACCGTTCCAGGTGGTCGGCGAGATCGACCGTTTCGGGCTCGCCCCACCGTAACGACAGAGCCTGCACCAGCGCCGTCAGCTCGGCCTCGAACTCCTCCGCGGCCTCGGCCACCTCGGCGAGGTCCGCGTCCCAGAACTCCTGGCTGACCCGCAGACCGGCTATGTGGAACCCCGGCCCGCTCTCGACCATGGCGGAACGGGCCCGGGCAGCGGGGAATTCCCGGAGCCGCAGCCGGTCTACGGCGGCCAGATACGCGTCAGTGGTCATGCCGTCAGTAAACCGCCCGGGTCTGACAATTGACCCTCCCGGGCCGTGCAGCCGCAGCCGGGCGCCCCGGCGGGAGCTCCGGCGGGAGCCCTGGCGGGAACTCCGGCGGGAACTCCGGTACCGGGGTCACATCGCCGCCGTAAGGCCGTTGATCATGCGGTCGAGGAGACGGTCGAAAACGGCTTGCGGGGCCGGGTCGTTACCCGTCGCCTCCAGCGCCGCGGCGAGGTGCGGAAAGCTGCCCGCGGCGGCAGCGGACTTGAGGTAGCGCGCCTGCGCGTCGAGGAGTTCGCCGGAGGTGCGCCCGGCCCCCTCGACCGCCCGCTCCTGGGCGAGTTCGTACAGCACGTGGCTGGCCACGAAGCCGGTGAGCAGGCTGAAGGTCTCCAGCCTCGCCCGGGCATCGAGGCCGGCGGGGGCGAGGACGGCGAGGGTGTGCTCCCAGACGGCCAGGGTGTTCGGACCGAGCGTCTGCTGCGCGGGCAGGGCGCCGGGCAGCCAGGGGTGGCGGTGCATGATCGCGCGCTGCTCGTGGGCGATCCGCCGGAGGTCGGCGCGCCAGTCACCGGAGGCCTCGGGCGGCAGCCGGTGGTCGCCGCTCACCTGATCGATCATGAGCTCCAGCAGCGTCTCCTTGTTGGGGACATAGCTGTAGAGGGACATCGTCCCCGCGCCGATCCGGCCCGCGACCGCGCGCATCGTGACCGCGGCGAGCCCTTCGGCGTCGGCGAGGGCAACGGCCTCGGCGGTGATCGCGGCGCGGTCGTGCGCCGGCGGCCTGCCCCGCCGCGGGCGTTCGGCCCGCGACCAGAGCAGCTCGGGATCCACACCGGCATGACGGCCTGATGAGCCTGCTGTACGGGCCACGGCAACCTCTCCTCGGTTCTGGCGCCATCCCACCACACGCTATTCTCGTACGACGTACTGGAAATATGCGCGGAGACCGCTCCAGGAATCGAGGCACCATGACGACGGCCACGCACCACTCGTCCGCGAAGCAGCCACCCCTGCACGTCCGCGCCATGCGGCGCACCTTCCGGGGCCTGCCGCCCAAGCTCCACGACATCGCCTACGAGCCCGGCCTCGTGGTGCCCGCGGCGGACGGCAGTGAACTGCTGACCGACCACTACTTCCCCCTGGCCGAGGGCGACTTCCCCACACTCCTGGTCCGCTCGCCGTACGGCCGCGGCTTCCCCTGGGCGCCCATGTACGGCGTGCTCTTCGCCGAACAGGGCTTCCACGTCGTCCTGCAGAGCTGCCGCGGTACCGGAGGGTCCGGCGGCACCTTCGACCTGTGGCGCCACGAGGCCGCCGACGGCCGGGCCACCGTCGCCTGGCTGCGCCGGCAGTCCTGGTTCACGGGCGCGCTGGGCACGATCGGCGCCAGCTACCTGGGCTACGTCCAGTGGGCACTTGCCGCGGACCCGCCGCCGGAACTGCGCGCAATGGTGATCCAGGTCGGCCTGCACGACCTGCACGGCTACTTCCACCCCGGCGGCGCCTTCGCGCTGGAGAGTGCCCTTGCCACCTCCATGGGCATGGCGCATCAGCACCGGGGCGTACCGAGGTTTCTGTGGGCCGCACTGCGGCTGCGGCGCCACTTCCGCACGATCACGCGCACGCTTCCGCTCGGCACGGCCTATGTGCCCGGCCTGGGCGGAAGGGTGCCGTTCCTGGAGGAGGCGATGGTCCGCCCCGAACCGGAGGACGCGCACTGGCACGGGGTGGACCTGCGATCCGTGGCCGAAGGCCTGAGGGTGCCGACCAGCCTGATCACCGGCTGGCACGACGTGGCCCTCGACCAGACCCTGCAGCAGTACGACGGACTGCGGCGGGCCGGCTGCGACCGCAGCCTGCTCGTCGGCCCCTGGACGCACAACTCCGCCATGCAGCAGGGCTGGCCCGAGGTCTTCGCCGAAAGCCTGGCCTGGCTGCGGGCCCACCTGTGCGACGACCCGTCCGGCCTGCGGACGACGAAGGCGCGGGTGCACGTGGCCGGCGGGCAGGCATGGCAGGACCTTCCCGACTGGCCCCCGGCGACGACGGCCCACCACTGGTACCTCGACGGCCACGGCACCCTGCGCACCCGGATGCCCGAGAACGCCCCGGCGCCGGTGTCCTTCCGCTACGACCCTGCCGATCCGACGCCCTCGGTCGGCGGCCCCTTGCTGTCCGGCAAGGCCGGGTATCAGGACAACACCGCACTGGAGGCCAGGGAAGACGTCCTGACCTTCACCACCGCGCCGCTCACCGAGCCGGTGCGCCTCCACGGGCCGGTCCGTGTGGAGCTACGGGTCACCACGGACACCGGTCACGCCGATGTCTTCGCCCGGCTCTGCGACGTCGACGACCGGGGCCGGTCGACCAACATCTGCGACGGGCTGCAACGGCTGCGGCCCGGCCCCACCACGGACGCCACCGGAGCCACCCCGGCCGCCGTCACGGTGGCGATGAGCTCCACGGCCTACCGTTTTCCCGCCGGACACCGGATCCGCCTGCAGGTCAGCGGCGGCGCACACCCACGCTTCGCCCGCAACACCGGCACCGGCGAGCCTCCGGCGACGGCCACCCGGCTCATACCGGCCGAGGTCTCGCTCCACCACCCGTCCCGGCTCGTTCTCCCCGTCGCCGACGAGGAGTTCACCGACACCCACGGTGCCAACGACATCAACGGCACCAACGGCACCAAACGGCACCAACCCTGAACGCTGACCCGACCACCGGCGCCTTCGCTCCCTGCCTGCCCCTCGTCCTCTCCCCCTCTCCCCCTCTCCCCCTCCCCCTTGCCTCCTGCCGGCGAAGGCGCCGCCCCTCCGGCGATCCCTCGCCGGCGCGCGCCGGGCCGGACTCCTGCACCCGCCCGGCCGCCCCGTGGGGCTCGCCGCCCCTCCGGTGACCGGCTACGATCCGCCCCACACGCGAAGCGAGGGAGACGGACGTTGGGGCGGCTCACCGGCGGGGACCCCTCCCTGCTGCGACGGATCAACTCCGCCGTGGTGCTGCATGCGCTGCGCGCCGCGGACTCCCCCACGCTCACCCACCTCGTCCAGGTGACGGGCCTGTCCCGGCCGACGGTCGAGGGCGTGGTCGAGGGGCTGATCGAGACCGGCCTGGTGGTCGAGGCGGCCGCCGAGGAAGGCGGGACCCGCCGTCAGGGGCGTCCTGCCCGCCGGTTCCGGTTCCGTACGGAGGCCGGGCATCTGCTGGGCATCGAGATCGGCCCGCACCGTGTCGCAGCCCTGCTGTCCGATCTGAGCGGCCAGGTGCTGGACACCGCGCAACGCGCCGTGGAGGAGAGCGCACCGGCCGACGAGCGGCTGGAGCGGGTCCGCGCCGTGGTGGCCGATCTGCTGCGCCGCACGGGCGTGCCCCGGCCTTCGCTGCGGGCCGTCGGTGTGGCCGGCCCCGGCATCGTGGAGGCGGACGGCACCGTCCGGCTGAGCACGGCCCTGCCCGGCTGGACGGGTCTGCCGCTCGGCGAGCGGCTGCGGCGGTCGTTCCGTTGCCCGGTGCTGGTCGAGAACGACGCGAATGCCGCCGCGGTGGCCGAACACTGGCAAGGTGCCGCCATCGGCTCCGATGACATCGTTTTCGTGCTGGCCGGACTCAGCCCGGGCGCCGGCTCGCTGATCGGCGGACGCCTGCACCGCGGATTCGGCGGGGCGGCCGGGGAGATCGGCGCCCTGCACCTGCTCGGCCGCGAGGCGACACCGGAGAGGCTGCTGTCGACGACCGGCGAGCCGCTGCACCCCCTGGACGAGGCGCAGGTCGCGGCGGTCTTCGCGGCGGCGCGGGAGGGCGACGCGCAGGCCCGCGAGGCGGTCGACCGTTTCCTGCGGCGGCTGGTGCACGATGTCGCGGCCCTGGTGCTGGCGCTCGACCCGGAGCTGGTGGTGATCGGCGGTTGGGCTGCGGGGCTGGACGGCGTACTGGAGCCGCTGCGCGCGGAGTTGGCGCGTTACTGCCTGCGCCCGCCGCAGGTCGCCCTGTCCCGGCTGGGCGACGCGGCGGTCGCCACCGGGGCGCTGCGGCTCGCGCTCGATCATGTGGAGGGCGAACTCTTCGCGGTGGAGGGTGCGGCGCCGGCCCGCCCCACGCGCCACGACGTGGTGCCGGGCCCCCGCTGACCAGCACTGACGACCAGAGCCTGCGGGAGCCCGTACCTCGGCCGTCGGGCGCTCACCCCGCGAGCAGGGCGCCCGCGTCGCTCTCGCCGAAAGTCAGACGGCAGGTGTCCGCACGGTAGGTGGAGACCGCAACGGCAGTCGTACGGCCCCCGGAGACATAGCGGGTGGTGACCACCAGGACGGGCGCGCCGGGGAGCCGGTCCAGTTGCTTGGCGTCCTCCGCACGGGCCGAGCCGAGCTCGACGGTACGGTCCTGGCCGTCCAGCTCCAGCGTCTGCAGCGCGTGCAGCACCGCGCGGGCCCGGGCCGGGGCGCCGAGCGAGGCGGCCGGCGCGCAGTCCGGGAGCGCGGCCGCAGGGACGTACAGCAGTTCGGCGGCGACCGGCCGGTCGTGCGTGACCCGGCTGCGGCGCACGATGTGCACCGGGTCGCCGGGGGCGGTCGCCAGCAGTCCGGCCACCGCGGCGGGCACCGTATCGCTCTCGACGGCGTCAAGCGGCTGCCAGTCGTCACCAACGGCGCCGGGCCAGGTGTGGCGGACGGGGTCGACGGCGACACCTATCCGCGGCGGCGCGACGGTGGTGCCCACACCGCGGCGGCGCTGGAGTCTGCCTTCCAGCTCCAGCTGTTCGAGGGCCTGCCGCAGCGTGGCCCGGGCGACGCCGAACCGCGCGGCCAGCTCACGCTCGTTGGGCAGAATCTCGCCGACCGCGAACTCCGAGTCCAGCGCCTCGCTGAGCACGGTCTTGAGGTGCCAGTACTTCGGCTCCGGCACCGTTTCGAGCTGCGTGGTCCCCACCCTGTCCTCCGCACTGGCCGTTACCGGTTCTGCGCCCCCGTGGGCTCGGGCCCACACCCCAGACGCCGCTTTCGCGGGCCCGCCTGCACGCCCGCCGCTTCGCGAGCCCGCCTGGCACGCCCGATAATGAGCGCTTCTTTATGAAAGGTTGTTGCAGTATCCCGACGATATGGCCGCCCCCACCCTTGGTCAAGACCAATCCGGCATCCGTTACGGATCGGCACGACGGCCCGTCCCGGCCACCCGTACCGGCCGCCCCGCCCGCGCCCTCCCGCACGCCACCCGCTAGCGTCACCGGCATGCTCGCCCTCCTGCACACCTCTCCCGTTCACGTCCCGGTCTTCGACGCACTGCGCGACGAGGAGGCCCCCGGCCTGACGCTGGATCACCTCGTACGCCCCGAACTCCTGGACCGGGCAAGGGCACAGGGCCCCGATGCGGTGGCCAAGGACCTCGAAGCCGACCTGGCGGGGGCGGCCCGGGGCGGGGCGCGGGCGGCGCTGTGCACGTGCTCGACGATCGGTTCGGTCGCCGAGGCGGCCGGTGCGGCGCTCGGTTTCCCCGTCCTGCGGGTGGACCGCCCGATGGCCGCGACCGCCGTCGCCACCGGCCCGCGCATCGCCGTACTCGCCACGGTGGAAAGCACCCTCGTCCCGACGGAGGACCTGATCAGGCAGGAGGCCGACCGGGCCGGCCGCGAGATCGGCGTGCGCACCGTGCTGGTGCCGGACGCCTGGGAGCGCTTCGAGGCCGGCGACCGCGACGGCTATCTGACGGCGGTCGCCTCCGCGGCGCAAGAGATCCGGGACGCCGACGTGATCGTCCTGGCACAGGCCTCCATGGCGCCGGCGGCCGACGGGCTCGATGCCGGTGTGCCGGTGCTGGCCGGCCCGCGGACCGGTCTGCGCGCCGCCGCTCAACTGGTGACGGGAGACACCGACTGCTCCGGATCGCGGGCGGTCTAGGGGGCTTCGAAGCCCCGGCCGCGTGGCCCGCGGCGCCTCGCGTACTCGTCCCGGCGGCCCCATACCGCTCGGTAGTCGCACCTGGCATCGTGTCAGCGCACACCCGGGACCACCGCACGCACCGCACCCCCGAGGAGTTCTGATGGCCACCCCGGTCTCCTTCGCCCGTGTCACCCCCGAGGACCGGCCGCCGTTCACGGTCGCCTACGAGCGCAAGGGCGCGGGCGACCCCGTCGTCCTGTTGCACGGTATCGGCCACCATCTCCAGGCCTGGCGCCCGGTGTGCGACATCCTGGCCGCGTCCCATGAGGTCATCGCCCTCGATCTGCCGGGCTTCGGCGCCTCCCCCGCACTGCCCGGTGGTTCCTCCTACGCGCTGTCGTCGGTCGTCCCGCTGCTCATCGCCGCGTTCAAGGAGCTCGGCGCCGACCACCCGCATGTGGTGGGGAACTCGCTGGGCGGGCTGCTCGCCCTGGAGCTGGGCCGCGCGCGGGCCGTCCGGTCGGTCACCGCGCTCTCGCCCGCGGGCTTTTGGACCCGGGCCGAGCGGCGGTACGCCTTCGGCGTGCTGCGCGGCATGTACGCCGGGGCGCAGGCGCTGCCCGAGCCGGTGGTGGAGACCCTGGCCCGGACCGCACTCGGCCGCGCCTCACTGACCGGCACCATCTACGCCCACCCCGGCCGTCGTTCGGCCGCGGCCGTCGTGGCGGAGACCAGGGCGCTGCGCGAGGGCCCCGGCTTTGCGCCGACGCTGGCGGCCGGCCGCGAGGTGCGGTTCACCGCCGATGTGCCGGACGTTCCGGTCACGATCGGCTGGGGCAGCCGGGACCGCCTGCTGCTCCCCCGCCAGGGCGTGCGCGCCAAGCACACGATTCCGGGTGCGCGGCTGGTACGGCTGCCGGGCTGCGGGCATGTGCCGATGCACGACGATCCGGCGCTGGTGGCGCGGGTCGTCCTCGACACCGTCGGCCGGGGCAGTTCCTAGCGAGCGCGCCGGCTTCGCCTGGCCCGCGACGGCGCGAAGGCCTCTGCCGCGCTCCGTGCCGGGTGCCTTGGGCCTCCCGAGCTCTCTGTCCGTCCCGGGCGCCCCGGGCTCCCTGTGCGTCCCGAGCACCCCTCGTGCCCCGAGCATCCCGAGCGCCCTGTCTGTCCCGGGCCTCCCGTACGTCCCGCACACCCCGGCCGGGACGCCCCGGCGGCCGCCGTTGCAGCGGCGGCGCGTACCCGGGGCGTAAACATCCCTGCGGCATCCTGGCGATCGGCCGGGGGTCTTGCGACCATGGCCCGGTCCGGTGAGTCGCGAAGCCGGGACCGGAGACCCTCGCGGCCGGCGGAGGGACCGCGGAGACGAACGGGCCCCTGTTCACCGTCCGTTCGGCTGCCGGGCACCGGACAACGATACGAACGGGGCGGCAGTGAAATCGGTCGAGGCATGGAGGTTGGAGATGGCGCAGGGATCCGGCGGCGGCTTCGGACGGCGGACACTGCTGCAGGGCGCGGCGGCCGGCTCGGCGGCACTGGCGCTGCCCGCCATCTCCTGCGCCGCACCGGCGCAGGCCCGCAGCGGGCGGCCGAGCGCCGACTGGGGCGTGCAGGTCGGGGATGTGACCACCTCGTCGGGTCTGGTGTGGGTGCGATCCGACCGGCCGGCCCGGATGGTGGTGCAGACCGCGGCCACCGAGTCGTTCCGCAACGCCAGGACCTGGCACGGCCCGGTGACCGGGGCGGGGACGGATTTCACCGGCGTGACCTCGCTGCACGGCCTGCCGCCCGGTGAACAGATCCACTACCGGGTGCTGCTCGCCGACCCGGACGATCCCCGGCGGTCCGGCGAGCCGGTCACCGGCACCTTCCGCACGGCGCCCGCGGGCCGCACCCCCACGGATGCCGGGAGAGGTTCCGGCCGGGTCGGTGGCGGGCGACGGGAGGGCGTGCGCTTCCACTGGTCGGGTGATCTGGCCGGGCAGGGCTGGGGCATCAACCCGGACCGCGGCGGCTACCGCATCTACGAGGACATGCGGCGCCGGAATCCGGACTTCTTCCTGTGCAGCGGCGACAGCATCTACGCCGACGGTCCGATCCCCGAGCGGGTGACCCTGCCGGACGGCCGGATCTGGCGGAATGTGACGACCGAGGAGAAGGCCAAGGTCGCCGAGACGCTGGCGGAGTTCCGCGGCGCGTTCCGCTACAACCTGCTGGACGACCATCTGCGCCGCTTCAACGCCCAGGTGCCGACGATCACCCAGTGGGACGACCACGAGGTGCACAACAACTGGTATCCGGGGCAACTGCTCGACGACGACCGGTACACGGTGAAGGAGACCGATGTGCTGTCCGCGCGCTCGCTGCGCGCGTTCAGCGAGTACTTCCCGATCCGGACGCTGCGGCCCGACCGGGGCGGCCGGGTCTACCGTGTGGTGCGCCACGGCCCGCTGCTCGATGTGTTCGTACTGGACATGCGCCGCTACCGGAACGCCAATTCGCCGGACCGGCAGACCGACGACCCGCAGGGCATCCTGGGGGCCGGGCAGCTGCGCTGGCTCAAGCGCGAGCTGTCCCGCTCCACCGCGGTGTGGAAGGTGATCGCCTCCGATATGCCGCTGGGTCTGGTCGTACCGGACGGCAAAGCCAACTTCGAGGCGCTCGCCCAGGGCGATCCGGGCGCTCCTCTGGGGCGCGAGCTGCAGCTGGCCGA
Organism: Streptomyces sp. NPDC048516; assembly: GCF_043199875.1. NCBI lineage: Bacteria > Bacillati > Actinomycetota > Actinomycetes > Kitasatosporales > Streptomycetaceae > Streptomyces > Streptomyces sp. NPDC048516. Next base: position 389,284 of record NZ_JBICWS010000001.1, on the reverse strand, counting down.
GCTGCTGCGGCACATCAAGCACGCCCGGGTGACCGGCACGGTATGGCTGACGACGGACGTCCACTACACCGCGGCGCAGCACTACGCGCCGGAGCGGGCCGCGTTCAAGGACTTCGAGCCGTTCTGGGAGTTCGTGTCGGGCCCGCTGAACGCGGGTGGATTCCAGGCATTGAAGCTGGACGGAACATTCGGGCCCGAGCAGCCGTTCATCAAGGCGCCGGACCGTGCCAACACCTCTCCCGCGGAGAGTCCGCCGTACTTCGGCGAGATCGATATCGACGGGGAGAGCGGGGAGATGACGGTGCGGCTGCGTCAGGAGGGTGGCGAGGTGTTGTTCAGCAAGGTGCTGCAACCGGGACAGGTAGGACAGTAGAGTCCAATGCGTCGATTGCGTCTTTTACCCGTCGGACACAAGGTGTTGGCGATCAGGCAACACCTGTGCGCCAGGCTTGTGTGCATGACTGAAGCATCCTCTGCCCGTACCACCCGCCGCCCCCACCAGCGGCGGGACGTCATCGAGCTGGCCGCCCTGTTCACCGCCGTGGCGGCGGCCGGCGCCCTCGCCGACACCGTCACACACGGCCCGTCGGGCCCGCTGCTGCTGTGCTCCGCCGCGGTGGCCCTGCTGGCCACCGCCGGCTTCCACGTCTGGTGGTCACGACGCCACGAAAACGCGCCGCCGCCGACCGATACCGGCGCCACGGCGGCTTCCCCGTCCGGACCGGCCCCCGGGGCCGGCGGGCAGGAGACGGTGCTGTGGCGGATGCGGACCACGGTCCGGGACGAGCCCGGCAGCCTGGCCGCGCTGTGCACGGCGCTGGGCGCGCGGCGGGTGGACATCCTCAGCCTGCAGACCCACCCGCTGTCCGAGGGCACGGTCGACGAGTTCCTGCTGCGCGCGCCCGGCACGCTGACGCCCGCGGAGCTGACCGGCACGGTCACCGGCGCGGGCGGCGCGCACAGCTGGCTGGAGCGGGCCGACGCGCACGACCTCGTCGATGCCCCGACCCGGATGCTGGGCCTGGCGACCCGTACCGCTCTGGACTCCTCCGAACTCCCCCTGGTGCTGCGCCAGTTGCTGGGCCGCTGCACGATTCGTTCGGTTCCCGCGCGCTCGCTGCGCGGTCAGCCGCTCGCGGAGCAGGTACCCACGGAGGGCGTGTTGGAGAAGCACCGCATGAAGTTCCGCGACCCCTCCGGGGGCTCGCTCACCATCGAAAGGCCGCAATTGCCGTTCACCCCCGCCGAGTTCGCCCGGGTTCGCGCCCTGGTCGACCTGGACGCCAGACTCGGCCAGCGGGTTCCCCCGCGGCGTGACGTCCTGACGCTGCCCGAGGGCAACGAGATCACGATCCGCCGCGCCGACACCTCCGACCTGGCCGCGGCCCGCGAGATGCACGACCGCTGCTCCCCGAAGACCCTGGGGCTGCGCTACCACGGCCCCGTCGGTGACGCGGACCGCTATCTCGGCCATCTGCTCAGCCCGCAGTTCGGCCGCACCCTGGCGGTGGAGACCGCCTCCGGCCGGCTGGTGGCGCTGGGACATCTGCTGTGGGACGGTGACGAGACCGAGGTCGCCCTGCTGGTCGAGGACGCCTGGCAGCAGCGCGGCATCGGCGCCGAGCTGCTGCGCCGGCTGGTGACGATGGCGGCCGAAACCGGCTGCGAGAGTGTCTATGCGATCACCAAGGCCTCGAACACCGGCATGGTGGCGGCGATGCGCGGACTCGGACTGCCGCTCGACTACCAGATCGAGGAAGGCACGCTGGTGATCACCACCCGCCCCACGGCTGTGCCCGCCCGGCGGACGACCCGGCAGAGCGTACGGATCCAGGACGGCACGGGGCGCCGCTGAGCGCCACCCCGTCGTGCCCGGCCGGGCCACCGGCGCCCGGCCGGCGCCCCTGCCCCCGCGCCCACACCCGGGCACGGGCACAAAACGACAGGAACGTACCGCCTCTTGGTGGTGACGCGGCGGGGCCATCCGTACGAGGATGGACGCATGTCCCACACCACTACTTCCGGGGGCGGTCCGCTGCCCCGCCAGGTCGCCGATGCCTATGTCGACGCCCTTGTCGATCTGGACCCGATCACCGGTACCTTCCTCGGCATCCCCGAGAGCTCCGGCAGGCTCCCCGACTTCTCACCGACGGGCCAGGAAGCGGTGGCCCAGCTCGCCCGGACGACGCTGGAGAAACTGGCAGAGGCCGAGTCCCGGCCGGGCGCGGACAGCGCCGCCGAGCAGATCTGCGCGCGGCTGCTGCGCGAACGGCTGACCGCCGAGCTGGCGGTCCACGAGGCGGGCGAGGGCCTCCGCTCGGTCAGCAACCTCAGCTCGCCGCTGCACCACGTCCGGCAGGTCTTCACGGTCACTCCCTCCGAGACCGACGAGGACTGGTCGGCGATCGCCCGGCGGCTGCGGGCCGTACCCGCCGCGCTGGAGGGCTACCGCGCCGCGCTCGACGCCGGCCTGAAGCGCGATCTGCCCGCCGGGCCGACCCAGGTGCGCACCGTCATCGGCCAGTTGGACGAATGGATCGGCACCGACCGCAGCTGGTTCGCCGAGTTCACCGACCCCGGCCCGGACACCCTGCGCGCCGAACTGACCGAGGCCGCCGAGGTGGCGACCGGCGCCCTGGTGGAGCTGCGCGACTGGTTCCGTGACAGCTATGCCCCGGCCGTCGAGGGCGCACCGGACGTGGTGGGACGGGAGCGTTACGCCCGCCTCGCCCGCTACTTCAACGGCGCCGATCTCGACCCGGACGAGGCGTATGCGTACGGCTGGTCCGAGTTCCACCGGCTGCTGGCCGAGATGGAGACCGAGGCCGAGAAGGTCCTGCCCGGTGCGAAGACTCCCTGGGAGGCGCTGGCCTGGTGCGATGAGCACGGCGAGGCGATCGAGGGCGTCGAGGAGACCCGGCAGTGGCTCCAGTCGCTGATGGACGAGGCCATCGACGCGCTCGACGGCACCCACTTCGAGCTGGCCGAGCGGGTGCGCCGGGTGGAGTCGCGGATCGCCCCGGCCGGCAGCGCCGCCGCCCCGTACTACACCCAGCCGTCGCTGGACTTCACCCGCCCAGGCCGGACCTGGCTGCCGACGATGGGCGAGACCCGCTTCCCCGCGTACGACCTGGTCTCCACCTGGTACCACGAGGGTGTGCCCGGCCACCACCTCCAGCTGGCGCAGTGGGCGCACGTCGCCGACCAGCTCTCCCGGTACCAGAGCACGGTCGGCATCGTGAGCGCCAACGCCGAGGGCTGGGCGCTGTACGCCGAACGGCTCATGGACGAGCTGGGCTTCCTGACCACCGCCGAACGGCGCCTGGGGTATCTCGATGCGCAGATGATGCGGGCGGTCCGGGTCGTCATCGACATCGGGATGCATCTGGAGCTGGAGATCCCGGCGGACTCCCCCTTCCATCCGGGCGAGCGCTGGACGCCCGAGCTGGCCCAGGAGTTCTTCGCACGGCACAGCAGCCGTCCGGCCGACTTCGTCGAGAGCGAGATCATCCGCTACCAGGGCATGGCCGGGCAGGCGATCGGCTACAAGCTCGGCGAACGGGTGTGGCTGCAGGGCCGGGAGGCGGCCCGCGCCCGGCACGGCGCGGACTTCGACCTCAAGGCCTGGCACATGGCGGCGCTGTCGCAGGGCTCGCTGGGCCTGGACGATCTGCAAGCCGAGCTGTCGGCGCTCTGACCACGGCCCGGGTGTACGGCGGCCGGCCACCCCACCGGATGTTGTGGCCGGCCGCCGCCGTCCGTAGGGTCCGCTGATATGACAGTGGATCTCGTGGCGGACCGGCCGCTCCTTCTGCTCCCCGGCGACCCCCTGCGTCCCCGGCGTCCCGATCCGCACTTCGCGACCGAGGCCGCCGCGGCGCAGTCGGCCGGCGCGGTGACCGCGGTGCTCGGCCACGAGGCGCTGGTCGCCGGGGATGCCGAAGCGGCGGTCGCACGGGTCCCGCGGGAGGCCGGGCCGGTCTGGTACCGCGGCTGGATGCTGCCCGCCGACCGCTATGCCGAGCTGTCCGCGGCGCTCGCCGACCGCGGCTGCCGGCTGCTGACCTCCCCCTCCGCATACCGGTGCGCCCATGAGCTTCCGGGCTGGTACGACACCTTCCGTGCGCTCACCCCGCACAGCGTCTGGCTCCCCTGCGCGCCCGGCCGGGCCCCGGAGCGGGCGGCGCTGGCGGGACTTGCCGAAGGGTCCGGCGCGCCGGGCAGGCCCCGTCCGCTCGTCGTCAAGGACTGGGTCAAGTCCCGTAAACACGAATGGGACGAGGCCGCCTTCGTCCCCGACGCGGGCGACACCGAGCACCTGGCCGCGGTCGTCGGCCGCTTCATCGCCCTCCAGGAGGAGTTCTTGACCGGAGGCGTGGTGCTGCGCGACTTCGAGTCCTTCGAGGCGGTGGGTGAGGCGCGGGTGTGGTGGGTGGACGGCGAGCCGGTGCTGACCGGCCCGCACCCCGACACCCCGGAGCTGCGCCCCGTCCCCGATCTCACCCAGGTGGCGCCCGCGGTAAGGGAGTTGGGGCTGCGCTTCGTCACCACGGACCTGGCGCTGCGCACCGACGGTGTGTGGCGGGTGGTGGAGGTCGGCGACGGCCAGGTCAGTGGTCTTCCCGCGGGGGTGGACCACCGGCCGCTGTTCGAGGCGCTGGTCACCGTCGGCGCCGGCTACCCGCTGGTGCTCACCTCGGGCCGGGTGGCGCTGCGTGCGCTGCTGCCGGCCACCGCCGCGCGGGTCGCGGACGGTGAGCCCGCGGGGTTCGACTGGATCGACGGCACACCGGCCGCGGCCACCTCGGGCGGTGCCGGCATCGCCGTACGGGCGGCCGCGGCCGGCCACTACCGGCCCGGCTGGGGCGTCTTCGTCCTGACCGACGCGGCCTCGGGGACGGCGCTCGGCAGCATCGGCTTCCACGGTCCGCCGGATGCCGAGGGCTTCGTGGAGATCGGCTACGACCTCTCCCCGTCCGCGCGCGGCGCCGGCTGGGCGACCGACGCCACGCGGCTGCTCGCCGGCTGGGCGGCCGCCCGCCCCGAGGTACGGACGGTGTGCGCCCTGACGGAGCCGGAGAACGTCCCGTCCCAGCGGGTGCTGGAACGGGCGGGATTCCGGTTCTCCGGGGAGCGCGAGGGTCTGCGCGCCTACGAGATCGACGGGTCCGCGGCCGGAGCCGGAGCCGGAGTCAACGCCGGAAGCCGCCCTCGGAGTTGATGACCTGGCCGGTGATCCAGGCCGCCTCATCGGTCGCGAGCCAGGCGATCAGCCGGGCCGGGTCGTCGGGCGCGCCCCATTGCCCGCCGGGGAAGCGCCCGGCGACCTGCTCGCGCAGCGCCCCGACCGCGTAACCGGTGTCCACCGGGCCCGGGTTGACGGTGTTCACGGTCACCCCGAGTTCGGCAAAGGTGGTGGCAAGACTGCGGGTCGCCGAGGCCAGCGCCCCCTTGGCCAGGCCGTAGGCGATCTCGTCCGGCATCCCGTCACCCAGGTCCTGGCCGGAGGTCATCAGCACGATCCTCCCGCCCGGCAGACCTGGCGGGCGCCGGCGCGCATAGGCCTGGGCGAGGAGGATCACCGAGCGGGTGTTGACCGCCCAGTGGGCGTCGAGCATCGCCGCATCGAGGGCGTCGAGGGGGCCGTCGCTGCCGCTGAGGGCGTGGTTGGCGACGAGGATGTCCAGTCTGCCGCCCAGTGCCTCGGCCGCGGTGTCGAGGAGAGTGGCGGGGGCGTCCGGCCGGGCCAGATCGGCGGGCCCCTGGGCCACCACCGCTCCCGGGGCGGCCAGTTCACGCACCCCGGCGACGACCGCGTCCGGACCGCCCGGGTCCGCTCCCCAAAGCTGCCGGGCGTCGTGCGGCACATGGTGGTGCAGATAGACGCCGGCACCGTACGCGGCCAGCCGCCGGGCGACCGCATAGCCGATACCGCGGCGCCGGCTCGCTCCGGTGACCAGCGCGGTACGGCCGAGAAGCGGCAGCGGGTCACGGCGGGGCACACCGGCGTCCGTGGCGTGGCAGCTCTCGGCGGAACGGCTGTTGTCGTAGGTCATGACACAGCAGGCTGGCGGGCGCCCGGTGGCGGTGTCACCCGGTTTTCCGGGTGGCGCGCGCTCCCCTCCCCTCGGCGGGCACTCTCCTCGATCCCGCGGCCGGCCTGTCGGCCGGGCGGCCGGTCAGCCGGTGACCGCCCGTCCCGTGACACTCCGACGCCGCAGGCTCACGGCATCCTCAGCTCCGTACACGATGCCGCACCGTCGAGCCCGACCGGTCCTTGACGACCTCGAGTTGGGCGGGGATCCGCGCCTTGAGGTCGGCGACATGGCTGACGATGCCGACGCTGCGATCGCGTTCCCGCAGGGAGTCCAGGACGTCCAGCACCTCGTCCAGGGTCTGTTCGTCCAGGCTGCCGAACCCCTCGTCGATGAAGAGGGTGTCCAGGCGGGTGCCGCCCGCCTCGTCGGTGACCACATCGGCGAGGCCGAGCGCCAGCGCGAGCGAGGCGAAGAACGTCTCGCCGCCGGAGAGGCTGGAGGTGTCCCTCTCGTGCCCCGTCCAGGCGTCGATGACATGCAGACCGAGGCCGGAGCGCCGGGCGCCGCCGGCCCGTTCGTCGGAGTGGACGAGGGTGTAGCGGCCGCCGGACATCCGCTGCAGCCGGGCCGTGGCGGCGGCGGCGACCTGTTCGAGCCGGGCGGCGAGCACATACGACTCCAGGCGCATCCGCCGCTCGTTCTCCGTGGACGTACCGGAGGCGAGGGCGGCGAGGCGGGCGATGCGCTCGTAGCCGGCACGCAGCGGGGCCAGCCCGCGGGCGTCGGCATCGGCGCGCGCGGAGAGCCGGTCGAGCTCGGTGCAGCGGTCCCGGGCCGCGGCGTGGGTGGCCGAGGCGGTACGCAGCCGCGCCGCCGCTGCCTGGTGCGCCGCCTGCGCGGCAGCCGGGTCCGCGGGCGGCAGCGCCGCGGCGGCGCCGGCACCCGGATCGGCCAACTCCGCTTCCACAGCGGCCGACTCGGCCTGCCAGTCGTCGAGTCGCTGCTGCAGCTCCCGCCACTCGCCGTCCCGCAGCAGGGCCTCGGCGGCGGCCTGCGGGGTGTCGAATCCGGCGCGGTGGGCGGCGTCGAACAGCCCCGCCTCGGCGTCCTGAAGACGCTGGACGCAGGCGCCCGCCGTACGGGCCGCCTCCGCCGCCGCGGCGAGCAGGGCGACCTGCCGCTCCAGCCGCGCGGCCCGGTCGGCCACGCTCGGGGAGTCGCCGCGCGCCCGGGCCAGTTCCTCTTCCAGGGCGGCCCGTTCACTGTCCAGCGCCTCGCGCCGGGAGGTACGGGCGGCGACCCGGCGCTCGGCCTGCTGCTGTTCGTCGCGGCGCCGTTCGTATGCACGCTCGGCGCGCTCCAGCGCCTCACGGGCGGCAGGCAGGTCGGCGCCGAGCTCACCGGCACGGGCGAAGTCGGCGCGCAGCTCCTCCACCTGGGCGCCGAGTTCACCGGTCGGGGTGGTCCCGGCCGTGGCGGCCGCGGCGGCCAGCGCCTCCTTGGCCGACTGGCGGCGGGCCTCCGCCTGCTGCCGCGTCTCCTCGGCCCGGCGGTGAGCCTCCAGCGCGGCTTCCTCGGCCGTCCGGTCGACATGGCCTGCCCCGGCCCGGGCCGGGGCGGGGTGCTCGGTCGCACCGCACACCGCGCAGGCCTGCCCGTCGCGCAGCCCGTCCGCGAGCTCGGCGGCGATCCCCCGCAGCCGGCGGTCCTTGAGATCGAGCCAGTGCTCGTGGGCCGCCGCGGACTGCTCCCTGGCGGCGAGCAGTTCCCCTTCCGCCGACCGCACCTCGGCGGACAGCCGGTCGCGGCGACGGGCCGCCTCCCAGCGTTCGGCGGCCGGTGCGATCCGGGCTTCGAGCTGTTCGGCCCGGGTGGCGGCCTCCTGGGCGGATTCGATGCGCCGCTGATGGGCGCGCTGGGCGTCACCCCATGCGGCAAGCCACTCGGCGGCGTCCTTCCGTGTCTGCTCATCGGCGCGCGCCTCACGGTCGAGGGCGGTCCGCTCCCGGCCGATGTCGGCGGCGCGCCGCTCGGCCCTGCGGGCCGCCCCGAGCGAGCCGAGATCTTCCCTCACCTGCCGTTCCCTCGAAGCGAGGTGATCGCTCTCGGCGTCGGCGAGGGCGGACGGCAGCGGGCTTCTGGCCTGCCGCTCGGCGCGCTGTGCGGTGTCGAGTTCATGCCAGGCGGCGTCCCGCAGGGCAAGCGCGGGCGCGACCTCCGCGGCCGCACGGGCCCGCTCCAGCCGCTCCCGGGTGCGCTCCCGCTCCTCGGCACAGGCATCGAGCCGGGCGGCCCGTCGCCGGGCGTCCGCGTACCGCTGCTGGAGCCGGTCACGCTCGCGGGCCTCTTCCCACTCCCGCGCCGCCTGGTGCTCGGCCGCCTCGGCGGCGTGCACCGCGGAGTGCGCGACCGCCAGCCGCTCCCGGGCGCTCACCCGGGCAACAGCCGCCCTGACCAGCACCGCTTCCGCGAACCCCGGCTCGCCGGGGCCGGTTGCGGCCCGGTCTCCCCCGGCCGCGGCACGGCCGCCCCGTCCGCCGCCCTCCAGGGGCCCGGCCTGCCCCGGCACGGTCGCCCGCCCCGTTGGGGCCGCCGTCGCCGCCCGCCCGCGTCCGCGCGCCGGTGCGGCCGGCGCCGCCTGCCCGGCGCGGTCCGGTGCCGGGACGGACGGATCGGTGAGATCGGCGCTCTCACCGGCCGCCTGCGCCATCCGGTGCGCCAGCGCCAGCAGCCGTTCGTCGCCTGCCGTCACCGTGTCGGCGGCGGCCTTGCGGCGCGCATTCAACTGCTCTTCGAGGGCGGCGAACCGCCGGGTGTCGAAGAGCCGGCCCAGCAGCCGGGAGCGGGCCTCCGCATCGGCCCGCAGAAAGCGCGCGAAGTCACCCTGCGGCAGCAGCACCACCTGGCAGAACTGCTCCTTGCTCATCCCGAGCAACTGGCCGATCTCCTCACCGATCTCCTGGTGCGAACGGCTCAGCGCCTTCCAGTGACCGCCCGAGCCGTCCGGCGGCCCGTCACCTTCCGCCGCTCCCCCGCCGCCTGCCGCCGGCACGAATTCCCGCAGCCTGCTCTGCGCCTTCTCCTTCGTCGTACCACTGCCGCGCTTCTTGGGGCGGGGCTGCTCGGGGAGCCGGGTGATCTCCAACCGCCGCTCCGCCACGGTCAGTTCGAGAACGACCTCGGTCAGGGTCAGCGGGTCGGCCAGATCGCTGCGCAGGGCCTGGCCGCTCTGCCGCGCCCCGGGCACCGACCCGTACAGCGCAAAGCACACCGCGTCCAGGACCGAGGTCTTGCCCGCACCGGTCGGGCCGTGCAGCAGGAACAGACCGTCCCGCGACAGCCGGTCGAAGTCGATGGTCTGGGAGCCGCCGAAGGGTCCGAAGGCGGTGAGGGCGAGCCGGTGCAGCCTCAACGCGCCACCTCGGCCACCATGTCGTCGACGCGCACCTCGTCGATCGCCGAACGCAGTTCGGTCCGCTCCTGCTCATCGACCGCCCGCCCGGACCGTACGTGCGCCACGAAGTCCTCGGCGATCTCCTGGTCGCTGCGCCCGCGCAGCCGCTGCGCATACGAGGCCACCGAGCGGTCGGGCCCGTCGTCGGGGTCGAAGACCAGGCTGACGATGTGCGGGAAGCGCCGGGTGAGCCGGGCCATGGGCTCGTGCGGCCGGACGGTGTCGGTGAGCGTCGCCTCGACCCAGGACTCCTCGTGGCGGGCCTGTTCCGGGTCCTCCAGCAACTGCTCCAGCGGCCCGCGGATCCGTGCCAGCGGCCGCGGCACCGGGCAGTCCACCCGCTCCGCCTGCACCGCGCCGTCCGCGTCGAGATCGACGAGCCATGACGACTTGCGGTGACCGGCCTCGGAGAACGAGTAGGCAAGCGGCGATCCGGAGTAGCGGACCCGCTCGGTCAGGGTCTGACAGCCGTGCAGATGCCCGAGGGCGGCATAGTCCACCCCGTCGAACACCGGCACCGGAACGGAGGCGACCCCGCCGACGGTGATATCGCGCTCGCTGTCGCTGACCGCCCCACCGGTGACGAACGCATGCGCAAGCACCACGGAGCGGGTTCCCACCGGCCGTCCGGCGAGGTCGGCCCGTACCCGCTCCATCGCCGCGCCCAGTACCTCCGCGTGGTCGGCCCGCCGCGCACCGAGGGTGTCGCGCACCATGGCCGGTTCGAGATACGGCAGGCCGTAGAGCGCCACCGGGCCATGGGCGTCGGAGAGCAGCACAGGGGTGCCACAGCCTGCCGGGTCGGTCCGGAGATGGATACCGGCCTGCTCCATCAGCCCCGCGCCGACGCCCAGCCGGCGGGCGGAGTCATGGTTGCCGGAGATCATCACGGTCGGGACGCCAAGGGCGGCGAGCCGGTGCAGGGCGTCGTCGAAGAGCTCGACCGCGGCGAGCGGCGGCACGGCACGGTCGTAGACGTCGCCGGCGACCAGCACCGCATCGATGTCCCGGTCGCGCACCGTGGCGACGAGATGGTCGAGGAACGCACGCTGGGCGGAGAGCAGGCTCACGCGGTGAAAGGACCGCCCCAGGTGCCAGTCGGAGGTGTGCAGAAGCCTCACGTGGCGACTCCGACCTGCATGTTCTTCCCCTCCATGGGCTACGCGTCAGCACGGCCGGCGTGAGCCTCGGCCCCCCGTCCGTCACGGACCTCATTCTCGCACCCGCAGTGGGGCCCGGTGGGCCGGTGTGCCGGGTTGCTCGGTGGACCCGGTCGGCCCGGTGGGGCTCGGTGGCAAGCAGTGACCTGCGGCACCGATGCGGCCGTACAGGTGCCCGGCCCCGTGGTCCGACATTCCAGAAGCACCCACCCCAGCAGACACTTCACACCCATAAGGCACCATTAACCACATTTTTAACTCGAAAGCGTGAAACCCTCCCGGGTTTACTCATGTTGTGGCCGCACACGCCGAAGGGAAGTACAGGAAGCGGCAGTGAGTCGCTTGGATCGATCGGGAGATTTGTTATGTCACGGATCACGCGGGTGGCTGCTGTGGCCGCTCTTGCGGCAGGTACTGCCCTGGGGGGCGTTACGGCAGCGTTCGCAGACAGTGGCGCGGCCGGTGGCGCGGCCAATTCACCGGGAGTGGTGTCGGGCAACGCGTTTCAGATCCCGGTCCACATTCCGGTCAATCTGTGCGGCAACACCATTAACATCGTGGGGCTGCTGAACCCGGCCTTCGGCAACACCTGCTTCAACGGGAACGTCGAGCGCCGTGTGATCGTGCACCGTCACGTCACCAAGCACGTCACCAAGCACGTCATCAAGCGCGTCGTGAAGCACCACAAGAAGCACCACCCGAGCGGCGGTATCCACACCGGCGGCGGCGGCTTGATGCGCTAACACGCGATCCGTCCCGGGTGCGGCCGGTCACCACGGCCCCACCCGGGACGATCACTGGCAAACGCATCACCAGGCCCGGGGCCGGGCCGCTTGCACCGACAGCCCTTCCACCTTCATCGGAGCAGGCGGCCCGGCCCCGGGCTCCCTTATGCCCTCCGACACCGGAGGCCCGACCGCCCGGATACGCCCGGACGCGACCCGGACGCGCCTCCCCCCCCAGGACATCCCCCTCGGGCCGCGCGCCTGCCGGCTTCGGACCGCGCATGAGCCCGCGTACGAGCAGTCAGGGGTCTTCTCCTTGAGGCACGCCGTCCTCGGCGCCGCGACCCTGATCGCGGTACCCGGTGTCCTCCACACATGGGCGCTCTGGGTGAGGGACCGCAGCCATCGCCTCGGCAGGCTCCGCGCCGTGCAGATACTCCTCACTGATCCGCTTCGGCCCGAACGGCCACTCCTTCTCGTAGCGGGCCCAGGCGAGGAAGGCCACGACACCCGCGCCGACCCAGGCCAGCGACCATTCGATGGGGTGCCTGCCGGGCGAGTTGCGGTCCGCGTAGCCGTAGATCACCAGCCAGCCGACCAGCGCCACGACACTGGGCAGCGGATAGAGCCACATCCGGTACGGGCGGCGCAGCCCCGGCTGACGGCGGCGCAGCACGGTCACCGCCGCGATCTGGGCCAGCGACTGCACGATCACCATGACCGTGGTCAGCAGTTGGATGATGGTGGCCAGGTCGGTGTGCCGTCCGATGAGGAAGCCCACGGCCATCACGGCTCCCATGGTCAGCAGGCCCAGTACGGGGAAGCGGTGACGGGGGTGCAGTTTGCCGTACGGGCGGAAGAAGACCCGGTCGCGGGCGGCGTCGTAGGGCACCCGGGAGCCCCCGAGGAGCCCGGTGAAGACGGAGGCGACGGCGGTGATGAGGATGAGCACGGTGACGGTGTCGGCGGCGCCCTTGCCCCAGGCCTTCTCCAGCACGGCGGAGGCGACGGAGGAGGACGCCGTGGAGTGCGGGTCGAGCATGTCCTTCCAGTCCACGACGCCCAGGGTGCCGATCTGCAGCAGCAGATAGATCGTCATGATGCCGACGATCGAGGTGATGACGGCGCGGGGAATGGTGCGGCCGGGCTGTCTGATCTCGGCGCCCATGTACGCGATGGTGTTGTAGCCGAGGTAGTCGTAGATGCCGATCGTCAGGCCGGCCGCGAAGCCGATCCAGAAGTGGCTGGTCGTCAGCTCGAAGGCGTGGGCGGGGTAGGTGAACGCCCGCTGGGGGCTGAAGTGGGTGAAGGCCGCGACGATCACCAGGGCCACGGAGGCGATCATCACCGTCCACAGGACGACGGTGAGCCTGGCGATGTTCTCCACCCGCCGCCACAGCAGCGCGATGATGCCCACCGTGACGACGAGGCCGACGAGGTCGCCCTGCACCGGGCTCATGTCCGGCCACACATATCCGAGGTACTGCACAAAGCCGATCACCCCGGTGGACATGCCGAGCGGGATGAACAGCATCGCCGTCCAGACGAACAGAAACGGCATCAGCTTGCCGGTCCGGTACTGGAACGCCTGCCGCAGATAGACGTAGCTTCCTCCCGCGCCGGGCAGTGACGCGCCCAGCTCGGCCCAGACCAGTCCGTCCGCGAGCGCAAGAACCGCACCGGCCAGGAAGCCCGTCACGGCCTGCGGCCCGCCGAACGCGGCGACCATGAGCGGGATGGTCACGAAGGGACCGATGCCGCACATCTGGCTCATGTTGATGGCGGTGGCCTGGAAGAGGCCGATCCGGCGGACGAATCCCACGCGCTCATCAAGGAGTTCAGGCATCGGGCCCCTTTCTCGTGCCGGCGCGCACACCGGTTTCGCGGCCTGTTCTCGCCGCGCCACAGGCTGACACGATCGGCGCTCCGGCGCACCGGTGCGTCCCGGACTTTCCGTGCGGTCCGCACTCGCCGGACCGTCTCCCCGGAAGGTCGCGCGAGCCCCCGACGAGTCCCCGACGATCAGAGCTCGCCGTACGCCTCGCCGCCGAGCTCCAGCCTCGCCGTGCCGGCGGTGGTGTCCGCGAGCCAGGCACGGAAGGCATCGAGGCCGGACTCGGGCAACCCGATCTCGATCCTGACCTCCGCCCCGTAGGTGACCTCACGCACCGCCCGTCCCGTCGTGCGCAGATCGTTCTCCACCCGGCCCGCGCGCTGGTGGTCGACGGTGACCGTCACCAGGCGAAAGCGCTGCCGGGTGACCGTGCCCAGTGCGTCCAGCGCCTCGCCGACGACGCCTCCGTACGCCCGGATGAGGCCGCCGGCGCCCAGTTTGACGCCGCCGAAGTAGCGGGTGACGACGGCGACGACATAGCGGACCTCACGGCGCACCAGCATCTGCAGCATCGGTACGCCCGCGGTTCCGCCCGGCTCACCGTCGTCGCTCGCCTTCTGGATGCCGCCGTCGGCGCCCAGGACGTAGGCGAAGCAGTGATGACGGGCGGTGGGGTGTTCCTTGCGGATGCGCGCGATGAAGTCCTGGGCCTCGGCCTCGGTCGCGACGGGCGCGAGCGCGCAGAGGAAGCGGGACTTGTTGATCTCGATCTCATGGACGCCCTCGCGCGCGAGCGTGCGGTACTGCTCCTGCATCGGACCAGCCTATGCGGCCCGTGTGACATGCGGATACCGGCCGGTCCGGCCGGACCGCGCCGCGCTGGGGTGTCCGCCGTACGGACACGGGTGTCCGCCGTACGGGCGCAGAGCACACGGCCGAGCGGCGTACCCACCCCGTCCGCACGGTGCGTCGGTGCGACGTCCGCGCCGGCCGTGGGCACTGTGAGGTCAGTGCGAGAGCCTCGTGTTTCCGGGGCCCCGCTCGTACGTGTAGGAACGGCGGGTTTGCGGAGGGCTGCATGGAAGAGAGCACACAGTCGGCGATGACGGCGGGCGTTCCCGTCACGGGCGAGGAGATGCCCGAGCCCCCACCGGAGGTCATCGAGGCGGCACGCCAGGCACCCGACCACTGGCTGGCCATGGTGGATCTGACCTGGCAGGGAGAGGGGCCACCACCCCTCTGGGCACTGATCGGGCAGTGGCGTTCGGACGCGTCCGGCGAGATCGTCGAGTGGCGCGACAATCCGGAGTACCGGCCGTCACCGCAGATGCTGGACTGGGCGGAGCCGACCGACGCGGTCGACGGCGCGCTGCAGCTCGCCGCGACGGGCTACGGACCGGGAGAGGCCGTCTCCGAGGCGCTTGGGCGCGCGGAGGTCTTTGTCCTGGTGACCGCGACCGGTACGCCGTTGGCCGCCGCCTCGCCCGAGGGCACCCCGGTGATCCCCGTCTACACCTCGCAGAGCTACCTCGAATCGGTGGGCCGTCTGCTGTACGACCGCCGGCCGGTGGCCGCGCTCGTCGAGCAGCTGCCGCCGGGGCATGCGCTGTACCTCAACCCGACCGGCCCGGTGAGCATGCTGGTGGACACCGAGGAGCTGCGCGCCACGCTGACCGGCGCCTCCGGAACGGCGGATGAACCGCGGGATGCGGCCGTGCCCGTGGCACCGCGCCCGGGTACCGGGGCCGGCGGGGCCGAGCCGGTGGGCAGCGCCCGGGGGATCGGCAAGCCGGCCCGCGCCGCGAAGGGCAGCACCGTCGTCGGAGCCGGAATGGCCGGCAGCGGTATGGCACGCGGCGCCAACTGAGCCGCCGGCACCGAAGACCCGCCCCGCCCGTCTTCCCCTTCGGGCGGGGCGTCTGCCGTCCGGCGCGCGCCGGGCGTGGCGCGCCCCACGGCCGCACCGCCACGCCTTCGCGCCGTCTCCCGCAACGGGAATCTCCGGGTCCCGCCATCCGTTGTCCGGCACAGGACCCTTCCCACCCGCAGGAGGCAGTGCGTGTACGGCGACACCGGCACGATCCGCAAGATCCTCACCGAGCTCGGCGACACCTGGGCCGTCGTGGGCCTGTCCGGCAATGAGCAGCGTGCGGCTCACGGCGTCGCCGAGGTGCTGCAGCGTTACGGCAAACGGATCGTGCCGGTGCACCCGAAGGCGGAGACGGTGCACGGCGAGCAGGGGTACCCCTCACTGGCCGCCATTCCCTTCCCGGTCGATGTGGTCGATGTGTTCGTCAACAGCGAGCAGGCGGGCGGCATCGCCGACGAGGCCGTGGCGGTCGGGGCGAAGGCGGTCTGGTTCCAGCTCGGGGTGGTCGACGAGGCGGCCTGGGACCGGGTGCACGGCTCCGGACTCGCCATGGTGATGGACCGTTGTCCCGCGATTGAGATACCCCGTTTGAGCTGAACGACGGGCCCGGGGCGCGCCATCCTCACTCCCCGGGTTGCCGGTGAGGGCTCCCGTCACCGGAACACTCGACGTCAGGGCAGTGTCCGGTGATGACCACCATGGGTGTTTGCACGCTGGTGGCGCGCTCGCGCCCGGTGAAGATCAGGGGCGTATCGCAGCGATCGCACAGGACGGCTTTCCCTGCGCGCCCCTGGGTGGCCGCGTGAAGAATCCGATTGACGTGATCGCTGTCGCCATCGTTACCGGTCATGCACCCACCGTAGCCAGACCGGAGGTCCCTGGGGGGCTGTTTGGGATGCTTGAACGCCCGCCCGGCCGAACGCATGATCCCGTGAGCCAGGCCTCCGCCCCGCGGGCGGCTGGTGAGCGAGATATCCCGTGGGGACCGAGCCGCGGGTGCGTTAGCGTCCGGCCATGAGCCAGATCCGAGCCGCCGTGCCCGAGGACGCCGCCGAGCTGGTCCGGTTGCGCCGTCTGATGTTCCTCGCCATGAACGGGCGTGATGTTCCCGGGAATTGGGAGCGGGACGCGGAGGTGACGGCACGCCGGCAGCTGACCGGGCCGCGGGCGCGGCTGGCCGGATTCGTGGTGGCGGGCGACGAGGCCGGTGCGCCCCATCTCGCGGCGTGCGCGCTCGGGACGATCGAGGAGCGGCTGCCGTCACCGAGCCATCCGACGGGGCGCTTCGGCTTCGTCTTCAACGTCTGCACGGACCCCCGCTACCGGGGCCGCGGCTGTGCGCGCGCCACGACGCAGGCCCTGCTCGGCTGGTTCGCCGAGCGGGGTGTCACCCGGGTCGATCTGCATGCCACCGTCGATGCCGAGCCGTTGTACCGGCGTCTGGGATTCACCGAGCACTCCACGGCGCTGTCGCTGGAGCTGCCCTCCGACGCGTTCGCCCCGTTTTAGCCGGCCGAGCGGACTGCGGGCAGGGGACGACGCCCCTAGGAGATGTCTCCCCCTAGGCGGTTGCCAGCCCCTCCAGGACCGTGGCGCCGGGTAGTTCGGCCAGTGCCTTGCCAGGCACGATGAGCTTGCCGCGGCGGTTGCCGCTGCCGATGAGGGCGTAGGGGATATCCGCCACGGCCGGGTCCAGCAGCAGCGGCCAGTCGGCCGGCAGGCCGATGGGGGTGATCCCGCCGTACTCCATGCCGCTGCCGCCGACCGCCTGGTCCATCGGCGCGAACGAGGCCTTGCGGGCGCCCAGATGACGCCGTACCACGCCGTTGACGTCGGCGCGGGTGTGCGAGAGAACGACGCAGGCGGCCAGGGTGGTCTCGCCGCCGCGCTTGCCGGCCACCACCACGCAGTTCGCGGACTGCTGCAGGAGCCAGGGGCCGTGGCGCTCGACGAGCAGTGCGGTGTCGGCGATGGCCGGGTCGGTGTCGACGAAGCGCAGCTCCTCGACCGGCACGGATCCGCTCCAGGCGCGCAGCGCGGCCGCCACCGGCGCGGTCAGCAGGTCCAGGCACTCCACGGCGGGACGGACCTCGTCGAAAGCATCCATCGGCACAGGCATGGCGCCAAGTTAACAGTCCTGGCGGAGCGGCGGCCGGCCGTCTCAGCCGACGAGCGGGATGATCACCGACATGGTCATCTCGACCGGTTCCGCGCCGTCGTTGCGGTAGCCGTGCGCGACCTTGGCCTCGAAGGTCGCCGAGGCACCGGCGGGCACCGTGTGCTCCACAGCGTCCACGACCAGTGTCAGCGTGCCGGTCCGGACATGGAGCAGTTCGACGGTGCCGGGCGGATGCGGATCGGAGGCGCTGCTCTCGCCGGGCATCAGCCGCCAGTCCCACAGTTCGTACGGGCCGGGTGCCTCGGCGCCCACCAGGAGCGTGGTGAAGCTGCCGCCCTCGGTGGACCACAGCCGGACCGCCTCGCCCGGCGCCACGACGCGCACCTGCGGACCCTGTTCGTAGTCGAGGAGCGTGGTGATGCTGACGCCGAGCGCGTCGGCGATCTTGACGGTGGTTCCCACGCTCGGATTCGTCCGGGCCTGCTCGATCTGGATGATCATGCCGCGGCTGACCCCGGCGCGGGCCGCCAGTGCATCGAGGGTGAAGCCGCGCTCGGCGCGCCAGTGCTTGAGGTTGCGGGCGAGCGACTGCGTGAGCTGGTCGAGGTCCGTCACGGTCCGTCCAAGTCGAAGGGCAATATATTTGATGCCGCAATGCATCCTGTTGCACTACGGTGTGGTGTACTTCAGCGTCCGGTTCACTGTACTGCGAGGTTTCACCATGACAGCGGTCTTCGCCCTGGCCACCAGCCTTCTGTGGGGGCTCGCCGACTTCGGCGGCGGACTGCTCACCCGACGTCTGCAGGCGCTGACCGTGGTGGTCGTCTCGCAGACCCTGGCCGCCGTGGTGCTGGGCGCCGTGGTGCTGGCCACCGGGGGCTGGCGGGAGGCCGGACCGCAGCTGTGGTGCGCGGTCGGGGCCGGCGTCGTGGGGCCCGCCGCCATGCTCTGCTTCTACCGCGCCCTGGCGCTCGGGCCGATGGGCGTGGTCTCCCCGCTCGCTTCGGTCGGCACGGTCCTCGTACCGCTCGGGGTCGGGATCGTGGCGGGTGAGCGGCCGGGGCTGCTGCAGGCCGCCGGCATGGCCGTGGCCGTGATCGGTGTCGTGCTGGCCGGCGGTCCTCGGATCAGCGGCGCGTCGGTGGCCCGCCAGACCATTGCGCTGACGCTGCTCTCGGCGCTCGGATTCGGCGCGGTGATGGCGCTGATCTCCGAGGCGTCCACGACCGTGACCGGCCTCTTCCTCGCCCTGTTCGTCCAGCGGGTGTGCAATGTCGCCGTCGGCGGCGCCGCCCTGTACGCATCAGTGCGGCGTGGCACCCCGGCACTGCCCGAGGGCGGGCTGCCGGCCCTCCGGAGCGCCCTGCCCGCGCTCGCTTTCGTGGGGATCGCCGACGTCGCCGCCAACGGCACCTACGCCCTGGCCGCCCAGAGCGGGCCGGTCACCCTCGCGGCGGTGCTCGCCTCCCTCTACCCGGTGGTCACCTCGCTCGCCGCGCTCGGCGTCCTCAAGGAACGGCTGCGGGCGATCCAGACGGCCGGCGCCTCCCTCGCGCTGGTCGGCTCGGTCCTGCTCGCATCGGGAAGCTGACGGCGAAGGGGCAGGCGGTGGCTCCGGCCGCCTGACGGCAGCTCAGGAGGCTTCGTACGCGTCCTTGGCTTCGTACGTCCTCTTGGCTTCCTCCGCCTGCCACGCCCGCAGCGCGACCAGCTGGTCCGGGGTGACGCCCTCGGGGATCGGCACCGGCGCCGGTGTCCGCAGCGGCGGCTGCCAGCCCTGCTCGGCATCCCAGCTGCGGACGACCCGGGCGGGCGCACCGGCCACCACCGCATGATCGGGGACCTCGCCGCGGACCACGGCGCCGGCCGCGACCACCACATTCCGGCCCAGCCGCGCACCGGGCAGGATCACCGCGCCGGTACCGATCCAGCTGCCGGGGCCGATGGCCACCGGGGCGCTGCGCGGCCACTGCTTGCCGACCGGCACCTCGGGGTCGTCGTAGCTGTGGTTGGTGGTGGTGACGTAGACACCGGGGCCGAAGAAGCAGTCATCGCCGATCGTCAGGCGGACATCCGCGATCACATGGCTGCCGCGGCCCAGCACCACGCCGTTCCCCAGCGTGAGGATCGGCTCCGGACCGAGGTCCAGGTCCGGCATCATGCCCGCGGTCAGCGTCACGTCCTGGGCGATGATGCAGTGGTCGCCGAACTCGATCCACGGGTCGCCGAAGACCGTGCCCTGCGGATAGGCGAGCCGGGTGCCGGTACCGATCCGCCGGAAGCGGTACGGGCCCGGACGCTCGGCGGTGACGGCCGCGGCTTCCCTCACCCAGCGCGCGCCGCGGTGGACGGCGCGCGACACAACCCGGCGCCGCCAGGCCGCGACGGATGAGAACACGTTCTGGTTTATCGGCACCCGCACACCGTACTCAGCCCGCCGGGCGGCGGACCGCGCGCCTGGCTGTGATCTTCGCCCCACCGGCCGCCGCCCCTGCCCGCGGCAGCGGCCGTCGTCTACGGTGCTGTTGGCGCGGCGTATCACGGCGAGGAGATCCACAGATGGCGGGACGGGCGTTGATTTCACCGGTGGGCGGCAAGGAGCCGATGGTCGATCAGGAAGCATTCACCGCCCCGACGTCCGTCGTGCTCGGCGAGGTCACCATGGCGGCGGGCTCCAGCGTCTGGTACCACGCCGTACTGCGGGCCGACTGCGGCCCGATCGTGCTCGGCGCCGACAGCAACATCCAGGACAACTGCACGGTGCACGTGGACCCCGGATTCCCGGTGACCGTCGGCGCGCGGGTCTCGGTCGGGCACAACGCGGTCCTGCACGGCTGCACCGTCGAGGACGACGTACTGATCGGCATGGGGGCCACGGTGCTCAACGGCGCGCACATCGGCGCCGGCTCGCTGGTCGCCGCGCAGGCGCTGGTTCCCCAGGGCATGCGGGTGCCGCCCGGCTCCCTGGTCGCCGGGGTGCCGGCGAAGGTCAGGCGGGAGCTGACCGACGAGGAGCGCGAGACCCTCAGCCTCAACGCCACGATGTACCGGGAGCTGGCGGCGCGGCATCGGGAGGACGTGCCGGGCGCCGAGGACTGAGCCCGGCCGCCGGCCGAGCGGCACAGCGGGCAGCCTGGTGAGGCCCGACGGGTACGGGACCGGTACGGGACCGCTACGGGACCGCACCTGTGTGCCTGCGCCCCACCGCCTCCTGCCGCCCCGTCAACCGCGCCGTTCCGATCCGGCGGCCGCCAGCACCGACGTCAGCATCTCCGCGTCGAAAAGGGTGGCGTCCGCAAGGCGGCCGGCGCCCGCGTAGGCGTTCATCATGACCTTGGCGGTCCGCAGGGCCGCCGGAGACCTGCGGACCAACGGTCTGGTCCAGCGTGCGATCACCTCGTCCAGCTCGTCCTCCGGAACGGCCTTGTGGAGGAGGGAGAGCTCGACCGCCTTCGCCGCGTCGAAGCTCTCACCGGTCAGGATCAACTCGCGGATCCTGGCGGCTCCCGCCTCGTTCAACAGGCGTGGCAGTACGCCTCCCCAAGCGGGCGGCATGCCCAGCGCCAGCTCCGGCAGCCGGAAGCGGCAGTTGTGCGCACCGGCCCGCAGATCGCAGAACACCGCGAGCGCGATGCCCGCGCCGATCACCCCGCCGTGCAGCCGGGCGACGGTGACCGCGCTGGTGGCCGCCAGCGCTTCACACACCCGCCGTGCCTTGTTACCCATGGCGCGAAGGGCCGCTCCCGAGCGGTCCGCGGCGAGGGACGCCGCGAACTCCCGGCGGTCTCCGCCCAGGCAGAAGTCCGCTCCGGCGCCCGAGAGGACCACCACCCGTATCTCGGGGCGGTCGTGCAACGCGCCCAGCACGGTGAGGAGTTCGTCGAGCATCGGCTCACCGAGCGCATTACCGGTGTCCGGGCTGTTCAACTGGACGTTGAGCAGGGGCCCCTGGTGGGCAACGGCAAGGGTCTTGAAGTTATCGATCACGGCGCTCTTCCTACCTCACGGTTCTCAGGACTCCACCACGGGCAGCGTCATGAGCCGCCGGAAGGCCACCCGCGGCGCCCAGTCGGGCGTACGGCTCAACCGCAGGGCGGGGAACCGCCGGAGCACGCCGGTCAGCAGGGTCGTCGCTTCCAGCCGGGCCAGCGCGGCACCGAGGCAGTAGTGGATCCCGCCGCTGAAGCTCAGATGGGTGGCCCTGCGGCGGACGTCGAAGACCGCGGGGTCGATGTGGTGTGCGGGGTCGTGGTTGGCGACACCGACCATGAGGTGCACCATCTGGTCCTTCTTCACGGGGATGCCTGCGAGCGTGGTGTCCTCGCCGGCGATCCGGCTCACCACATGCGTCGGGGAGTCATAGCGCAAGACCTCTTCGACAGCCGCCGGTATGCAGTCCGGGTAGGCACGCAACCACCCCATCTGCCGGGGGTGTTCGGCGATCAGCCACACCATCGTGGACAAGAGGTTGGAGGTGGTCTCCAGAGCTGCCAGAACCACGAACAGGGCCAGCCGGTAGACGGCCTCGTCCGCGGCATCCTGATCTGGTTCGAGTGCGTCCCAGGTCCGTATCCACGCCGAGATCGGGTCATTGCCGGGCGCCCGGCGGCGTTGCCGTACCAACGCGATGAAATACGCGCGCAGAGTCCGGGTCGCGGCGTCGGATTGCGCGAGCTGGCTCGCCGTGGGCAGCAGTTCCTGGGCGAAAACCTGATCGTGGGTGAGTGACCGCAGCAGCGGATAATCTGCTGCCGGCAGACCGAGCCATTCCCCTATAGTCATCACCGGCAATTCTTCGCTGACAAGGGAACCGAAGTCCGCCTCACCGTCCTTCAGTCTCTCCGCCAGCCGGTCGAGTAATTCTTCCGTATTGCGCTCGACTGAATTCTTGATGATATCCAGGCACTTACGGTCGAACATATTGCCCACCGACCGTCTGGCCCGTGTGTGGTGCGGCGGATTGAGGCCGGGAAGCGTACTGGCCATTTGCTGCGAAGACGGCGCCATCCAGCGGGTCGCCTCGCCCTGCCTGGCCCGCCAGCCACTGTCCGGCACCAGCCATGACCTGTTGCGCAACACGTGGTCGCACAGGCCGAAAGAGGTCACCAGGTGGCCGCCCCAAGGTGCCGGAACGATATCTCCCATCGATCGGAGTTCCGTGTAGTGCGGGAGCGGATTCGCTTGGCCGTCCGGTGCGCGAAGGCGGGAGAAAAGCCTTACCACAGAGCGGCGGTCCACGGACGTAACCATGGGCGGGGCAACCACGGTGGATTCCACTGCGAGAACTCCTTCATTCAATACATCAGGCCAGGACGACCCACCCTGGCTACCCCGGTGATTGAACGTTTACGCCCGGCGGAAACCGAACCGCTGTCGCGAATGTCACACCTTCCACCAAGAGAGGAATGAGCTCCACCACTTACCTCGCTGCACCTCATTCCTGTCCTTTCCGGAGGCATTCTCCGTCGCGGCGCCACCCGTTCCCGGAGCAGCGGACGGACGCCGCTCGGGGCGTACGGGAGTGAAGCGGGCGGGCAGGGCTTCCAGCGCCCGGTGGAACGGGCCGGGACGCCAGGTCAGGCTTTCCGCGGGGAGCGCCAGATCGATGTCCGGCAGGGTGTTGAGCAGTTTCTCGATGGCCAGGACGGACACCAGCAGGGCGGGGTCCTTGGCGGGGCAGGCGTGCGGGCCCGCACCCCAGGCGAGATGCGCCCGCTTGCTGAGCATCTGACGGCCCGTCGAGAGATTCGGGTCGGTGTTGGCGGCCGCGAAACTGATGACCACCGGCTCGCCGGCCGGCAGCTTGGCTCCTCCGAGCTCCATGTCGTGCACGGGGTAGTGCACACCGTAGTTGGCTATCGGAGCACTGTTCCACAGCACGTCGTTGATGGCGTCGTCGACCAGCAGACCGGCCGCGCTCTGGTCGCCCACGTACTTCTCGTCCGTCAACAGCAGCCGCAGCGCGCTGGCGATGATGTTCTGCGTGGGCTCCGTCCCCGCCGCGATGAGGGTGACGAGCTGATGGACCATCTCCTCGTCGGAGAGCCCGGACGGGTGCTCCATCAGCCAGGAGGTGATGTCCTCACCCGGCGAACGCCGCTTGAGCGCCACCAGCTCCAGCAGCGCTTCGGTCAGGACCTCGTTGGCCTTCTCCGCGTCGACCCCGTCGAAGATGCCCGATATGCCGAAGACCAGGCGGTCACCGATCTCGGCGGGGCAGCCGAAGAGGTCGTTGAAGACCAGCAGCGGCAGCAGCTGGGCGTAGTCGGCGACCAGGTCCACCCGGCCCCGGCTGCTGAACTGGCTGATGAGGTACGCGGCGACGCGGTCGACATGACGGCTCAGCCGGTGGGTGTCCACCCGGGCCAGGCTCGCCGTGACCGACTGACGCAGCCTCATATGGTCCGCACCGTCGGAGAACAGACAATTCGGCCGGTACATCATCATGGGCAGCACGGGGCTGTCCAGGGGCACGCGCCCCTCGTTCAGCGCACGCCAACGGCGTGAATCACGCGCAAAGGTGTCCGGATTCTGTAGCACGTGGAGCGCCGCGGCGTAGTCCGTGACGAGCTCGGCCTCCACACCGGGGGCGAGCTCGACCGGTGCGCTGGGTCCGTGCTGCCGCAGTACCTCGTAGAAGGCTTCCGGGGCCGCGGCGAATTCAGGCCCGTGCAAGGGAGTCCGCCGGCCGTCGGCGTGTGCGGGGCAGCCGGGTGGTGGGCCCTGGAATTCCGAGTGAGATTGCATGCCTGAACTCCTAGTTGAGGCGGGACTGTAGATAACGGACGAGCGCGATCAGCGAATCCGCCGAGGAGCGTTGGTCCCGTGCGTCACAGTTGACGACAGGTGTCTCAGGGAGGAGGTCCAGCGCCTCACGGATCTCGTCGAGCGAATGCGTGGGGGTCCCGTCGAAGCGGTTCACCGCGATGGCGTAGGGGATTCCGTAGTGTTCCACCAGGTCCATGACAGGGAAGGACTCGTCGAGCCGCTGGGGGTCGACGAGGACCAGCGCCCCGAGCGCTCCGCGCGTCATGTCTTCCCACACCTGAACGAAGCGCTGCTGGCCGGGCGTTCCGAACAGATACAGGACCAGCTTCTCGCTGAGCGTGAGCCGCCCGAAGTCCATGGCGACCGTGGTCGTCGTCTTGTCGGGCGCACCTTTGGGATCGTCAATTCCCTGCCCCGCCTGCGTCATTATTTCTTCGGTCCGCAGCGGAGGGATTTCGGACATGGTCCCGATGAACGTGGTCTTGCCCACGGCGAAGTGTCCGACCACGAGGATCTTCGCCGCGGTCTGCACTGAATTGCGCAGGTACACGCCGTCATCCAAAGCGAGCCTGGAGCCCATTCAGCACCTCCTCAAGGATTTGCCGGTCGACAAGCTGAGCGCTCGGTATGGGCGCACGCGAATACAGATGGCCCTCCCGCGCGAGATCGGACACCAGAATCTTGACGACACCCACCGGCAGCCGGGTGTGCCCGGCTATCTCGGCGATCGAGAGAAAGCCCCCCGAACACAGCTCCAGCAGACGCAGCTTCTCCGGATCGAGGGGTTTCGTCCGGGGCGGTTCCGCATGCACGGTGACCAGGGTGATCAGCGAGAAGTCGCTGCCGTCAAGAAGATCTCGGCCGTTGGTGATGACGTACGGCCGTACTAATTCCGCTGCTTCGTGTTCCAGCTCCGGCTCGTCGTCGGTGGTCATGACTGGATATCAGCCCTCTCACGCGGCGGACTGGTCAGTGCCTTACCGAGCTGCCCGACAAGCTGCTGCATGCGGAACGTGATCTCCGCCATGTCGACATCGGGAGAAGCCGAAACCGCGAGATATGCACCCTCGCCGGCCGAGATGAGAAAGACCCAGCCATGGTCGAACTCGACCAGTGTCTGGCGCCATTGCGGCCGGCCGGCGGGAGCTGCACCACCATGACAGAAATCAGCGACCGTACGGCTCAGCGACTGCATTCCGCTCATCGCGGCGGCGACGGTATCGGCGTGGTCCCGGCCGACTTCCTTGGAACGGGCCATGAGCAGGCCATCGGCGGAGACGAGAATGGCGTGCTGCGCTTCGGGCAATTCCAGAGCACTGTCAAGCATCCACGACAGATCGTAGTTCACTGAACCTCATGCCCTTCATTGCTTGCATTGGTGGAACGGCGGCCGGATTGCGTGCCGCGCTGGAATGCCCCCATGACGGAGGCGGCCTGTGTGCTGTCGCGGGCCGGGGTTTGTGTGCTCTCGGAGTCGGTCGGCACGATGGATATCGCGCCGCGCCGGCGGCGCTTCGGCAGACCGCCGGCCGTCGTCTCGGGAGCCGGGCGGGCCGGGGCCTGCTGCCCCATTGGCCCGGCACCGGGATACGAGGCTCCCGCGGCCGGGTAACCGGGGGGCGCGGGGAGCGGAGCCGGGCCGCCAGGGACCGGTTGACCAGGAAGGTTCTCGGGCGGCAACGGAGCGGATGCGGCCACGGCAGGGCCCTCCTCGGGCTCGTGCAGAGACGTCAGCAGATCGTCGGGGAGCAGGACGACCGCGCGCACGCCGCCATAAGGAGAGGTGGAATCCACCGACACACTGAAGCCGTAGCGGGCGGCGAGCACTCCGATGACGGTGAATCCGAACTGGGGCGGGTTGCCGAGGCTGGAGACACTGGCCGCATTCTCGCTCGACAGCAGCCGGGCGGCCCGCGCCTTCTCCTCCTCGTTCATTCCGACACCGGCGTCGTCGACGACGATGCACACGCCCCTGGGCACCGGGCGGATATTGATCTCGATCATCGTTTCCGGCGCCGAATAGCTGGTGGCGTTGTCCAGTAACTCGGCGAGCACCAGGGCCACCGGTTCCACGGCGCGGCTCACGATCGCGAAATTGCTTTGCGACCGGATCTCGACACGCGTGAAATGGCGGATACGCCCCTTCGCGCTGCGCACCACATCGTAGAGCGAGGCGTTGTGGCGCCGGCGTCCGAGCCAGCCGTCGCAGAGCACGGCGATGGACTGCGCGCGCCGCGCAAACTGCGAGTTCATGTGGTCGATGTCGAGCAGATCCTGAAGAATCTTGTGCTCGCCATAGACCTCCTGCAGCTTAGAAATCGCCAGCTGCTGCTCGCCCGCAAGACCCTGCAGCGTCCGCATGGCGGCCTTCAGCGTGGTCTTGGTGGCCTCTTCCGCCCGGTCCTTGGCCTCTTCCACGGCTTCCGCGTAGTGGTTTTCAAGATTGGCGTAGTGCTGCTTCAGCTCAGCCTTTTCTTGTCGGAGTTCCGTGATCTTCTTTCTGCCGCGAATAATCGCGGTTGCGGCGACAGGGGTACCAGCGATCAAACCCCAGAACGCTGGATCCTGGAAGTATTGCGTCATAGGACTCTCTTCGGACGACGGAGCCACCAGGTGTCGTATGTCTGACCATGATGTGGCGAATCGATCGCACTCCCAGACATACGTGAACGGCCACGCACAGTCGCCTGCCAGAAAGCCATCAAAGGGCCGGCTAATGGCATAGTTCTCCCCGGGGTGGCGGTTTTCTTAGGCCAATGCGCGGAATTTCTTTCATGCCATACCAGGTGACTACCCCGTTGGCAAGTGCGATGATCTTAGCATCACCGCAACACCCCTCGTCCAACCGTGATCTGATCATGAGACAGATTCGATGGGGATTCAACAAAGCCTTGTTAGAGGATCATTGGGAGGGTTGTTGACCGCGGGAGCCTGCGGGTCAGCTCATTTCTGACGACTCGTTAACACGCGTTCATGTGACGTGGGCCACGTTGCATAAGCAAATTCCCGGCCGAGGTCAGCGATGCGGGGCGTCGTGGACATAAGTGATCTCGCCCCCGCGGACCCGGATCACGCGTACGGTCATGCCGCGGCCCGTCCCTTGCAGGTAGTGCGCCGTGCAATGGGTCCGCGCCCCCTCGACCGCACGCAGGTCCCTGGCGCAGTCGACCGAGCGCGGCCCCCGAGGGATCAACGGCAGCGACAGATGACCCGAGATGGAGCGGGCGACCTCGTCTCGCGGGACCGTATCGGTCGTCCCGTTCACCTCGCTGGTCGCACCCCGCTCCCCCAGCCACTGGGTCCCCGCCGTGAGGCTGCACCCCAGCAGAGCCGTGCCTGCCAGCGCCAGACCGACGACTCGCAGATTCCGCACGGCTCTCCTTCCAGCGGGCTCACCCGTCATACGCCGGCCACGCCCACCGGCCGGGTCACGGACAATTCTTGCGGCCGGCCCGGCGCCGGCAACAGGAGGACCCCTCCCGTGCGACCACCCGGGCGACGGTGCGTCAAACGGATGGCACGGGGCCCTGCAGCTGCTCGCTGATCCAGTGCAGCGAGTCGGCCATCCGCTGGATATAGGTGTGACCGCTGTGCACACCACCCGGTATTTCGAAGAGCGTGGAGTGGACCGGCCCGCCGGTGTAGTCCTTGATGAAGCGCTTCACATCGGGGACCGCCGCCTCCTTGCTGCCGAGCTCGAAGGCCAGATAGACCGGCAGACTCTTCCGCGCGGCCAGCTGCCGCGCCAGATGGCGTGGGTCGTTGGCCCGCATGGCCTCGGGGTGCCCCTGCCACATCGGCGAATCCGGCGCGGTGTCCGGGCCGTTGACGATGGCCGCCTTGAACTTCCGCGGCTCCTTGAGCACGGCCTTCAAAGCGGCGAACCCGCCCGACGAGGACCCCATGAAGGCCCAGCCGTCACGGCTCTTGTACGTACGGAAGTTGGCCCGCGCGAAGTCCGGCACGTCCTCGGTCAGCCAGGTGCCCATCTTCGGCTGCCCCGGTATGTCACTGCCGTCGTAGTACTTCCTGCCGGGGTTCAGTACCGGCATCACGACGATGAACGGCAGCGTCTTGCCCTGCCGCGACCACTGGGCGATCCGCTCCTCCAGCCCGAAGGCGTCCCCGGCCCAGTAGTTGAACGGATAGCCGTAGGCGCCGGGCAGCGCGATCAGCACCGGGAAGCCGCTCGTCGCGTACTCCGGCCGGTGGTACTCCAGCGGCACCCAGGCCCAGATGTCCCCGGTGAAACCGGACTTGCGCCCGTGCCACTTCGTCCTCACGACCTCGGTGCCGTCCCCCGCCGTACGGAACCGGGTGAAGGAGGAGCGCGGGCCCCGCGGCTCGGCCACCCGGGGCTTGCCGTTGCGGGCATCCGCGGCGTGGGCCCGCAGCCGTGGCACGCCCGAGGCGTCGACGAAGTCCCGGCCGTCACCGCAACCGGCCAGCAGCCCCAGGGCCACCACACTCACCGCAGCGCGGACGCGCAGGCACTTCATCGGGACGTACTCCTTGGATACTCGGGCCGGCCGCGGACAGCCACGCTGCCACTGCCACGCCGGTCGAAAGACACCACTTTAAGATCGCCCGACGGGTCTCCGGCGCCGGCCCCGGCCGCCGTGACCTGGCACTCCGCCCTTCCCAGGGCCCCCGGAGACCTCGCGTCACGTCAAATACGGCGCCGGGGTTTCCCTCGTTCGATGCGCCCACCCGTTCCTTACCGGACGGTCGGTTCTGGCATCGTGGGTTCCCAGTTCGGAAGGGCGCGGCACTGTGCCGTGGTTGGGGATGACCGATGACCGCGTGGGCCGATCACCGGCCACTGCCCGCCGTAGTGGGGCGGGCAGTTGAGCATGAGCAGGTGTCCGGGCTGCTGAGCTGCGCTCCGCTGGTCACGCTCACCGGGGCCGCCGGGGTGGGCAAGAGCGTGCTGGCCCGCGCCGTCCTGGAGGAGCACACCGCTCGGCACGGCGGCACGGTCATCCGGGTCGGCTGCTGGGACGGACTGGCCGAGGGCGGTCCGGCCGAGGCGCTGCTCCGGGCGGCGGGGCGGTCGGACACCGTCTGCCGGGACACCGCCCGGCCCCTCGCCCGGCAGGCGGCCGACCCCTGCGCCGGCGCACCACTGCCCGGCGGGGCGGGCCGGTCGGATACCACCGCGTCATGCCTTCCCGCGGGCACCACCGCCCTCGCGGCGCTGGCCGCATACTGCCGGCGGCAGCGCGCGACCGTGCTGCTGGACGACTGCGACCCGGTGCTCGCCGAGTGCGCACAGCTCGTCCGGCGGCTGCTGCGGGCCGATCCGTCGCTGCGCATCGTGGCGACCGCACGGGGCCCGCTGGGGCTGGCCGAGGAGCGGGTCGTCGGCCTCGCGCCGCTGCCGGTGACGCTGGGCGAGGGGATCGCGGGACCGGCGGTCGAGCTGCTGGCCAGGCGGACCGGAGCCGCGGCGCCCGAGCTCCTGGTCACGGTGTGCCAGGCGCTGGAGGGCTCACCCCTGGCGATCGCCCTGGCCGCGCACCAGCTGGACCGGATGTCCTTGCCGCAGCTCGCGGCGCAGGTGGGCACGGACGGTCCGCTGTTCTACTCCGGGCCGGCGGCAACCGTGCGGCACACCTCGCTGCACGCCGCGCAGGCCGCGCAGGCCGCGGGCTACGCCCTCTGCTCGCCCACCGACCGCCGGGTGTGGGCCAGGCTCTCGGTGCTTCCCGGCGACTTCGACCCCTGGCTCGCCGGATGCGTCTGCACCAGCAGTGACGTGCCCGCGGCAGCGGTCGACGGCGCACTGGAACGGCTCCGTACGGCCTCGGTTGTCGAACGCGTACGGGATGCGGGCGGCGCGCACGAGGACACCGGGGCCGCGCTGCCGCCGCGCTACCGACTGCCGCGCGCCGCCCGGGACTTCGGGCGGACGCAGCTGCGTGAGGCGGGCGAGGAGTCCGCGGCGCTGCGACGCTTCCGGCAGGCCTGTGCGGCGCTCGCGGCCGAGGCCCAGATCGCCTGGCAGGGGCCGAACCAGCAGGTCGCCGTGCGACTGGTGGAGGACGAACAGGACAATCTCGACGCGGCGCTGACCCGGCCGCCGCAGGACGCCGAGGATGCGCTCGGTGCGCTGGAGATCGCGGTGTCCCTGTGGTTCCACTGGGCCGCCTGCGGCTTCCGCCGCGAGGGGCGGGCCCATCTGGACCGCCTACTGCTGCTCTCCCGGGAGGACACCGCACTGCGGGCCCGGGCACTGTGGCTGGCCGGCTATCTCGCCGCGCAGGAACATTCGCTCGCCGCCGCGGAGGACCTGCTCGACGAGGCGTGGACGGCGGCCGTGATGCATGCGGACGCCGACGGACTGGCCCGTATCGCGCATGCGCACGCCG
This sequence comes from Streptomyces sp. NPDC048516, assembly GCF_043199875.1. Lineage (NCBI taxonomy): Bacteria > Bacillati > Actinomycetota > Actinomycetes > Kitasatosporales > Streptomycetaceae > Streptomyces > Streptomyces sp. NPDC048516. Next base: position 358,945 of record NZ_JBICWS010000001.1, on the reverse strand, counting down.
TACTGGAGCTGTACCGCGGGAACACCGCGGCGGCCGTGACGTGTCTGGAGGAGGCGACCCGGCACCACTCCAGGGATCCGTGGTTCGGGCCGGGTCCCGCCCACAGCTGGGCGCTGCTCGCCATCGCCCTGGCGCCGCTCGACGCGGAGCGGGCGCGGGCAGCGGCCCACCGCGCCTGGGAGGTCCGGCACTGCGACGGCGATTTCTGGCTGTACTCGACGGTCCTCTACGCCCGTGCCATGACCGAAAGCGTCCATGGGAAGCCGACGACGGCGCTGCGCGCCTGCCACAAGGCGCTGGTGGCCAAGAAGCTCATCGGCGACCCGCTGTTCATCGCGGGCGTCCGCAACATGCTGGCGGGCCTGCGCCGGACGGTGCGCAACGGGGCGGCACGGCCGGACGCCGAAGAGGAGACACCGTGGTGGCAGCGCGGCGGGCCCGGTGTACGGGCCCGGCCGTTCTTCTCCCGGCTGCGGGCGGGGTCCTGAGAGCCGGGCCACGCTCCGCGGGACGCCGGATGACACGCTGTGTGACGCGCCGATCGCGTTCGGGATGCGGAAGGCGCGGGCCGGTCGCATGCTGGGAGGCATGAAGCGTGCCCCCGTGATCGTGCACCCGCCCTCCACAGGCGGTCGCCGTGTGACCCTCAACGGACAGGATCTGGGACGGGCGCTGCGCCCTGGTGATGTGGCCGCGATACTGCGCCGGGCCGGTTTCTGCACCACGAAGTTCGTCTGGGACGACACCGGTGTCTTCGAATGGCGCGACGGCGGACCCGACGTCTGGCTGATGCCCTGACGTGACGGCGCGCGTCTACCGGTCCACGTCTACAGGTGATGCACCGCATCGAGCCCGGACCGCGGTCGATGTCGTGAGGCCGTACGAGCTGCGCGGAGGCGGCGCTGCGGACGGGGCCGGTCAGTCGACCGACGCGGTGACCGGGGCCTCGGCCTCCTCGCGCGCGGCGGCTGCCTTCTTCGCGCGGTACTTCATGAGGAGGAAGGAGCCGATGCCGAAGAGCACGGCGGCGACCAGTCCGAGCGAGGAGAAGCGCTTGAGCCACGACTCGGCGACCATGCCGACGCTGTAGATCAGCGCGGTCGTTCCCCCGGCCCAGATGATGCCGCCGAGGACGTTGGCGATCAGGAACTTCCAGTACGGCATCTTCAGTACGCCCGCGAGCGGGCCGGCGAAGATGCGCAGCAGTGCGATGAAACGGCCGAAGAAGACCGCCCACATACCCCACTTGTCGAACTTCGCCTCGGCCATGGCGACATGGTCGGGGCCGAAGTGCTTGGGGAATTTCCGGCCCGCCCACTGCAACAGGGGCTGGCCTCCCTTGCGGCCGATCAGATACCCGATGGAGTCGCCGACGATCGCACCGGCGGAGGCGCAGGCACCCAGCACGACGGGATTGATGTGGTCCTGGGTCGCCGCGAGGATCGCCGCACTGACGAGGACGATCTCGCCCGGCAGCGGAATACCCACGCTCTCCAGTCCGATCACCACCCCCACCAGGAGATAGACGCTCACGGCCGGTACGGTCTCGAGCCACTCCTGGATGTGCAACGCCGCTTCCTCCGCTGGTGTAGGGCCCCCGTGGGCCGTGCCCCGGCAGCCGTCTCGGCGGTGCCGGTCGATCCCCCTGGCGCGTCACAGCACGCCCGGGAAGCGTACTCGATGGCACCGCAGGAGGGCCGAATCCAGGCGTACCGCGCAACACCGGCTCTCCGCGGCCCGATCAGGAGCCCAGCGGCCCCTGCGGCATGACGACGGCCCGCCGTGCGAGGCACGACGGGCCGGGGAACCCCACTGTGAAGCAGCTCACTTGTTGGGGCGCAGGGTCCACACAATGCTCATCTCACCGGTGACGGCGCCGTCCTCGCGGGTGAGCGCGATGTTCACGGGGAACTCCGGACGCCCGCCGGCGTCGAGCTCGGCGACCACCTCGGCCACCGGGCGGCCCAGCTCCGCGGTGGCGGTGACCGGCCCCATGGCGAGCTTCTTGTAGCCGATCTCGGCGCGCACGGCCAGCGGCACCGCACGGCCGAGCTGATCACCGAAGGCCGTCATCACGATCGCACCGCTCGCGGACTCGGCGAGGGTGAACATCGCGCCGGCGTGCGGTCCGCCGACGTGGTTGTGGAAGTCGGACTGGTCGGGCATGCGAACCACGGCGCGCTCGGCGGTGGTCTCGGTGAACTCGAGGTTCAGGGTGCGGACCATCGGCACGGATGCCGCCATCATTTCGCCGATCGACGGCAGGGTCTCGGAGGACATGGAAGGCATGTTACCTAGCGGTAGCTTAGGTGTGAAGAGGCGGGAGGTGGCCGGCCGCCGGGACCGGGCGGGACACCGCGGCCTCCATGGCGCCAGGGCCGCCCGGTCGCCCGGGGATCTCCGTAGCGGTTCCCCGGCGGATATCCCCGTGCGGCCCACGTCTCGCCTTGCCTATCGTGAACGCTCATGCAGCCAGGACAACAGCACAGCGACGGCGGAGGAGCGCAGCGCCCGGCACACCTGACGGGCCGAACAGCGGATACCCCGGGCCGGCCTCCGTTCCCCGCGGTTCCCGCCGCGGGGGTGCCCTCGTGGTGAGGGCCCGTCCCGCATGGGCGGGGCGCAACTTTCTGCTGCTCACCGGTGCCACGGTGATCGCGAACCTAGGGAGCTCCGGCGCGCTGATCGCCACCGCCTTCGCGGTGCTCGCCGCCGGCGGCTCCGCCACCGAGGTCGGTCTGGTGGCCGCCGCGCGGACGATCGCGCTGGTCCTCTTCCTGCTGGTCGGCGGTGCGGTCGCCGACCGGCTCCCCCGGCACCGGGTGATGGTCGCCGCGAACGTCCTCAGCTGCGTCTCCCAGGGGCTGTTCGCGCTGCTCGTTCTGGCCGGCGAACCACGGTTGTGGCAGATGGCCGTGCTGGCGGCCCTCGGCGGCACAGGACAGGCGTTCTTCGCGCCGGCCTCCGAGGGCATGGTGCTCGCCAGTGTCTCCGGCGAGCAGGCGGGGCGCGCCTTCGCCGTGTTCCGGATGGGCATGAACGGCGCGAACATCGGCGGCACGGCGCTCGGCGGCGCGCTGGTCGCCGTGGTCGGGCCCGGCTGGGTGCTGGCCGTCGATTCCGCCTCCTTCGCCCTCGCGGCCCTGCTGCGCGCCTTCCTCGACGTCAGCGGCGTCGCCGCGCGGACGCCCGGCGGCGGGGTGCTGCACGATCTGCGGGACGGCTGGCACGAGGTCGCCTCCCGGTCTTGGCTGTGGGCGGTGGTGGTGCAGTTCTCCCTCGTCAACGCGGTGGTGTCGGCCGCCGAGGCGGTCTACGGGCCGCTGGTCGCGAAACAGCATCTGGGCGGCCCGGAGCCTTGGGGACTGGCGCTGGCCGCCTTCGGGGCGGGCACCGTGGGCGGCGCCATCATGATGACCCGGGTCAAACCGCACCGCCTCCTGCTCACCGGGACGCTGTGCGTGTTCCCGCTCGCCCTCCCGTCCGCCGCGCTCGCCGTCCCCCTCCCGGCGGGCGGGCTCGCCGCGGTCATGTTCGGCACCGGGATCGCGGTCGAGGTCTTCGCGGTGACGTGGATGACGGCGCTGCACCAGGAGATCCCCGAGGAGAAGTTCTCCCGGGTCTCGTCCTACGACTGGCTCGGGTCCCTGGCCGTAACCCCGCTCGCCACCGCGCTGGCCGGCCCCGCACAGGACCTCATCGGCCGGACGGCCGCGCTGTGGGGCTGCTCCGCCGTGATCGCGCTGCTGACGGCGGCGGTGCTGTGCGTCCCCGGGGTGCGGCGGCTCACCCGGCGGACACCGCGGGAGTCGGCGGCGGGCCCGGCGCTCTCCCCTGCCGCCGGAGCGACGCCGCCGCAGGCCGCGGAAGCGGAATGAGCACGCGCCGCGGTCCTGGCGCGAAGCCGCGGCGGCCCGCGATCAGCCGACGCTGAACGCACCGTCCGGTGGCACCGGGGACGCCACCGCGTCGGCATCGCCTACGGGGACCGCATCCGCGATCAGCCGCCGCAGCGCCGCACCGTGCTCGACCCGGGCCGGGAAGGCGTCGCCGGCCGTCCGCCGGGCCAGCGCGGCGAGCGGGAGCGGTGCGTGCGAGGCGAGCAGCACGGCGTTGCCGAACCGGCGGCCGCGCAGCACCGAGGGCTCGGCGATCAGTGCGAGATGTGCGAAGACCGCGGCGAAATTGGCGAGTTGGCCGCGCAGGAAGGCGAACGGCGCGCCGTCCGCGAGGTTCGCGGCGTAGCAGCCGTCCGGTCGCAGCACCCGGGCCGCGGCCTCGGCGTACTCGGCCGAGGTGAGGTGGGCCGGCACCCGCGAGCCGCCGAAGACATCCGCCACGATGACATCGGCGCTGCCCTCCGGCGCCGCCTCCAGCGCCGTCCGGGCGTCCTCGGCGTGCACCGTGATCCCGCGGTCGCCGGGCGGCGGCAGGTACTCCGTCACCAGGGCGAGCAGTCCGCGATCGGCTTCGATGACGTCCTGCCGGGAGTGCGGACGGACGGCGGCGAGATAGCGCGGCAGGGTCAGCGCCCCTCCGCCCAGGTGCAGCGCATCGAGCGCCCGGCCCGGGGCGGCCACCTCGTCCAGGACGTATGCCAGCCGGCGCACGTACTCGAATTCCAGATGGGTCGGCGCGTCGAGGTCCACGTACGACTGCGGTGCGCCGTCCACCGTGAGCAGCCAGGCGCGCGGGCGGTCGACGTCCGGCAGCAGCTTGGCCGTGCCGCAGTCCACGGTCCGGGTGACGGGTATCGGCTCGGGTGCTTCGTCCACCGTCCCATTGTGCCGGTGCGGCAACGGTGTCCCGGCCCGGCGGTCGCGGCGGAGCACCGGCCGCCGGCGCTGCCCCGCCCCCCGGTCGCTGCGACCGGACCTGCCGGGCCCCGGGTCAGTCCGACCAGACCTGCCGGATCCGGGCCACCTGCGCTGCCGCCTGCCGGCGCCCCGCACGGGCCGCGTCGGCGCGCTTGGCGGGGTCCAGGACATTGCGGCCGAACGCCGCCCGGGCCGCGCGGTCGGGGGTCAGCACGCACACCCGCGCCCCCCGGCGGGCCAGTCGCTCCCCCTGCGCCCGCGGTCCGGCGATCGGCCCGCCGCCGGCCGCCATCGGCGCGACGATCACCACCCGTTCGTATCCGGCGGCCAGATCCGCATTGGCGCTGGAGTGCACCCCGCCGTCGATCCACCGGGTGCCGTCGATGGTGACCGGCGGATAGATACCGGGGACCGCGCAGCTCGCGCCCACCGCGTCCAGCAGCCGCACCCCGCTGGTGTCGTCGAAGGCGGTCCGCTCCCCTGTCGCGGCGTCCACCGCCGTGATCACCAGCCGGCGGGCCGGCCAGTCGCTCAGGTTCAGGGTCCGGGCGATCACCGTGCGCTGTTCCGCCTCGGTGACGGTACGCGCCGCGACGGCCAGCTTCCCCATCCGTACGCCGAAGGACACCACGTCCCGGGAGCGCAGCGCGATCGCCGCGAAGCGGGCCAGCGCGGCCGGGCCCATACGGGCGGACGGGCGGGCCGGATCGGGCGGGGCGAGCTGGTGCTCGTGCATCTCCTCCAGGGTGAGGTGCCCGGAGGTGAGGTGGGCGCCGACGATCGAACCGGCGGAGGTGCCGATGACGACGTCGGCGCCGGCGAGGTCGAGGCCCGCCCCGGCGAGACCGGCGAGCACACCGATCTCCCAGCCGATGCCGGTGAGCCCTCCACCGCCCAGGACCAGTGCCGTGCCCGCCATCGGGTCTCCCTCCCTGTCCGGCCGGCCGCGCAGCGTGGCGCAGCGGTGAGCCCTCGTGCCCGTTCGTCCGGGCGAGCAGTCTCGCACCCGCGCGTCCCCCGGCGGCAGGAGGCGGCTGTGCCCGGCACCCGGAGAGGTGCCGGGCACAGCCTGCTGGCCTGCGGTGTCTACTCCTCGACGGTGCGCACCGTGCCCGCGCCGACGGTGCGTCCGCCCTCGCGGATGGCGAAGCCCAGGCCCCGCTCCAGCGGCACGTCCCGGCCCAGTTCGACCGACACCGTCACCGTCTCTCCTGGCCGGGCGACGCCCCGCTCGCCGAGGTCGAGGTCGCCGACCACGTCCGCGGTACGGATGTAGAACTGCGGCCGGTAACCGGTGGACAGCGGCGTACGGCGGCCGCCCTCCTCGGTGGAGAGCACATACACCTCGGCGGTGAAACGGCGCCGGGGGGTGACGCTGCCCGGCGCCGCGACCACGTGCCCGCGGCGCACCTGGTCGCGGTGCAGACCGCGCAGCAGCAGCGCGACATTGTCCCCGGCCTCGGCGGACTCCATGGGCTTGCCGAACGTCTCCAGCCCGGTGACCGTCGTCTCGGTGTCCGCGCCGAGCACCGCGACCCGGTCGCCGACCCGCACGGTGCCGCGCTCGACGGCTCCGGTCACGACCGTGCCGCGGCCGGTGATGGTCAGCACGTTCTCCACCGGCAGCAGAAACGGCGCGTCCACATACCGCTCGGGCATCGGGACATAGGTGTCGACGGCGTCCAGCAGCGCGTCGATCGCCGCCGTCCAGCGCGGGTCTCCCTCCAGGGCACGCAGCCCCGAGACCCGTACGACGGGTACATGCTCCCCGTCGTAGCCGTGCGCACTCAGCAGTTCGCGCGCCTCCAGCTCCACCAGGTCGGTGAGCTCCGGGTCGCCGGCGTCGGCCTTGTTGAGGGCGACGACGATGTGCCGGACGCCCACCTGCTTGGCGAGCAGCACATGCTCGGCGGTCTGCGGCATGATCCCGTCGAGCGCCGAGACGACGAGGATCGCGCCGTCGAGCTGCGCCGCGCCGGTCACCATGTTCTTGATGAAGTCGGCGTGACCGGGCATGTCGACATGGGCGTAGTGCCGGGTGCCGGTCTCGTACTCGACGTGCGAGATGTTGATGGTGATACCGCGGGCGGCCTCCTCCGGGGCCCGGTCGATGCGGTCGAAGGGCATGAACGTGCCACTGCCCCGCTCGCTGAGGACCTTGGTGATGGCCGCGGTCAGCGTCGTCTTGCCGTGGTCGACGTGCCCCATGGTGCCGATGTTCACGTGCGGCTTGGTGCGCACATATGCCGTCTTGGGCATGGTGTTCTTCCTCGCAACAATGCGGTGAGGACGGCGACTTGGCGCCGTGGGGACCCCTGAACCCGGCCGACCCTCCCCCTGCGGGGTCCGCCGGACGATCCGGAGAGGGTCAGCTTCGTGCGCCGTCGGCCGCCGCGGCGGCCGGGACGGCGACCGCTGCGGCGGCAGCGACTGCGAGAACGCAGGCGGCGATGGCCGCGAGGAAATCGACGGCAGCCTTCGGCTCGTCCGCGACTGCGGACGGGAGCGGGAGGAAGGCGTACCGGAACATGCGCCCTATGGTGCCGGGTGCCCGCTGCGGCGTCGACTGATTTATCCGGCCGCCGTACCGGTACGCGGTACGCGGTACGCGGGGACGGGCCACCGGTCGGCGGTCGGCGGTCGGCAGTCGGCAGTCGGCAGTCGGCGGTCGGCGGTCGGCGGTCGGCCTGGGGTGTACCCGGCGACGCGTCAGGACGCATCGATGCCCGGCGGCTCACGCACCGTCGGCACCATTACGGCTCCCCGGCAGCCCCGTCGGTTACGCTCCCGGGGTGTTCCCACCCGCCGCAGCGCCCACCGGCCTCGCCGCGCGCGCTGCACGCGTGCTGTGCTCTCCCCGGTCCCGGCTGTGCCTGCTGCTTGCCCTGCTGGCCTGCGGCGCGGTCATGACGCTGTGGTGGCAGCCGCAGCATCTGCTGACCGGCGCCCGGCCCGCCCAGTCGTCCGGCCCTGCCACCCTGGTGCTCTTCGCGCTGGCATACGGCGCGTGCACCAGCGCTTTCGTCCCGCGCCCGGTCCTCAATCTCGCGGCGGGGGCCCTCTTCGGCAGCCAGGCCGGGCTGGCCACGGCACTCGCCGGCACGGTGCTGGGCGCCGCGCTGACATTCGGGCTCGGCCGGCTGCTCGGACAGGACGCCCTGCGCCCGTGCCTCCGCGCCCGCTGGCTGACGGCCGTCGACCGGCAGTTGAGCGAGCACGGCTTCCGCTCGATGCTGGTGATCCGGCTCCTCCCCGGTCTGCCGTTCTGCGCCATGAACTACTGCGCCGCCATCTCTTGTATGGGATGGGGTCCCTACCTCGCGGCGACGGCACTCGGCAGCATCCCGAACACCGCGGCCTACGCCGTGGCCGGCGCGCGGGCTTCGACACCCACCTCGCCGGTGTTCCTCGCGGCCATGGGCTTCATCGCGGTCAGCGCTCTGGGCGCGCTGGCAGTGGCGTGGTGCAAACGCAAGGCGCTGCGCGAGGACTGACGGCGGTACGGGCCGGCGCGGCGTTCCCCGCGACAGCCACGGGGCGGGCGGTCACGGAGTGGGCAGGCACGGGTCGCGCGGCAACGGGGCGGGCAGGTGCGGCGAGGCGGGCGGCCACCGTGCGTCCAGGCCCCTTTGGCCGCCCGGACATCTTCGGACGTTACGCTGCCCCCTGTCGGCGATCATCCGCATCCGCCGCCACCGTCCGTTTCGCCCCCTCTTGCGCAGGTCAGCGCTTGACCACCCTTGGATAGCGTATTTTCCATGTCTTGGTTTGAATCATTCGTCCTCGGACTCGTCCAAGGGCTGACCGAGTTCCTGCCGATCTCCTCCAGTGCGCACCTCCGCATGACGGCGGCGTTCGCGGGCTGGCAGGACCCCGGTGCGGCGTTCACCGCCATCACCCAGATCGGCACCGAAGCGGCCGTCATCATCTACTTCCGCAAGGACATCGGGCGGATCATCTCGGCCTGGGCGCGCTCCCTCTTCAACCGGGAGCTGCGGCACGATCACGATGCCCAGATGGGCTGGCTGGTGATCGTGGGCTCGATCCCGATCGGCGTCCTGGGCATCACGCTCAAGGACGCCATCGAGGGCCCGTTCCGCGATCTGCGGCTGATCGCCACCACCCTCATCGTGATGGGTGTGGTGCTCGGCATCGCCGACCGACTGGCCGCCCGCGACGAGACCGGCGGCCGGCACCGGGCCGCCGAACAGCGCAAGTCCCTCACGGATCTCAGCGTCAAGGACGGCCTGCTGTACGGCATCTGCCAGGCCATGGCACTCATTCCCGGCGTCTCCCGCTCCGGCGCCACGATCAGCGGCGGCCTCCTGATGGGCTACACCCGCGAATCCGCGGCCCGCTACTCCTTCCTGCTCGCCATCCCGGCGGTATTGGCCTCCGGCGTCTTCGAACTCAAGGACGCGGGCGAGGGCCACGTCTCCTGGGGCCCCACCCTCTTCGCCACGCTCATCGCCTTCGTCGTCGGCTACGCCGTGATCGCATGGTTCATGAAGTTCATCTCCCACAATTCCTTCATGCCATTCGTCATCTACCGCATCCTCCTGGGCATAGCCCTGTTCGCCCTGGTCGCGGCGGGGACCCTGACGCCGCATGCGGGCGAGACGGCGGGCTGAGAGGGAATCACGGATCAGGGGATCACGGGATCACCGAATCACGGGATCAGCACGCAGTGGTTCTCGATGAACCTGCCACTGCGATCCAGACCGCCGCAGACGGCCAATCGCGGATACGCCCTGAACTCGCGGTTGACGACGAACCGCCACCGCGACACGTTGGCCTTGCGGTTCCCGTAATCGCCCACGAAGGCACGCACGGTCCCCGGCAGTCCGTCCCGCGTCGTGACGGTGATGTCCTGGACGTAGTCACGCCCCTGATAGGCCGTGGCCACGCAGATGTAGGTGCCGCAGGTGGACTTGACCTCGGCGCTCGCCGGGGCTGCGGTCGCCAGCCCCAGAGCACTGGCTGCGGCGAGGACGGCCGCAACCGTCGCCGATCGTCGCCGTCCAGTGGTCACCGGCCGGACCCTCTCTTGGCGCATGTGCATCACAAGACCCCCTTGACTGCCTGCAGTCGGCTGACCGCACCACTCTCCACACTGTGGCGGGCCCGCCCGGATTCGGCAAGTAGCAAAGTAATTACGGAGGGCGACGTTCCACCCGGTGATGGCTCACGGGGGTGACAGCCGTCAGCGATAGCCGGTGTCATCGGCGGCACGGCCCCGGTCCTGGACCTCTACGACGTAGCGCCAGCAGTCCGGCTGGGTGCCGTCGGTGTCGGTGAACCCGTACAGCGGGGCGAGTTGGCCGCTGGAGACGACCGTGCCCGTCCAGCGGGCGACGTCGGGGTCGGCGGCGAGGGCGGTCACCGCCCGCGCGACATAGACCGGGGACTCGGCGATGCAGAAATGCGGTACGCGGGCGGTCGCCTCCCGCCAGTTGTCCTCGGTCACGCCGAACGCCTCCAGCATCTTCTCCGAGCGCAGCCAACCGGGTGTCACGGCGACGGCGGCGCCCTGGTACGGGGCGAGTTCATGGCTCTGGGCCAGGGTCATCCGCTGCACGGCGGCCTTGACCAGGTCGTAGTAGAAGCCCTCGTGGTGGCGGTAGGCGGCGTTGTACTCCGCGGTGCCGTCGGTCATCTCGATCACCAGCCCGCCGGGGTGGCGGATGAGCAGCGGCAGCGCGTGGTGACTGGTGATCGCGTGGGTGTCGATGCCCATCCGCAGCATCCGCAGGCCGCCGGCGAGATCGTGCTCCCAGAGGGTGGTGCCGAACCGGGCGTAGGCATCGCCGCCGAAGATGTCGTTGACGAGGATGTCCAGGCGGCCGTGGTCGCGGTCGATGCGCCGGACGAGATCATGGACCTGATCGCTGTCGAGGTGGTCGACCCGCAGGGCCGTGCCGCTGCCCCCGGCCGCGGTGATCAGTTCGCCGGTCTTCTCGATCGTCTCCGGCCGGTTGAGCTCCGAGCGGCCTGTGGTGCGGCTGCTGCGTCCGGTGGCGTACACGACGGCACCGGCGCGGGCGAGTTCCACCGCGATCGCGCGTCCGGCGCCTCGCGTGGCACCGGCCACCAGCGCGACCTTCTGGTCCAGCGCATCCGCTCGCGCGCCCTCCGTCGCCATGTCTTCGGTCTGCTCCCGTCTCTTCGTCCCCGCTCAGGAATCCCGGCGGGGACGCGTCGGCCTCGGTGCGGCCGGTGCCGGCCTGCGAGGCAGGGTGGGTACGTATCGCAAGTGTCCGTGCCGTGTCAGGAACTGAGGTGGTATTGAGCCCAGGGCTGATGGGCCGGTGCGGCCTCCTCGTGGGAGGGCGCGAGGGTCCCCCACGGGGCGAGGGCGTTGTCCCATTCCGAGGCCAGGGCGGCCATGTCCGGGACGGATTCCGCGGACGGCATCGTGCCGGTGTGCCAGGCGGACGCCATCGGGTGCCCCGAGGGCGCGGCGTTCCAGGTGTTCGTCTGCTGTGCGGGGATGGTGTATTCGGACTCGTGCACATCGCCGGGGCCGCGCCGGTGGCGTCCCGCATGACTCTCCGCGGGGCCGGGGTAGAACCGCCCCTGGGCGGAGAGTTGTTGGGCCCGGGTGACCAGGCGGGTGAGATCGAGCCCGAATTCGGCGGCGAGTTCGCGCAAATCCACCCCGGTCTGCCAACTGCCGATCAGGACCGCGTCCATCGCCGGGGACCAGGTCTGTTCCGCTGTCCCCGTGCCGCCGGCACCTTCGCGGGGCAGGCCGGTGGGACGCGTTCCGGTCATCGGGTTCTGGTGAGAATATTCGGCGGCGGGATCGGGCGCCGGCGAGACCTCCTCCGGTTCCCGCGGTGGCGCGGCGGGAGTGGCGGCCGCCAGCAGCTCGTCGGCGACGGCACGGGCGTCGTCCTTGCCCACCGTGCGCCGGGCGATCCGTACTTCCCGCTCGTTCAAACCGAACAGGCCGGCCACCGCGCCGGTGCTGCCCACCGTTACCGCAAATGCCGCCAAAACCCGCGACCGGTCCGCCTGCGCCTCGTCAAGTCGGGCCTGCGCCTCGCGCACCCGCTCATCGCCCAGACAAAACGCTTCTGCCAGCACGGCGTTGCGGTCCCACAGCTCTCTAGGATCCATACCCATTCAACGGCTCTTGGTCAGAGGTGTCCCGACCCGGCCCTGCAAAGCACCCCAAAGCACTCATCGAACCACCAGATGACAATCACCCCGGTGCGCGGCCCGCGCTCGCCCCTGGTCTGGTCGGGATGTCATATTCCCTGGTCACACGCTTGCGTACATACTCAACGCAGATTGTCGGTGCCATCGGCTACTGTCATGATCGATGACACTTTCATAGTTCTATGTGCTCATGGGGGGGGCCATGACTCATTTCTCCCGCATCCCGTCGCGCGTCGCGGGGACGCTGCTCGCCGGAGCCGTGCTGTGCGGCACGGCGGCCTGCACGACGTCGGGCGACCACACCGCGGCGCCGGGAAGCATCAACGCCACGCCGGTCGCCGCAGTGCAAAAGGCCGTCGACAAGGGCACCGGGCTCAACTCCGTCTCGTACCGGCTCTCCGGCAGGGTGCCGGGGCAGGGGACGGTCGACGGCAAGGTGTCGTTCAGCATGCGCCCGCGCGCCATCGATATGCGCATGAAGGCCTCCGGGGGCAAGGAGGAGGGCGAGTTCTCGGTGCGGCTGGTCGGGGACGCGGTGTATCTCGGCGGGGGCGGAAAGGCGACGGCCGCCTTGGGCGGCAAGCACTGGATCAAGTTCGCCATGAAGGGCAAGGGGGCCGGCCCGCTCGGGGGAATGCAGCAGCAGGCAGACCAGGACCCGGCGGCGCAGGCGTCCTTGCTGTCCCAGTCAGACGACGTCAAGAAGGTCGGCGAGGAGACCGTCGACGGGGTGCGGACCTCGCACTACGCCGGTGTGGTCGAGGTGGCGGATCTGCTGGACAAGCAGGGCGCCAAGAGCGGGCTGGATGCCGAGCGCCGCAAGAAGGTGATCGAGCAGTATCAGCAGCTCGGGGTGAGCAAGCTGACCCTCGACATGTGGGTCGGCCCCGGCGACCGCACGGTGAAGTTCCGTGAGCGTGCGCAGACGGCCCAGGGCCCGCTGGACGTGGCCATACGGTTCTTCGGCGTCAACAAGCCGGTCACGGTCCAGGTGCCGCCCGCTGCCGACACCGTGGATCTGGAGCAGAAGCTCAAGGAAGCCGGAAAGCGCCTGGGCTAGGAGTGGTGGGACGACGCGGCTCAGCCGTGTTGTCCGGACGGGGTGCCGCCGCGCGGCGCGGGCTCGTCGAGGTGCGGCAGGCCGATCGGGTTGGGGAAGGGCAGGACATCCGCTGCCAGGAGGCGCCGGACCAGGGGTTCGAGCGTACGCAACAGCCCCTCGGCCTCCGCCTCGGGCAGCGGGTGCAGCAGCCGTCCGGCCAGCCGGTCGGTCGCCGCCTCGATGCGCTCGCGTTCCTGCCGGCCGTGTGCGGTCGCTTCGCCCTGTGCGTCCACGAGGCCACGGCCCCGCAGCCGGTCCGCCGTGTCCGCCCACTCCTCCTCGCTCCAGCCGCGGTCCTGCCGCATGGTGTCCCTGGGGACGCGCCCCGATGCGACGGCCAGGACCAGTGCCTCGCAGCCGTCGAGCCCTTCGTCGGCAAGCACCGTGAGGTGGGCATCGCCCCTGAACTCCCGTACGGCGGTGACCAGTTGCCACAGGCGCTCGACAGGGTCGGCGTGGTCGCACAGCGCGCGGTTGGCGGCGAACAGCGGACGGGCGAGGGCCGGCGCCTCGTCGACGATCGTCTGCAGCGGGGGCAGCACTGCGGCTGCCGTGCGCTCCAGCTCGGGGTCGATCGCGCGCAGCGCACGGGCCGCGCGACGGCCGCGCTCGTCGAGAACATGTGCCGGGCTGACGACAGACCAGGCCGCGGGCAGCGCACGGGCCACCATCCCCGGGGCGAACACCCCGAGCACGGCCGTGGCCGCCGCGGGTTCCACAGCTCCCATGGGCGCCGTACGCGAGGCGAAATAGCCCATCCAGAAGCCCTTGAGGCCGAGGTCCTTGCCCAGGCGGCGGCCTCCGTCATCGAAGTAACAGACCGCATGCAGCGGCTCGGACAACAGCCAAAGCGATCGTGCGTGCAGCTCCATGCCCGCACGCTACCGCCGGCGGACGCCCCTGCACCGCATCGCAGCGCGAAGGCCGTCCGCACCGGCGCCCTCGGCGCAGCCCGACCCGAATCGAGGATCAGTGGCCATATCCGACAACGCAGAGATCATCGATAGTGCCCTCGACCGCATCATGGCGGGCTATGTCTTCCCCCGGCGCGCCGCGGAGGTCGACCGGGCCCTCCGCGCGCGGCTGGCAGCCGGTGAGTACGACGCACTGAGCGGCCCAGCGCTCTGTGCGGCGGTCACCGCGCACCTGCAGGAGGTCTGCCCGGACAGGCACCTCAGGCTGTTGTGGCAGGACGAGCCCCGGCCGCTCACCGCACTCGCGGACGACGGTGCAGGCCGGGAGGCGTTCCTCGCCTTGATGCGGGCCGAGAACCACGGCATCCGCCGCACCGAACAGCTCGACGGCAATATCGGCTGTCTGGACGTGCGCTGGATGGCCGACGCCGGAGAGGGTGCCCACGCGATCGGCGCGGCCATGGAGCTGGTCGCGCGCACCCGTGCCCTCCTTCTCGATCTGCGGAAGTGCCGGGGCGGCTCACCCGCGGGCGCCGCGATGTGGTGCAGCTACTTCTTCCCCGACGGCGAGGTGCACCTCAACGACATCTATGAGCGCTCCACCGACTCCATCCGGCAGTACTGGACGCTCCCGCATCTGCCCGCGCCCCGTTATCTCGATCGTCCGGTGTACGTACTCACCAGCGCGACCACCTTCTCGGGCGGCGAGGACCTGGCGTACACCCTGCAGGCCCACGGGCGCGCCGAGGTGGTCGGTGAGACGACGAGAGGCGGTGCGCATCCCACCCTGCGCCATCCGGTGACGGAGCACATCACGGTCACCGTGCCGGCGGCCCGGACCGTCAATGCCGTCACGGGTACCAACTGGGAGGGTGTGGGCGTGCAGCCGGATCGTGCCGTAGCGGCCGAGAAGGCTCTCGAGACGGCGCACGGGGAGGCGAGGGAACGGCTGGGATAGCGACGCCCGGTGGTGGTCCGGCGTCAGCCGTCGGTGCGGCCGCCCGCTCCGAAGCCCGACTGCCAGGCCCACAGGTGGGTGCAGTTGGGGCACTGCAGGTGCAGGACGCTGCCCTTGTTCGACAGAAGGTAGCGCCAGTGGTCACCGCAGGTGCGGCCGTCGAGGCAGGTTCCGCAGTCCTGGTGGTCCTGGCAGCGGGGGCACGGGACCCAGGCGCGGCGGCCGATATCGGCGGTCGGGTCGAGCGGCAGCATGCTCAGGCCTGCCCGGGTCCCGGCAGCACTCCGGCGGCGACCAGCATGTCGTAGGTGGCCTGCTGCTCCGTGTCCAGGCCCGAGTAGAGAAGCCGGTAGGCCTCGTCCTCGCCCTCCACCACCGCGATGGGGTCCCAGGCGTCACCCAGCGCCGCGACGACTTCGGTCCGCCGACGGGCTTCGTGAGCGGCGAGGTCGAGCTCGAATATCTGGTGGTCAGAGGTGTTGCGGTCGTTCATGGTGCGCGTCCTGTGCCACTTGCGGATGATGCGGACGTGTTTATCAAGCCGGACGGCACTGAGGAAGCGTCAGGCGGAGCGCACCGGCCCGGGGATCCCTGGAGTGCGGGATCGGTGGCTCAACGTAATGAAGCGAAAGTGGGATATATCGGCTCAAAACGGAACACCCCGTCAAGGCATTCCATGTGGTATGCCCGATTTTCAGGGCATACACGGGAAATCAAAGGCGTGACGTAATTCATCCCGTCCCTGCGGTGCCGGATTCTCTCTGCAGGAGGGGAAAGCGGGTCCGGCCCCTTCGCGGCAGGAGTGCGTGCGGTGAGGGGAGTGCGCGGTCACCGCGGACCCCTCCCGGCGCCGCGAGGGGGGCGGTGCGGACCGCCTCAGGGAGCGCCGGTGATCCCGGCGGTGGACGGTGGCCGGCCGGGCAGACGCCGTACCGCGACCGCGGCGGCGTCGTCGCCGAGCCTGCCGTTCGTATGGGCCAGCAGGTCCGCGCGCAGCCGGCGCAGAACCTGCTGCGGAGTGCCGTCGCCCCAGGCGCCGGCGCGCTCGACGAGGGGGTAGAAGGCGCCCTTGTCGTCGCGGGCCTCGGTCACCCCGTCCGTATAGAGCAGCAACAGGTCGCCCGGTGCGAAGGGAAAGGTCTCGACCTCGTAGTCCGGGGCCCCGATCAGGCCGCCGAGGCCGATCGGCAATGCGGTCCGCTCGCCGTACAGGGGGAAGGCCCGCCCCTCGCGCAGCAACAGCGGGGGCGGATGACCGCAGTTGATGATGCGCAGCATGGGCCAGCGATCGGGGAGGTCCAGCAGCACGGCGGTCGCGAAGGCCTCCTCGCTGTCGACGACGGAATCCGGGCCGGGGGCCGGGGCGACGGGAAGGAGGCCGTCGCTCTTGCCGGGGCCCGGGGCTGCTGCAGGCTCCGTCCCGGGGTCGGCGCCCGGCACCCCGTACCACTGGCTGCTGTCCCAGCGGACGGCGCCGTCGAGGTGGACGGCCAGCCTGGGCAGGGTGGCCTGTCGGTGGGCAGCCGCCCGGAAGGCGCCCAGGAGGAGGGCGGCGTGACCGTAGGCGGGCAGCCCCTTGCCCCGGACGTCGCCGATGATCAGCCGGGTGCTGCTGGTGGTGCGCGCCGCCGCGAACAGATCACCGCCCATCTCCGCCTCCTCCTCGGCGGCCAGGTAGAACGAGGCTATCTCCAGGGCGCCACTGCGCGCGGGCAGCGGCCTGAGCAGTACCTGCTGGGCGACCGCGGCCACCGAACGGCTCTGGGTGAGCCGGCGCTCATTGCGTTCCCGTACGACGGTGAAGAGCACGACCAGGCCGGAGACCACCACCAGCGCGGCGATCTGGGCCTGCAGATTCGCGGTGAACAGCACCTGGCGCGCGATACCGATGAACACCTGGGCGGCTACCGCCAGCGCACCGATCGCGGTCGTCAGGCGGGGACCGGCGAACGCCGCGGTGATCGCGGGAGCCGCGATGAGGAGCGGCCCCAGATGGATGTCGGGCGGCGCGAGAAAGTCGATCACACAGACCGCCGCGATGAGCCCGATCGGGATCAGCACCAGGACGTGGCTCAGTTCCCGTCGTCCGCGCAGCGGTACCCGCCGTGGAAGGGGCATGCTTCATGTTTGCACCCGGGTGAGCGAAATGCCTGGCTCACCCCGGCCGCCCCTCCTCCCGCTGCCCCGCCTCTCGCCGCTGTCCCGCCTCTCGCCGCCGCCTCGCCACGCGCTACAGGGGCGCCTCCGTTACAGGCACGCCTCTCGCCGCAGGGCGGCAATGAGCAGATCGAGCGCGGGCTCGATCGCCGAGCGCGCCATGAGGGGAAGGTGTTCCCGGACGCGGTGCAGGCTGGGGAACTCCTCCGCGGGCAGACCGGCGTACCCGTCCCGCCAGGCCTGCTCGTCCGCCACGCGCTGGGCGGGAGCCAGCCGCAGTACGCCGGCGTCCAGGGCCGCGTGTCCCAGGGCGGTGTCGACGAGTGCGTGGTAATGGCGGACGGCGGCGGCCTCGTCGAACCCGGCCTGGAGCAGCAGTCCGATGCCCGTGTCGACCGCGTGCTGTTCATGGGGCCGGCCCGTGACCCGGACCGTGCTGAATACGGCGATCTGCGGGTGGCGCAGTGCGGAGCGGTAGGCCCGCAGGCCGAAATCGCGCAGGTCGGCGGCCCAGTCACCACTGGGCGCGAAGCCGGTCATGGACTCGCCGATGAGACGGTCGGCCAGCGCCAGCAGCAGATCCTCGGTATTGCGGAAGTAGCGGTAGACGGCGGACGGATCGGCGCCGAGTGCCGCGCCGAGTTTGCGCACGGTGAAGGCCTGCGCCCCCTGGGTGTCGATCAGTTCGCATGCGGCGTCGACGATGAGATCGGCCGACAGGACCACGCCTGAACTGGTCGGCCGGCGCCGCTTGCGCTCGACCGGGACGCGCTCGCTCTCCGCCACGCCGAACCCCTCCGCTTCACTCGCCCCGGCCCCCGGCCCTCTCGGGTCAGTTAACCAAATCAGGTTACGTCAACACCGTTGACACAAGGATCAACGGCCTGTTTCATCGGCGGACATACACGGATCACCGCGGTGCCGTATCCCGCACCACCCCCTTCCGTACGACGCAGCCGGCACCCGACCCCGGGCCCGGCCCGCGCCGTCCTGCCCCGCCGCCCCACCCCGCGCCTCCGCGTCCCCCTGGCCCGCCCGAGACCGGTCCGGCCCGCAGCCCAAGGAGTGAGTGCCATGCCTTCCGCAGTGCAGCAGGACCCCGGCCCGGCGAGAATGCGCCGCTCGCTGGGAGTGAAGGACGGGGTGGCGATCGCCGCGTCGAGCACCGCCGCGACCACCAGCATCGGCATCGGTATGGGCACCCTGGCCGCGTATACCGGCCGGCAGACGCCCGCCCTGTTGCTGCTGGCCTTCCTGCCCATCCTCGGGATCGCGCTGTCGTACGCCCGGCTCAACCGCACCGAGCCGAACTGCGGCAGCGGCTACACCTGGGTGGGCCGGTCCATCGGCCCCTGGCCCGGATTCCTGACCGGGTGGGTGGTGCTGGTCGGAAACGTGATCTTCATGGCGTACACGGGTGCGGTGACCGGCTCCGTCGTGCTGCAGTTCCTCAACAAGCTGGGCCTGCGCAGCATAGGAGGGCTCCGGCTGGATCCGGCCTCGACCGGCATCAGCACCGCCGTGGGGCTGGTCGCGCTGGTCATCGTCACGATCACCGCGATCACGGGTGTGCACGCCGCGACCCGGCTGCAGATGTGGCTGCTGGTCTTCGAGTACACGGTCCTGCTGCTCTTCTGCGGCTATGCCCTCGCCACCGGTGACCAGCCGTTCTCGCTCTCCTGGCTCAACCCGTTCGAGATCTCCTCACCCCAGGCGCTGGCCCAGGGGATGGTGCTGGCGGTGTTCTTCTACTGGGGCTGGGACGCCGCGTTCAGCGTCAACGAGGAGACCCGCAGCTCCACGGACGCGGCCCGCGGCGGACTGATCGCACTGGTGGCGATGCTGGGGCTGTTCCTCATCGGCGCGCTTGCCTTCCAGCGGGTGCTGAGCACGGACGAGCTCATCCACAACGGGCCGCAGGCGCTCACCTTCCTCGGCAGCGCGCTGGCACCGGAGCCCTGGGCCTCGCTGCCCCTGGCCGCCCTGATGTGCTCGGCCTTCGCTTCTCTCCAGTCGAGCGTCATCCCCACCGCCCGCGGAACGCTGGCAATGGCCCGCGACCGCACGCTCGGCCCGATGTGGCAGCGGCTGCACCCCCGCTACGGCTCCCCCGCCGCGGGCACCTTGGTGATCATGGCTCTCGCCGCGCTGCTCGCCGTGCTCGCGGTCGGCATCCCCCAGCTCAACGACATGATCCTGACCGCCGTGAACTCGATCGGCCTGACCGTGGCCCTCTACTACGGACTCACCGCACTCGCCTGCGCGGTGCGCTTCCGCACCAGCCTGCACGACGGAGTGGTGCGCGCGCTGCGCGATGTGGTCGTCCCGGCGGTGAGCGCACTGACGCTGTTCGGGCTCGGCGGCTACCTCGTCTGGGACTACGCGACCATGAGCGACCACTTCGAGGCGAGCCCGGACAACGGCTGGTTCATGCTGCTGCTGCCCGCACTGTTCATCGCGCTGGGCCTGGGCACCGCCGCCTGGGCCAAGTGGGTCCGCCGCGCCCCGTATTTCCGTACCGGCCAGGGGACGGACGGCGATGCGATCAGCCTGCCGATGGATGCGGACGGCGCCGCGCTCCCCAGCCCGTCGGAGGGCTGACCGCCCGGGCCCCCCTCCCCGCGACCGCCCCGGTCCTTGACAGCACCCATCACAACCACCACCACGACACCCGCTACGCCCCGCTCGACTCGACACCCACGCAATACATCCGACGCCTCTGGAGCGACACCCCCATGGATCTCAGCACCACCGTGGACCCCGAGCACACCCCGGACACCGCCGCCCGCGGCGCCACCGATGACGGTCCCGCCGACCTCGTCTTCCTCTCCGGCCCCGTGCACACCGTCGATGCCGCGCGCACCCGGGCGAGTGCGGTGGCGGTCCGCAAGGACCGCATCATCGCCGTCGGGCACGACGCGGAGGTCCGCGACCTGATCGGGCCCGCCACGGAAGTCGTCGATCTGCACGGCAAGCTGCTCATCCCCGGATTCCAGGACGCGCATGTCCATCCGGTCGGCGGCGGGCTGGAGTTGGCGCTGTGCGATCTGAGCGCGGCCGTCACCGCCGAGGCGTACCGCGAGCTGATCAGCTCGTATGCGGCGGCGCATCCGGAGGCCGCGTGGATCACGGGCGGCGGCTGGTCCATGGAGGCCTTCCCCGGCGGCATGCCGACCCGGGAGTTCCTGGACGCCCTCGTCCCCGACCGGCCGGTGTTCCTCGTCAACCGCGATCACCACGGTGGCTGGGCCAACTCCCGCGCCCTGGAACGCGCCGGGATCACCTCCCGTACGCCGGATCCGGCCGACGGGCGCATCGAGCGGGACGCGGACGGCCACCCGACCGGCATGCTGCAGGAGGGCGCCATGCAGCTGGTGGGCGATCTCATCCCGGAAGCGACGCTCGCCGAGCGGACCGCCGGACTGCTCAGGGCGCAGCGCCTCCTCCACGGGTACGGGGTGACCGCATGGCAGGACGCGATGCTGGGCCGCGGTCCCGCAGGGGCTGATCCCACGCCCGCCTACACGGCCGCCCGGCGCGACGGCAAGCTCACGGCACGGGTCAGGGGGGCACTGTGGTGGGACCGGGCCCGTGGGGCCGAGCAGATCCCTGAACTCATCGCCCGACGTGAGGAGTTGACGGGCGGACGGTTCCGGGCGACCAGCGTCAAGATCATGCAGGACGGCATCGCCGAGAACCACACGGCCGCCATGCTCAGCCCCTACCTCACCGCCTGCGGCTGCGCCTCCGACAACAGCGGTATCTCGTTCATCGACCCCGAGGACCTGCGGACCTACGTCACCCTGCTGGACGCCGAAGGCTTCCAGGTGCACTTCCACGCCCTGGGCGACCGGGCCGTACGCGAGGCGCTGGACGCCGTCGAGGCGGCCCGGCGGACGAACGGCCGCCGCGATACCCGGCCGCACCTCGCCCATCTCCAGGTGGTCCACCCCGACGATGTCCCGCGCTTTCGCCGGCTCGGCGCCACCGCGAACATCCAGGCGCTCTGGGCGGCCCACGAGCCGCAGATGGACGAACTGACCATCCCCTTCCTGGGTCCCGAACGTGCCGCCTGGCAGTATCCGTTCGGGGACCTGCTGCGCTCGGGCGCCACCCTTGCGGCGGGCAGCGACTGGCCGGTCAGCTCCCCCGACCCGATCGCCGCCCTGCATGTCGCGGTCAACCGCAGGGAGCCCGACTGCCCGGTCCCGGCGCCGGTCTTCCTCCCCGGGCAGCGCATCGACCTGGGCTCCGCACTCGCCGCGTACACGGCCGGCAGCGCCTACGCCAACCACTTCGACGACACCGGCACCATCCAGGCGGGCAAGCTGGCCGATCTGGTCGTCCTCGACCGTGACCCCTTCGACGGGGCCGACGAGGAGATCGCCGCGACCCGGGTGCTGCAGACCTTTGTCGGCGGGCGACGGGTGTACGCGGCCGAGGACGCCTGAGCGCGTCGCACGGGAGGCTCACCCCTCGGCGCCCGCCGGCGCCCTCGGCACCCGCGGGCGGACCGGCCTGCCGCGGCGCGCCGCCCGCGGTCAGAGCCGTACGTGCCCGGCGGACCGGCCCCGGCGAAGTCGCGGGGGCCGGTCCGCCGGGCACGCCGCTTTCCTACTCGATGACCAGCTCGACGTCGATGTTGCCGCGGGTGGCCTTGGAGTACGGGCAGTACTGGTGCGTCGCCTCGACCAGCTGCCGCCCGGTCTCGCCCGCGAGGGTGTCCGGCAGCTCCACCCGCATGACGACAGCCAGGCCGAAGCCGGTGTCGTCCTTGCCGAGGGAGACCTCGGCGGTGACCGAGACGTCCTTGGTGTCGAGCTTCATCTGGCGGCCGACGTTGCCCATCGCGCTGGCGAAGCAGGCCGCGTAGCCGGCGGCGAAGAGCTGCTCCGGGTTGGTGCCGGCGCCGTTGCCGCCGAGGGCCGGAGGCATGGCCAGGGCCAGGTCGATCCGGCCGTCGGAGCTGACCGCCCGGCCTTCGCGGCCGTTGGCGGTGGCGACAGCGGTGTACAGCGCGTCCATCACAGTTCCCCTTCGGTGGCGGGCGGCCGCTCCCCGGCCGCCCGATAGCCATCACAGTGACACACATTTAAGTTGTCCGCAACTAGATTGCGCGCAACTAAATGTCGGGGCGGGCTAACCTGGCCCCATGACCTCCGCCACCAGGCCCCCGGTACCCGACGCCGAACTGCTCCGCCTCGACCACCAGGTCTGCTTCTCGCTGCACGCCGCCTCACGGGCATTCGGCGGCGTCTACCGCGACGCCCTGAAGGACCTGGGCCTGACCTACCCCCAGTACCTGGTCATGCTGGTGCTGTGGGAGCACGGCTCCCAGCCGGTCAAGGCCATCGGCGAACAGCTGCGGCTGGACTCCGGCACCCTCTCCCCGCTCCTCAAGCGCCTGGAATCGGCCGGCCTGGTGCGCCGCGAACGGAGCACCGAGGACGAACGGTCCGTCACCATCCACCTGACCCCCGCCGGCGACGACCTGCGCGAGGCGGCCCTGCCGGTCCCCCGCAGGATGCTGGCCGCCACGGGTCTCACGATCGAAGAACTCCGCACGCTCCAGGGCTTGTTGGGACGCGTGACCAGCGCCCTGGACGAGGCCTGACCCCGGAAGATCCCGGAGTCCGCCGCCCCTGGGCCCGTACCTCCCGCCGGTCCGCGGCGTTACGTACGTAGGTGCTTTCCGCGGCGTCCGCAAGGCGAGGCGCCAACGCCCGGCCCCTCCCGGTGCGCTCATCACCCCATTGAGCTACCAAGGTTGGGGAGTCATCGGGACAAAGGCGTATAAAGAGGGGTCAAACCAGCCGGAGCCGCCGGTGAAATCCCGCCCACGACGCGGTTGGCAGCATCGCCTACGACAAGCGGAGGAGCGCCACGTGAACGCGGCAGAAGTTGTCAACACCTTGCTGGTCCAACGATTCGGGGTCTCCCCGGCCGACATCACCGATGAGTCCTTGCTGCGTGGCCTGCGCCTCGACTCCCTGGCGCTGGAAGAACTCCGCGTCCTGATCGAGGAACGGCTGGACATCGATCTCGACGAGGTGTCGCTGACCCCGCGGAACACCGTGGGCCAGCTGGTGGCGGCCGTCGACGGCAAAGTTCCGGCATGACGGCCCGCCAGGAGCCGTTCGCCGCGGCCGTGACGGGACTGGGACTGGTGACCGCGGCAGGAGTGGGAGCGAAGGCCACCTGGCATGCCGTCACCCAGGAGACCGTGCCCGGCGGCGTGACCCACCAGGAAGAACTCGCCGATCTGCCCTGTGACTTCATGTACACCATCGCGGGTCTGGACACCACGGAACTGCTCGGGGTGGCCACCCAGCGGCTGATGGACCGCTTCGCGCAGCTCGCGGTGATCGCCGCCCGGGAAGCCGTCCTCGATGCCGGCCTCGACCCGGAGTCCTGGGACAGCAGCCGGGTCGCGGTGGTCATCGGCTCCGCACACGGCGGGCTGCCGTTCTACGACCAGCAGCATGTCGCCATGGCCGGGCGCGGCGCCCGCCGGGTCTCCCCCAAGCTCGCCCCGCTGACCGTCGTCAACAGCGCCGCCAGCAGTGTCTGCATGGACATCGGCGCCCACGGCCCCAGTCTGGGCGTGGCCACGGCCTGCTCCTCCGGGACCGTCGCCCTGGGCACCGCGCACCAGCTGCTGCGCGCCGGGGCCTGCGATATCGCCCTCGCCGGCGGGGCGGAATCGGTCCTCTCCCGGCTGCTGATCGCCAGCGCCTGCCAGATGAAGGCGGTCTCCACCCGCCGGGACGATCCGGCCACCGCGTGCCGCCCCTTCGACGCGGGCCGGGACGGCTTCGTGGTCGGGGAGGGCGCCGGGCTGCTCGTGCTGGAGCGGCCGGAGCACGCCAGGGCCCGCCACGCCCCCGTGCGGGCCCACATCCGCGGCTACGGCGCGTCCAGCGATGCCTACGCGGCGGTGGCCCCCGACCCCGAGGGCAAGGGGATCGAGCGGGCACTGCGCACCGCGCTGGCGGACGCCGGGGTGCAGGCCGGCGATGTCGGCCACGTCAACGCGCACGGCACCTCGACGGTCACCAACGACCACATCGAGGCCGCCATGCTGCAGCGGGTTCTCGGCGATCACCCCCTGGTCACCTCGACCAAGGCGATGACCGGGCACGCGCTGGGCGCCGCGGGCGGGATCGAGGCCGCGCTCACCGTGCTGGCCCTGGAACAGCAGCTGGTGCCCCCGACCGCCAACCTTGAGGTGCTGGATCCGCGGATCCCGGTCGACATCGTGCACAAGGAGGCCCGGCAGGCGGCATTCGACTGCGCGGTCAAGACGTCGCTCGGCTTCGGCGGGCACAACGCCGCACTGGTGCTGACCCGCTAGGGAGAGACCCCCGGGGCCTGTCGTCGGCGTCCCGTCGCGACGACAGACCCCGGACCGCCCCCGGCGCGCCGCGTCGGCGCGTCCGTTCCCGCCGGTGCTTCGAGAAGGAATCTCACATGTCCGAGGAAATGATCCGCTCCTTGTCGGTGGCCGGGGTGTCCTACTCCTACCGGCGCTTGCAGCAGCCGGAGCGGATCACCGAACCCGTGCTGGTGCTGGGCGGCGCGCTGCAAGGAATGTTCGGCTGGCCGCAGATGGAAGATCATGTGGGGCCGCTGGCGGATGTGGTGACCGCCGACCTGCCGGGGATGGGGAGCGCCGACCCGCTTCCCCCGGGGCCGAGCATCGATGTCGTGTGCGCGGCGATCGAGGGCATCATCGAGGATCTGGACGTCCCCCGGATCAATCTCTTCGGCTTCTCCTACGGGGCGGGCCTGGCCTACGGATGCGCCCGGCGGTTCCCCGGGCGGATCGCGCGGCTCGCCCTGGGCGGGGTTCCGGCGCACATCAGCGAGGCGCAGAAGGAGCTGTGGCGACGGGCATCCGACCATCTCGCGCAGGGCGACACCGAGGCCTTCGCCACCCTGGTGACCGAGGGGCTGATGTGCCTCGACGACCGCCGCCACGTCGCCCACCGGAAGCTGGCGTACCGCTACGTCCGCCGCTCGATGCTGCACGCCGCCCGGAACTCCCGGCACGCCGTCGACTCGCTGCGCCGCGGGATCTCGGACCGTCCGGACTTCTCCGGCGGCCTGACCGGCATCCCCACGCTCGTCTTCAGCGGCGAGCACGACACGGTGACCTCGCCGGCCCGGCAACGGCACTTCGCGTCCACCATCCCGGGCAGCCGCTTTCTGACGATTCCGGACGCCGACCACTGGGTGGTGCTCGAACGCCCGCAGGACGTCGCGGACTTGGCCGCCCGGTTCTTCACCGATGGGCCGCTGAGCCCGGCGCCCTGTCTCGCCCCGGTGGCGCGCGGGCGCGAGGAGGCGCCGGCGGCCGGTCCGGCGTGTGCGTGATCCGGCGGTCCTTCACCCGAGAGAACATTCCGTTGTGGTTATATAGCCAGGGCGACATACTGAATCCATGCCCCTACCGTTCGACGTACTCGCGGAGCCGAGCCGGCGCAAGATCCTCGACCTGCTCCTGGAGCGCCCACGGCTGGTCGGTGAGCTCACCGACCAGCTCGGACTGAGCCAGCCCGGCACCTCCAAGCACCTGCGGGTGCTGCGCGAGGCCGGCCTGGTCCAGGTCCGGCAGGACGCCCAGCGCCGCTGGTACGAGCTCCGGCCCGAGCCCCTGGCGGAGCTCGACGCCTGGCTCGCGCACTACCGGCATCTGTGGACCGGGTCTCTTGACGCCCTGGAACGGCATCTCGACGCCATGGAGGACGACCCCCGATGAACCCGCACTCCGACAGCCTCACCCCCACCGGCGACGGCCGGAACACCCTGCGCATGGAGCGCAGGCTCGCCCATCCGCCCGCGAAGGTCTGGTCGGCGATCACCGACCCTGCGCACCTCGGCCGGTGGTTCCCCTCCGAGGTCACCGTGGAACTCCGGCCCGGCGGGGCCATGACCTTCCACATGCCCGGTGTGACCGGTATCGCCATGACCGGTACGGTCACCGACTCCGAGGAGCCCCGGCTGTTCGCCTTCACCTGGGGAGCGGACCACCTGCGCTGGGAGATCACTCCGGACGGCGACGGCTCCCTGCTGACCTTGGTGCACACCTTCGGTGACCGGTTCGGCGGCGCGAGCTTCGCCTCCGGCTGGCATCTGTGCCTCACCGCGCTCTCGCAGCTGCTGGACGGCGCACCGACAGCCGTGCCCCGCGACACCGGAGAGCTGCACGAGGCGTACGTCGAGCAGTTCGATCTCGGACAGGGCGTGGCCGAGGACACCCCCCACGGCCCACGGATCCGCTTCGAGCGCCAGCTCGTGCGGCCCGCCGAGGCCGTCTGGGCGGCGCTGACCTCGGGAGACGAGCCCGTGGAAGGTGCACCCGCGCCGTCCGGCTTCACCTCCCGGGAGGCGCCGGCCGGGCCCGTCACCGAGGTACGGGCCCCTTCGGTGCTCGCCTACCACCGGGACCCGGAAGGCACGGTCCGGTGGGAGCTGGGCCGGGGCACCGGCCATGGCGCCCGGCTCGTCCTCGTCCAGACCGGCCCGCCGGGCGCTGACGCGGATGCCGCGCTGCGGGCGTGGCACGACCGCATCGAGCATCTTGCGGCCCGGCTGCTGGAGAACTGACACGGACCGACAGTCCGCGGTTGGCGCCGCCGCATTCTCGCGCCCCCCAGGAAGGCTCTGGGGGCGCGATGCCGTGAAAGCCCGCTCCGCACATACCCGCCGGCATCCCGTCGGCATCCTTTGCGGAATTGCCTCCAGCCCTGCGGGCCGGGCCGCTTTTCCATGTGAGCCAGGCAACTTTGCGGTGCCGCGAACGGGCCTTGAATGCCGGTCCCGGGTGATGCCCGGCACGCGACGTACGTCACGTACGAGCACACCTAGTCGATGCCTTTCCCTGCCCTGAGCGCGAAACACCGCATTTACAACGGACATCTCGCTTCATCTCACGAAGATAGGTAGTACAAGGCACCTTTGCCACCATCCAGGGCGCTGGCTCAGCATGTTCGGCGTAGCACCGAGAACGAGCCTGCGATCTCAGCCAGAGCGGCGAACGCGGCCAATGACCCTCGGTCTCACGCGCCAACCGAAGGCCGCCTCCCCCGCCATCAAGCCCTGGAAGAGGTCAGAATCCCCGTGCCTAACTTCACCCTGTCCCGCCCTGTCCGCATCACCCGCGCCCAGAAGATTTCCGCGGCGCTGGTGGCCACCGCGAGCGGCGCCGCCGCGCTGGCGTTCACGGCGGCACCGAGCAACGCCGAGACCACCGCCGCCCACGCGCCGTCCGCGGTCAAGCCCGTCAGCGCCAACGGCCTTCCGCTCACCGCGAAGGACCGCGCCGACGACGGCAAGAAGGACCACCAGCTCGCCTCGTCCGTTGGCGCCGGCCTGAAGGTCACCGCGGTCGAGAAGCAGGGCCACACCGCCCAGCAGGCCGCCAACCGGTCCGTCGAGCGCAAGGTCATAGCCGCCCCCAAGGCGGCGCCCAAGGCCGCCCCCAAGGCAGCGCCGAAGGCGGCCCCGAAGCGCTACGCGAACAACCTCGACGGCTGGATCCACCAGTCGCTCGACATCATGAAGGCCAAGGGCATCCCCGGCTCCTACGAGGGCCTGCACCGCAACATCATGCGGGAGTCCAGCGGCAACCCCAACGCCGTCAACAACTGGGACATCAACGCCATCAACGGTGTGCCCTCCAAGGGCCTGCTGCAGGTGATCCAGCCCACCTTCGACACCTACCACGTGTCCGGTACGCCCAAGAAGCTCACCGACCCGATCGCCAACATCACCGCCGCCGCCAACTACGCGGCCCACCGGTACGGCTCGATCGACAACGTCAACTCGGCCTACTGAGCCGGAGCGACGCGGCCGTGAGGACGGTCGGAGCAGACTGATACGGGCGCCGCAGTGCGGCGCCAGGCATGGCAACGGCAGTGGCCCTGCCCGCATCCCGCGGGTGGGGCCATTGCCGTTGCCGTTGCCATGGCCCTTGCCGCGGCGCTTGTCGTCGCCGTGGCCCCTTGCCGGTGACATCGCCGTGGCTCTTGCCGCTGCGGTCCGGCGCGGGTGCCGGGCGTCGGCTCCCTTACCGGGTGCCGGGGCCCGGCGCCGCACGTCAGAAGCGGTCGCGTCGCACCGTGCCGCCGCCGAAGAGGGTGTCGAGGATCTGGGCGGCGAGACGAACTCCCGCCCGCTCCCTGGGGGTGAGCGGGTGGTCGCGGTGCCAGCCGGGCTGGCGGTGACTGTCGGCCGGGGCCGCGGCGGCGACGCCCGTCGCGAGGAAGCCCGAGACGAGAAGACCTGTGAGAACGACGGCAAGACGACGGAGCATGAGCACGTCCCTACGATGAGTGATGGTGTGTGCGGTGCCACCTTCGGGGAGCCGGGGGGCCGCAGTCATGCGACAGCTCCGGGCGCTGCTGCGAACGGACCAGCAGCACCGCCGTATCGCCGTACAAGGACTCACCAACGGCCCATCCGGCATGCGCCCTTCCCCGTGCCGCACCGCCCCGAAGCAAGACCCCGCTCCGCTCGTGAATCAGCGCACAATTGCCGCCCAATTGGGCTCCGGCAGCGGTGCGCCTCACCACATCGGGAGATTCCCGGGCCGCCGCACCGGGCAGTTGCCGGGATAAATCTGCTGACGTCCGCGCGTGAATCAGCACCGGAGATCAGTAATTCCGGTGTGAGCCAGGCAACTTATACGGGCGGGTCGAGCGGCCCTTGAAGGCCCTCTCAGGTGACTCGGGGCACGCGACGTACGTCACGTACGAGCTTGCCTAGTTGATTTCCGTGCGGCCATTCCGGGCCAACGCCGCCAGAAACGCTTATCACTTCAGGTATCCGGGTTTACCTCACGAAGATGAGTAGTACCGAGCAACATTGCCTCGATTCGGGACCGGCGTTAACCATGGATTCCGACGCACTGAGAGCGAGCTTGCGACTTACGCCCCAAGGCGATCGCAGCAAAGACCTCCGGTGCGGAACGCGCCGCCAAAAAGGCCGCCTCCCCGTCCCCAGTACCTGGAAGAGGTCAATCTGCATGCCTAGCTTCACCCTGCCCCGCGCTGCCCGTATTACCCGCATCACCCGCACCCACAAGATCGCCGTGGCCGTTCTGGCCGCCGCGGGTGCCACCTCGGGCCTGGCGATGACCGCGGCTCCGGACACCGCTCAGGCGGCGTCCGCACACGCCCCGGCCGCCGTGAAGCCCGTCGATGCGAAGGGCCAGCCGGGCAAGGCCGACGACGCCAAGACCGGCCGTGCCGTGACCGCCTCGGTCGCGGACCACGTCAAGGTCGCCGACGTCGCCAAGCAGCACAGCACCCAGCAGGCCGCCAGCCGCTCCGCCGAGCGCACCGACGTCAAGAACTACCCGGACAACCTGGACGGCTGGATCCGCCAGTCCCTGGACATCATGAAGGCCAAGGGCATCCCCGGCTCCTACGAGGGCCTGCACCGCAACATCATGCGGGAGTCCGCCGGTAACCCCAACGCCGTCAACAACTGGGACGTCAACGCGGTCAACGGTGTGCCCTCCAAGGGCCTGCTGCAGGTGATCCAGCCCACCTTCGACAGCTACCACGTGTCCGGTACGCCCAAGAAGCTCACCGACCCGGTTGCCAACATCACCGCCGCGGCCAACTACGCGGCCGACAAGTACGGCTCGATCGACAAGGTCAACTCGGCCTACTGAGCCGACGGAGCACACAGGCCGTCGCCGGCCCTCCCGGCCGCCCCAGCCGGATAAGGCCGTGGGCATGACGGACCACACAAGCGAGCCGACAGGCTCGGCATAAGGCAGCTTGCGAAGCGGCGGAATGGCGCGTTCGCCGCTGCGCGGTGGAGCGGGTCCCGGCGGTGCCGGGGCCCGCTTCGCTCTGTCGTGCGACACCGGAGCCGGGGCCGGGGGCGCGGACATCCGTATCTGACCGCCGGACGGGTGAGATGTGGGGCTGGTCGGCGGACTGACGGCCTGTTGGGTCATAGCGTCAGGCAGTTCTGCGTATAAGTCTCTTATCGGCAGGATTCTGCTCAAAAGCTGCCGAACCTGACTCAACCGAAGGCCTTCGGAGGCATGCGATGCCCTTGCGCAGATCCGGTCCGGCCCGCCGTACAGTCCCTCTTGCGGCCGGAACTCTCGTCTCTCTTCTCTCCGTGCTCGCTCTGCCCCTCGCGCTGCCCGGCTCCGCCACGGCGTCGGACTCCGAGAAGAGACCAGCCCACCCCGAACAGGACTGGATGGGTTCCACCATCGCCGCCCACGAGGGCAGCAGCATCCGGGCAGGTGGTCTGGAGCCGCAGGCGTCGTCCAGAAGGGCCGTGTCAGGCGTCGATGTCTCCAGCCACAACGGCAGGGTCAGCTGGAAGTCGCTGCGCAAGTCCGGGGTGCGTTTCGCGTATGTCAAGGCCAGCGAGGGGACCAGCTACACGAACCCGTACTTCGCGCAGC
The DNA here is from genome assembly GCF_043199875.1 of Streptomyces sp. NPDC048516. Lineage (NCBI taxonomy): Bacteria > Bacillati > Actinomycetota > Actinomycetes > Kitasatosporales > Streptomycetaceae > Streptomyces > Streptomyces sp. NPDC048516. Next base: position 328,395 of record NZ_JBICWS010000001.1, on the reverse strand, counting down.
AGTACCGGGGCTCGTACTCATCCGGCATGATCCACGGCGCGTACCACTTCGCGCTGCCCGACCACTCCAGCGGCAGTTCCCAGGCGGAGTACTTCGCCGACCACGGCGGCGACTGGTCCAGGGACGGCAGGACGCTGCCCGGCGCGCTCGACATGGAGTACAACCCCTACGGCGCGACCTGCTACGGCAAGAGCCACAAGTCGATGGTCAACTGGATCCGCGACTTCGTGCGGACCTACCGGGAGGAGACCGGCCGCTACCCGGTCATCTACACCTCCACCAACTGGTGGAGGCGCTGCACCGGCAACTCCGGCAAGTTCGGCAGGACGAATCCGCTGTGGATCCCGCGCTACGGCTCGTCCGTCGGCTCGCTGCCGCGCGGCTGGGAGTACCACAGCATCTGGCAGCACACCTCCTCGGGCCACTCGGTCGGCGACCGCAACCGCTTCAACGGCACGTACACCCGCCTCAAGGTCCTCGCGAAGGGCAGCTGACACCGCCTCCCCACGCTCCCGGCCGGCCCCCGGCGCCTCTTGCGGCGCCGGGGGCCGGCCGTTGTGCGCCGGCGTCCACCGGGAACCGCCCGTGTGCGGTTTTTGGACAACTGGCTTCGAACAACGGTGAATTATCTGCCGCAGTACAACCATCCACGGCCGGCCGTTGTCCAACACTGCGAAATGACCACGCGACGCACTCACCCACGGGGGTAATTCAGATGAAGCGTTCACGTGCCATCGCAGGATCCGCAGTGCTGGCCGTGGCGAGTATCGCCACGATGACAGCGGCCACCACCGCATCCGCGGCAACAAAGGCCGCCGCGTACAACGGAGCCTGCGGAAGCGGCTACAGCGTAGTGAATTCCGTACCGGTCACCGGAAAGGGGACCGTGTATCTGACGTACAGCGCAAAGACCGGAAAGAACTGTGTCGTGACGGTGCGGAACAGCCCGGGTAAGCCGGTGTACATGTACACGTATCTCTCGGCCACCGACGGCAGTTCCGGCTGGGTTTACGACGAGGGGAAGTACACCTCGTACGCCGGTCCCGTCTACCTGCCCGCGAAGGGCATCTGCGTGGACTGGGGCGGCACGATCGAGTCGGTCAGCGTCAACGTTTCCGGCTCGAACTGCGGCCGGATGGCGGCCGGCGTCGTCACGCACCACACGCGCCACTGAGAAGACCGTGAGGGCGGGTTCCCGGGCAGCGCGCCCGGGAACCCGCCTTCCGGGTGTCTCGGGTCAGGCCCTGCCCAGCGCCCGCAGCGCGGACCGGGCCGCGTTGTGCCCGTTCATCCCGTGGGCGCCGGCTCCCGGTGGGGTGGCTGCCGAGCAGAGGAAGACCCCGGGGACACCGGTGCGGTAGGGGTCGAGGGCGACGCGGGGACGCATGGTCAGCTGCAACGGCGTGTTCGCGCCGCCGATGATGTCGCCGCCGGCGAGATTGGCGTTGCCCCGTTCCAGCTCGGCGGTCGAGGTGGCGGTGGCGGCGACGACGCGCTCCCGAGTCCCCGGCGCAAAACGCTCGAACTGCGCCAGCATCGCGGCCGTGGCATCGCCGGTGTAGCCGTGCGGCACATGTGCGTACGCGGAGACCGGGTGGAGATCACCTGCGGAGCGGCCGGGGTCGGCGAGGTACTGCTGGGAGACCAGGAGGAACGGCCGCGCCGGCATCCGCCCGAGATGGACCTCCCGCTCCGCGTGGGCGATCTGCTCGAAGCTGCCGCCGAGGTGCACCGTCCCGGCCCGCCCGCAGGCCCCGGCGCGCCAGGGCACCCCGCCCTCGACCGTCAGATCGAGCTTGAACGCGCCGGGGGCGGGCCGGTAGCGGGTGTAGGCGCGGCGTATCCGGGGCGGCAGCCGGTCGCCGATCAGCGCTGCCGCGGCGGCCGGCATCAGATCGAGCAACACCGTGGCGGCGGGCGGGAGTTCATCGAGCGAGCGGATCGCTGCACCGGTCTCGATCCGGCCGCCGGCCTCGGTGAGCAGTGCGGCCAGCGCCGTGGCGATCGCGCCCGAGCCGCCCTTGGCCACCGGCCAGCCGTACCGGTGCCCGGCCGCGATGATCATGAGCCCCACGGACGCGCCCAGCGGCTGGCTCAGCCGGCCGAAGAGATGGGCCGCCACCCCGCCGAAGAGACCGCGGCCCGCCTCCGTGCGGAAACGGTGCGCGATCAGCGTGGCCGGCTGCAGGGCGTGCAGCCCGAAGCGGGCGAGCCGGAACGGGTGGCCGGGCACCTTGAGGAGCGGTCGCATGACCTCGTCGGTCAGCGCCTCCGCGTCGGCGGCCAGCGGCCCGAACAGCCGCCGCCAGGCGGGGCCGTCGGCGCCGAGCCCGGCGGCGGTCCGCCCCACGGACCGGTACAGCGCTCCGGCGCCCCCGGAGTCCACCGGGTGCGCCAGGTCGATCTCGGGCCACAGCCACTCCAGCCCGTACGGCGCGAGATCGAGGGTGCGCAGATACGGGGAGCCGGCGCCCATCACATGCGTAGAGGAACAGTGGTCGAACAGCACCCCGGGGACGGACAGTTCGCCGCTGCGGACCCCGCCGCCGATCTCCTCGGCCGCCTCGAAGACCGTCACCTGCAGCCCGCTGCGGGCCAGGGTGACCGCCGCGGCCAGACCGTTCGGCCCCGCCCCCACCACCACTGCCCGGTCCCGCGCACGCCCGGTACGCCGCGTCATGGCACCAGCATGCCAAGGGTCCCGGAATCCGGCGGGAACGGCCGCGGATTTTGCTCCGTCCTCGGTGCGTTCACGCCGGGCGGGCCTGGTGCTCGGCTGCCGCAGCGGCCGCGATATTGCGGGCCATCCCGCCGAACACCACGGCATGGAACGGGGAGATGGACCACCAGTACGCATGGCCGGTCAGTCCGTGCGGGTGGAACAGGGCCCGCTGGCCGTAGCGCGTGCGGCCCTGGGCGTCACGGCCGACCGTCAGCTCCAGCCAGGCCAGACCGGGCAGGCGCATCTCGGCGCGCAGCCGCAGCAGCCGGCCCGGCACGACCTCTTCGACCCGCCAGAAGTCGAGCGAGTCACCGACCCGCAGACGGCCCGCGTCCCGTCGGCCGCGGCGCAGCCCCACCCCGCCGACCAGCCGGTCCAGCCAGCCGCGCAGCGACCAGGCCAGCGGGAAGGAGTACCAGCCGTTGTCCCCGCCGATGCCCTCGACCACCCGCCACAGCACCTCGGGCGGGGCGTCGACGGTCCGCTCCCGCCGGTCGGTGTAGAGGCTGCCACCGGACCAGTCGGGGTCGGTGGGCAGCGGATCGCTCGGTGCGCCGAGCACAGCGGCGTTGGACCAGCGGGTGGTGACCTCGGCGTCGCGTACCCGGCGCAGCGCCAGTTCCAGGGCGTCGTCGAAGGCGAGGGGGTGGCCGGGCGGGTCCGGGGCGGGGACGTAGCGGGCGATGTCGTGCTCGTGGCAGACGACCTCGTAGCGCAGCGATTCGGCCAGTGGGCGGGCCAGTCCGGGGGGCACGGGGGTGACCAGTCCGATCCAGAGGCTGGACAGGCGTGGGGTGAGCATCGGGACGGGGAGGATCAGCCGTTCGGGCAGCCCGGCGACCCGTGCGTAGCGTTGCATCATGTCGCGGTAGGTGAGGATGTCGGGCCCGCCGATGTCGAAGGTACGGCTGACGTCACCGGGGAGGCGGGCACAGCCCACGAGGTAGCGCAGCACATCGCGGACGGCGACCGGCTGGATGCGGGTACGCACCCAGCTCGGCGTGACCATGACCGGCAGCCGCTCGGTGAGATAGCGCAGCATCTCGAACGAGGCCGAGCCGGAGCCGATGATGACGGCGGCGCGCAGGACCGCGGTGGGGACACCGGAGGCCAGCAGGATGCCGCCGACCTCGGCGCGGGAGCGCAGGTGGGGCGACAGGTCCCGCTCGGGGATGCCCCGGGGGCCGAGACCGCCGAGGTAGACGATGCGGCGCACTCCGGCGGCGCGGGCCTGCCGGGCGAAGACCTCCGCGGCCCTGCGGTCGGTGTCCTCGAAACTCCGGCCGCTGCCCAGGGCGTGCACCAGGTAGTAGGCGACCTCGACGCCGTCCATGGCGCTACGGACCGACTCGGCGTCGGTGACATCGCCGCGCAGGATCTCGGTGTCCGCGGCCCAGGGGTGGTCACGCAACTTCTCCGGCGTCCTGGCCAGCGCCCGTACGGCGAATCCGGCCGCGAGCAGTTCGGGCACCAGACGCCCGCCGATGTAACCGGTGGCGCCGGTGACCAGGACACACGGGCGGTGCGCGGGCATCGCCGGGATCTCGCCTTTGGCGGTGTCTTTGGCGGTGTCTTTGGCGGTGTCTTTGGCGGTCCCCTTGCCGGTCCGTCTGCCGGTGCCTTGGTCGGTGTCCTGCTCGGTGCCTTTGTCCTTGTCAGTGCCTTTGTCGGCCACGGGCACGGCCTCCTCGGGCTGGCGGCGGCACGATGATCCTGCCCGCCAAGTGTGGCACCGGCACCGGCACGGGGCATCACGGACCGCCTGAGACATCGCCGAACACTTGGCCGAATACGGTCGAGCGGGTGGGACGAAGTTGTCGTCAACGTCGCGGACGTGTCGCGGGCGTGTACTCCACGAGATGGCCCTGGCCCCGGCGCGACAGACCGACAGCCCTGCAGCCCGACAGCGAGGCGGCGCCTACGGTGCGACGGCGCGGCGCTCAGGGTGCCCCGGGCGCGCCCGTGCTCTCGCGTGCTTCCAGGTGCGGCAGTTCGGCCTGGACGGTCCGCAGTGGTCCGCCGTCGAGGACGGCGAGGAGTTCCCCGGCGGCGAGCCTGCCGAAAGCGGGGGTGTCACGGACGAGTGCGGTGAGCCGGGGGTGGGTGACCCGGCACAGCGCCGAGTCGTCCCAGGCCACGATCGACAGGGCGGCCGGTACGGGGATGCCGCGCCCGGCGGCGACCGAGGCACCGGCCACGGCCATCACGTCGTTGTCGTAGACGATCGCCGTGGGCGGCTGGGGGGCGTCGAGGAGGCGGCGGGTGACCTCGGCTCCCTCGGCGTCGGAGTAGTCGGTGGTCACGGAGTGGACGTGCCGGTGGTCGAGGCCCCGCAGGTCCGCTTCGGTGCGCAGCGAGCGGATGCGGCGGGCGGTGTGGGCGAGGTCGGGCAGCCCCGCGACGTGGACGATGCGGCGGTGTCCCAGGCCGTAGAGGTGGTCGAGGATCCGGGCCATGGCCGTGGAGTCGTCGGCCCGGACGGTGGAGAGCAGTGGGTGGGGCGGGACGGCGGCCGGGCGGGGCGGGACGGCGGCCGGGCGGGGCGGAGCCGACCCTGAGACACCGCCCGGCCCGGGCGCGTCCGGCCCGGGCGCGTCCGGCCCGGGCGCGTCCGGCCCGGGCGCGTCCGGCTCAGGCGCGTCCGGCTCAGGCGCGTCCGGCTCAGGTGAGCCCGGCTCAGGTGAAGCCGGCTCAGGTGGGCCCGGTTCGCCCACCACGACGGCGGGCAGGCCGAGTGAGGTGAGCAGTTCCGGCCGGGGGTCCTCGGTGCGCGGGTCGACCACCAGGACTCCGTCCACCCGGCGTTCGGCCCACCAGCGGCGGTAGAGCGCGCACTCGGCGTCGAGGTCCTCGACGACCTGGAAGAGGAGCGCGATCTTCCGTACGGAGAGCACCTCCTGGATACCGGAGACGAGCTGGAGGAAGAAGGACTCCACGCCCAGGGTCCGGGCGGGCCGGGCGAGTACCAGCCCCAGGGCGCCCGCGCGTTCGCCCGACAGCGCGCGGGCGGCGCTGTTGGCCTGCCAGCCGAGTTCTTCCGCGACCCGGCGTACCCGGGCGCGGGTGTCCCGGGAGACGCCGGGCCGGTCGTTGAGCGCGAAGGAGACCGCGCTCTCCGACACCCCGGCCCGGCGGGCGATGTCCTTGATCGTCGGCCGGCGGGCCGGCTTGGGCCGGGCCGCCTCACCGGGCGCTGTCATGGCGGGCCCCCTCGGACTGAACCGCATTAGTGCACCTCAGTCTGAGCAGCGCACAGTGGCCTGTCAAACGGTGTACGGGCATTGTGCGGGCGTTTTACGGGCATGCCTGGCGGGGTCACCTTCCCGCCACTTCCAAGAAGTGCGGCACCGAGGTATTGACACCTACTAAAACGCATTAGTAGCGTCTGCCGCGTCGCCGCCGGAAGCCTTGTGAAACGTGCGAAATCACCGGATCAATCGCTGCAGAACCCGCCGCGTTCTTTACGGCTGCCCCTAAGTTGAGTCCAGTGATTCCTACCCGGCGCCGAGCTCCCCTCCATGTCTGGTCCGAGCAAAGGAGCCGCCGGCCATGCATCTGTCCCGTCGAGCAGCAGCCGCGACCGCGGTCCTGGTCACCTCGGCGCTCGCCTTGACCGCATGCGGGCCCTCCGGGGGATCCGGCGGTTCGGGCAGCGCCTCGGGGAAAGTCCAGGGGAAGGTCACGTTCCAGACCTGGAACCTGAGGGCCAATTTCAAGAAATACTTCGAAGGCGTTATTGCGGACTTCGAGAAGAAATACCCCGAGGCCACGGTCACATGGGTGGACCAGCCCGCCGAGGGATACCCGGAGAAGCTGAGCGCCGACGCCGCGGGCGGCACTCTGCCCGATGTCGTCAATGTGTCACCGGATCTCGCCTTTCCGCTGGCCAAGGCGGGGCTCGCGCTCGATCTGGAAAAAGCGGCGGGAAAATACCGCGGAGAATATCTTGACGGGGCCTGGCGGAGTCACCGGATGCCGGGCATGCCGGGTGTCTATGCCTTTCCCTGGTACCTCAACACCGGGCCGATGTTCTACAACAAGGAGCTCTTCGCCAAGGCCGGGCTCGACCCGGACAAGCCGCCGACGTCCTACGACCAGCTCTTCGAGGACGCGGTGACGATGGCGCGGAAGAGCGGCCGCACGATAGCGATGCTCGCCGGCACCCCGTCGATCGAGGACTTCGGCCGCTACGGCGTACGGCTGATGAACACGCAGGGCACCGCGTTCACCTTCAACGAGCCCAAGGGCGTGGAGCTGCTGCAGCACTACAAGGAGCTGTATGCGGCCGGGGCGCTGGATTCACAGGCGCTCACCGCGCAGGCCGAGTCCGCCGGGCGGAAGTTCCAGCAGCAGTCCGTGGCCATGAACCCGGGCAGCGCGCACGATCTGGAGAACTTCAAGAAGGAGGCGCCGAGCCTCTACCGGCACATCGGCATCACGGACGCGGTCAACAACACCGGCAAGCCGAATATGTACGTCCAGGGCCTGATGGTGAACGCGCAGAGCAAGGTCACGCCGGCGGCCGTCGCATTCGCGCACTTCGTCACCGACCGGAAGAACCAGATGGCCTTTGCGAAGGAGGTCACCATCTTCCCCAGCACCAAGGGCTCGCTCGACGACCCGTACTTCACCGAGGAGGACGGCACCGATGCGACCCGGGTGCGGGTGGCCTCGGCCAAGTCGCTGAAGACCGCGGTGAATTATACCCCGGTGCTGCTCAGCGACCAGATGAAGACCGTACTGCGCAATGCGGTCGCCAAGGCGGTGCAGGGCAGGCAGTCCCCCCAGGCGGCGCTGGACGGCGCGGTCGCCGCGTGCAACCGCCTGCTCAAGACCGGCTGAGACCGAGGCACTTCGTGACCACCGAAACGACACCGCGCGGCCGGCGCACCGGCGCCCTCACCCCGGCTGCCGCTCCCCCGCCGGCCCCCGTGCCGCGGCGACGACGCGGCATCCGTACGCACCTGCCGTCCAGCCCCTGGCTGTTCCTGGCTCCCGGGCTGCTGATCGTCGCAGCCTTCAGCCTGTATCCGTTCCTGAGTACGGTGGCCCGTTCCTTCACCGATGCGCGCACGCTCACCCCCGGGCAGTTCACCGGAGGCGCCAATTACCGGGAACTGATCCATGACGCCATGTTCTGGACGGGCCTGCGCAACAGCCTGCTCTATGTCCTCGGCGTGGTACCGCTCCTGGTGATACTGCCGCTGCTGCTGGCGATGCTGGTACAGCGGCAGATCCCCGGGATCGCCTTCTTCCGGGCCGCCTTCTACACACCGGTGGTCGCCTCCGTCGTGGTCGTCGGCCTGATCTGGGTGTGGCTGCTGGACGACCGGGGGCTGATCAATGCGCTGCTGGAGAGCCTGGGCTTCGGCAGGGTCGGCTTTCTCAGCGATCCCTGGCTGCTGCTGCTCAGCGCGATGGCGGTCACGGTCTGGAAGGGCCTGGGCTACTACATGATCATTTATCTGGCGGCGCTCGCCAACGTCCCCCGGGAGCTGCACGAGGCATGCGCGGTCGACGGCGCGGGGCCGGTGCGCCGCTTCCTGACCGTCACGGTCCCCGCGCTGCGCGCCACGATGGTGCTGGTGGCCGCGCTCTCCTCGGTCGGAGCCTTCAAGGTGTTCTCCGAGGTCTACCTGATGGCCGGTCCGGCCGGCGGTCCCGGCGGTGAGGACACCACCTTGGTGATGCTCGTCCAGCAGGTCGGCACCGGCCTCAGCGGGCGGGTCGGCTACGCCTCCGCGCTGTCCGTCGTGGTCTTCGTACTCACGCTGGGACTGATGCTGCTGGTGCTGCGCGCCCACCGTACGGAGGACCGATGAGTCTCCTCTCCCGGCGCGAGCCGGACCGGACGGCCGGGCGGGAACGGGACGGGCGGGAACGGGACGGGCGGGAACGGGACGGGCGGGAACGGGCCGGCCGGGAGCGGGCCGGCCGGCGGCGGATGCCACGCCCGCAACTGCTGCTGCGCTACCTCCTGCTGCTCGCCGTGCTGGCGCTGACCACCGGGCCGTTCCTGTGGCAGCTGTCCACCTCCCTCAAGGGCGCCGGCGAGGACATCTACCGCTATCCGCCGAGCCTGGTCCCCCACGACGTCACGCTCGGCAACTACGCCGGCGTCGCAAAGATCATCCCCGTCTGGGACTTCGCCCTGAACTCCCTCCGGGTCGCCGTCGCCAATGTGCTCACCAACTGTGCGGGCGCGGCGCTCGCCGGCTATGCGCTGGCCCGGATGCGCTTCAGGGGCCGTAAGGCGGCACTGGTCGCCTTCATCATGGCGATGCTGGTGCCGGTCGAGAGCATCATGATCGCCCAGTTCGTGACGATGCGGGAGCTGCAGCTCAACAACACCCTGCTCGGGGTGGTGCTGCCCGGCTGCGTCGGGGCGATGAACGTGCTGCTGATGCGCAATGCGTTCGCGGCTCTGCCGTACGAGGTCGAGGACGCCGCGTATGTCGACGGCGCCAACGCCTGGCAGCGGTTCCTGCGGATCGCGCTGCCGTCGGTCCGGGGCACCCTCGCGGTCGTGGCGGTCTTCGCCTTCATGGGGGCCTGGGACGACTTCCTGTGGCCGCTGATCGTGCTGAGCGACCAGTCGAAGTTCACCCTGACCATCGGCCTGAATTTCCTGCACGGCACCTTCGCCGGCAATCAGCGGCTGGTCGCGGCCGGCACCGTCATCGCCGTGCTCCCGCTGATCGTGCTGTTCGCCTGTCTGCAGCGCTCCTTCTTCCGCGGCGTCGGCGAGGGCGCCGTCAAGGGCTGACGACCCCGTCCGCACCGCTCCCCACTCACAGGAAGCGACCTGCCCGTGCCGCACACCACCCGCCGCCCGGCGCGCCCGTGTCCCGACCCCGCACCCGGCCAGGGGCCGCCGCCGCGCTTCGGCGCCAACTACACGCCCACCCGGGGCTGGTTCCACCACTGGCTGGACTTCGATCTGGATTCCGTACGCGCCGACCTCGACTCCCTCGCCGCCCTCGGCCTGGACCACATCCGGGTCTTCCCGCTCTGGCCGCTGTTCCAGCCCAACCGCACCCTGATCCGGCCGCGCGCCGTGGAACAGCTGGTGCAACTGGCGGACACCGCGGCCGAACGCGGCCTCGATGTCCATGTCGACGGGCTGCAGGGCCATCTGTCGAGCTTCGATTTCCTGCCCGCCTGGACACGGACCTGGCACCGCCGCAGTCTCTTCACGGACCCCGATGTGCTGTCGGGCCAGGAGGAGTACCTGCGGACGCTGGCGGCCGCGCTCGCCGACCGGCCCAGCTTCCTCGGGATGACGCTCGGCAACGAGATCAACCAGTTCGCGGACGCTCCGCACCCGGACCCCGACCGGATCACCCAGGCGCAGGCCACGGCCTGGCTGGAGCGGATGCTGGCGGCATGCGAGCGGGGCGCACCGGGGCGGATGCATCTGCACGCCGCCTACGACGCCGCCTGGTACCAGGACGGCCACCCCTTCACCCCCGCCCACGCGGCGCGGCTGGGCGCCGTCACGGCCGTGCACTCCTGGGTGTTCAACGGCACCGCACAGCGGCACGGCCCCACCGCAACCGCCACCGAGCAGCACGCCGCCTACCTCATCGAGCTGTCCAAGGCCTGGGCGAGTGACCCGCACCGTCCGGTGTGGCTGCAGGAGGTCGGCGCCCCCGCCCCGCACATCCCCGAGGGGCGGGCGGCACGGTTCACCGAGGCCACCGTCGCGGGCGCGCTGGACTGCCAGGACGTCTGGGGCGTCACCTGGTGGTGTTCGCACGATGTGCCGCGGTCCCTGGCGGACTTCCCCGAGCTGGAGTACGGGCTGGGGCTGCTCGCCGACGACCGGACGGTCAAGCCCGCGGGGAAGGCGATCGCGGCGCTGGTCGCGGACCACCGCGGCCGTGCGCACCGTCCTGCGGTCCGCACCACCGCGCTGGTCGTCGATGCCGGCGGGGCCGAAACCGCGCCCCGCCGCTCGGTGTGCGCGCCGGGCGGCCCGGTCTTCGAGGCCTGGGCCGAGCTCACCGCGCAGGGCGTCCGCCCGGCCCTGGTACTGGCCGAACTCGCCGAAGACGGCGCACATTTGAGGTCGCGTGGCATCACCGAGGTCTGTACACCCGGCGAGGCCGGCCGCCGGCCGTCGCCGTCCGTCTCCCACCGGAGGGGCACCTCATGAACCGGCAACCGCCACCCGTCTCCCGCCGCCGTGTGCTGCTGGCGGGGGCGGGCACCGCGGCCGCCCTGCTCGGTCCGCCGCCCGGGGGCGGCATCGCGGCGGCGGCCGGCCGGCCCAGGACCGGCGCCGCGGACCCGCTGCAGCCGTATGCGTCGTACTGGTTCCCCGACTCCCTGCCGCCGGGGACGCCCGGGGACGGCATCACCTGGCGGAGCCTGGCCTCCTGGACACCCGGGAACGACCGGGACCTGGCCTTCAACACGGCGACGGTGCCGCTCGCCGAGCGGTTCACCCCGGTCCCGGCGAACACCACGGCGCGGGCCGGCCAGGCGCGGATCAGCGCCCTCGCGGCCTTCGGTCACACCGCGGGCAATCCGTCGCAGGGCTCGGCGACCGCGGACTGCTACGCGCCGACCCACTGGGCGTACCTCGATGAGCTGGTCTTCTGGGGCGGCTCGTCCGGCGAGGGCCTGATCCTGGCGCCGAACGCACCGGTCGTCGACGCCGCCCACCGGCACGGCGTCCCCGTGCTGGGCACGGTGTTCCTCCCGCCGGTGGCCTATGGCGGGCAACTGCGCTGGATGCGCGATCTGGTGCGGAAGGACGCGGCGGGGCGCTTCCCGCTCGCCGCGAAGCTGGTGCAGGTCGCGACGGTGTACGGCTTCGACGGCTGGTTCCTCAACGCGGAGACCGGCGGCGGTGACGCCGCGCTGGCCGCCGAGATGCAGGCGTTCCTGCGGGCGCTGCGCACCGCGGGCGCCGGCCACGGCCTGCGGATCACCTGGTACGACGCCATGAACAGCACCGGGCAGGTCGGTTGGCAGGGCGCGCTCGACGAGCTCAACCAGCCGTTCTTCCAGGACGCTGCCGGACCGGTCGCCGACTCGCTGTTCGTGGACTTCCGGTGGAGCGCCGGGACGCTGGCGGACTCCGGGCGGCGGGCGGAAGAACTGGGCCGCAGTCGCTATGAGTTGTGGGCCGGGGTCGATGTCGAAGCGGCGGGCTGGGACACCGACACGGACTGGGACGCGATCATCCCGGCCGACCGCGAGCATGTCGTCTCGTACGGCTTCTACCGGCCCGAGTGGACCCTCGGTCATCTGCCCGCGGGACGTACGCCCGGAGAGTTCCATGCCGCGGACGACCGGTTCTGGTCCGGTGCGGGCCTGGATCCCACCCGGCCGGGCGGCGGTGGAAGCGGCTGGCGGGCGCCGGCCTCTGCCGTCGCCGACCGTTCGACGCTCACCGCGCTGCCCTTCGCCACCACCTTCAACACCGGCCACGGTCTGCGCTGGTACGAGGACGGCGCGGTCACCTCCGCCGCCCCCTGGAACCACCTCGGCCTGCAGGACCGGCTGCCGCCGCGGCGCTGGGCGGTGCGGACGGAGGGACCACGTCCCGCGGTCTCCCTGGACTTCGCCGATGCCTGGCGCGGTGGCAGCAGTCTGCTGGTCCGGGGCGCCTTCGACGCTCCCGCCACCCTGGAGCTGTTCCCGGCCCGGCTGCCGGCCGGCGCCGCCACGGTGCTCGACCTCACTCATCGGCTCGACCCGGCCTCGGGGCCGGTGACCGTCGAGGTGGCCCTCGCGCTGCGGGAGGCGCCGGCGCCGGGCGAGCCCGCCCCGTACTCCTGTCTGCCGGCCGGGACCCTGGAGGCGGGCGGCGGCTGGCGCACCACCTCCCTGCGCCTGGTCCCCCTGGGCCCGGGAACCGTGCACGCCCTGGGGGTGCGGCTGACCGGCCGCGGAAGCACTCCGGTGGCCTGGCGGCTGGGGGCACTCGCGGTCCGCGAGGGCACCGCGTCCCCCGCCGCGCCCAGCGGGCTGCAGGTCACCGGCACCGCCACCACGGACGGGGCGGCCTCCGTGCGGCTGAGCTGGCGGCGCGCCGCGGGCCCGGTGCGCCACTACGAGCTGCATCGCCGGTTCCCGGACGGAAGGCGGGAGTTCCTGGGCGGTACCTGCGGTACGGCCTTCTACGTACCGGGCCTGCGCCGGGCGCGGAACGAACCCGCCGCCCGGCTCGAAGTACGCGCCGTGCACGAACTGTTCACCCTCTCGAAGCCGTCGCGGACCCGGCTGCCCTGGTGATCCACGGTGATCCACCACGGCCGATCCGGTCCCCCGCCCCCTCACCCTCGACATCAGGGAGCCCTCCCTCATGCATGACGACCGCGCATTGATCGAAGCCCGGCTCCGGCGTGTCCTCGACGAGCGCATCCGGCCCGCGCTGTATCCGGAATCGGTTCCCCTCCAGGTATCCGCCTGGGTCGCACCCAGCGAGCCGGTGCCGGTGGCCGAAGGCCTGGCCGCCGCCCATACGCCGGTGGCGGTGGGTGACCCCTGGGGCGCTCCCTGGGGTACGACCTGGTTCAAGGTTCAGGGTGAGGTGCCGGTGGAGTGGGCGGGCCGCACCGTGGAGGCGGTGCTCGACCTGGGCTTCGACGAACGGATGCCGGGCTTCCAGTGCGAGGCGCTGGTCCATCTGCCCGACGGCACCCCGGTCAAGGCGATCAACCCGCGCAATCAATGGGTGCGGGTGGGCGCACCGGTACGCGGCGGTGAGCGCGTCGAATGGCATCTGGAGGCCGCGTCCAACCCCGTCATCCTCGATGTCCCTCCTTTCCGGCCCACCCCGTTGGGAGACCCGCAAACGGCGGGCAGCGCGCCGCTGTACCGGCTGGCACGGACAGTTCTGGCCGTGTGCGACACCGAGGTGTGGGAGCTGATCCAGGATCTCGAAGTGCTGGGCGAGCTCATGGGGGAACTCCCCGTGGACAGCCCGCGGCGCTGGGAGCTGCTGCGGGCGGTGGGCCGGGCGCTGGACGCGGTGGATCTGCAGGACGTGGGCGGGACGGCGGTGGCGGCCCGTACGGAACTGCGGGGAGTGCTGTCGGCGCCGGCCACAGCCTCCGCGCACCGCATCAGCGCGGTGGGGCATGCGCATATCGACTCGGCCTGGCTGTGGCCGCTGCGCGAGACGGTACGGAAGGTGGCCCGTACGGCGTCGAACATGACGGCGCTGCTGGAGGACGAGCCGGAGTTCGTGTTCGCCATGTCGCAGGCGCAGCAGTACGCCTGGCTCAAGGAGCACCGGCCCGAGGTCTACGCCAAGGTCAAGAAGGCGGTCGCGGAGGGGCGGTTCGTGCCGGCGGGCGGGATGTGGGTGGAGTCGGACACCAATATGCCCGGCTCCGAGGCGATGGCGCGGCAGTTCGTGCACGGGAAGCGGTTCTTCCTGGAGGAGTTCGGTGTCGAGAACGAGGAGGCGTGGCTGCCGGACACCTTCGGTTTCGCCGCGGGGCTGCCGCAGATCATCAAGGCGGCGGGGTCGAAATGGCTGCTGACGCAGAAGATCTCCTGGAGCCGGACCAATGCGTTTCCGCATCACACCTTCCGCTGGGAGGGCATCGACGGCACCCGGATCTTCACCCATTTCCCGCCGGTGGACACCTACAACTGCCAGATGGCGGGCCGCGAAATCGCCCATGCGGCACGGAACTTCAAGGACAAGGGCGTGGCCAGGCACTCCCTGGCACCGACCGGCTGGGGCGACGGCGGCGGTGGCACCACCCGCGAGATGATCGCCAAGGCCCGCCGACTGCGTGATCTGGACGGTTCGCCGACGGTGGAGTGGGAGAAGCCCGCGGACTTCTTCGCCAAGGCCGAGGCGGAGCATCCCCAGGCGCCGGTGTGGGTGGGCGAGCTGTATCTGGAGCTGCACCGTGCCACCCTCACCAGCCAGGCGAAGACCAAACGCGGCAACCGGCGCAGCGAACACCTGCTGCGGGAGGCCGAACTCTGGTCGGCCACCGCGGCCGTGCTGGCCCAGCACCCCTACCCTTACGCGGCGTTGGACCGCCTCTGGAAGACGGTGCTGCTCCACCAGTTCCATGACATCCTGCCCGGTTCCTCCATCGCCTGGGTGCACCGTGAGGCGGCGCAGACCTATGCGGCGGTCGCCGCCGAGCTGGAGGACATCATCGCGTCCGCGGTGGCCGCGTCGGCCGGCCGCGGCGACACCCACCTGGTGGTGAACTCCGCGCCGCACGCCCGCGGCGGGGTCGCGGCCGGCGCCGTGGCCCCACCGGTGCCCGAGGGCGCCGAGGTGGCCGCCGTGCCGCGCGACGGCGGAGGGTTCACGCTCACCAACGATCTGCTGCGGATCGGCATCGACGGCCGCGGACTGGTGGTGTCGGCCCACGACCGGGTGGCCGGACGTGAGGCCGTGGCGCCCGGCGGGGCGGCGAATCTGCTGCAGCTCCACCCTGACTTCCCCACCATGTGGGACGCCTGGGACGTGGACGCCTTTTACCGCAATGTGGTCACCGATCTGACGGATGCGGACGAGGTGGCGCTCGGCGAGGTGTCCGGTGACGCCGCCACGGTGCGGGTCACCCGTACGTTCGGCGGCTCCCGTGTGGTGCAGTCGCTGACGCTGGCGCGCGGGCAGCGGCGGCTGGACATCGACACCGAGGTCGACTGGCACGAGACGGAGAAGTTCCTCAAGGCCGCGTTCCCGCTGGACCTGCATGCCGGACGCTACGCGGCGGAGACCCAGTTCGGGCATCTGTACCGGCCCACCCACACCAACACCAGCTGGGAGGCGGCCAAGTTCGAGGCCTGTGCGCACCGGTTCGTCCACGTCGAGGAGCCGGGCTGGGGCGTGGCCCTGGTCAATGACGCGACCTACGGTCATGACGTCACCCGCACGGTCCGGGAGGACGGCGAGCGGGGCACCACCACGACCGTCCGGCTCTCCCTGCTGCGCGCCCCGCGGTTCCCCGACCCGGAGACCGACCAGGGCAGGCACCGCTTCCGCTATGCGCTCGTCCCCGGCGCCACCGTCGGCGACGCGGTGCGCGAGGGGCATCGCATCAATCTGCCCGAGCGCCGGATCACCGGTGCCGGAGCGGTCGCGCCGCTGGTCACGGTGGACAACGACGCGGTGGTCGTCACCGCGGTCAAGCTCGCCGACGACCTGAGCGGCGACGTGGTCGTCCGCCTCCACGAGGCACACGGCGGGCGGGCCACCGCCACCCTGACCACCGCCTTCGAGCCTGCCGACGCCCTCGCCACCGATCTGCTGGAGCGCCCCGTCGACGACGGGCCGGTGTTCGAGCGGCAGGGAAACACGGTCCGGATGAGGCTGCGCCCGTTCCAGCTCGTGACCGTGCGGCTGCCCCGGGCGGCCGGCCGGTAGCAGCAGGGAACGGCGGGCGGGCCCGGGCATGGCTTACGCCCTGCGCCCGGGCGTGGCTTACGCCCCGGGTCCGCCCGAGCGCGACCGGGCGTCACGGCAGGTGTCACGGCGCTGCTCCTGCCGCCGCTCGCGCCCGGTGCCACGCCCGGCTCCCTGGCCACGCCCCGGCTGACGGCCGTACGCCGCCTCGTGGTCCGGATCGCGGCTCGGGTCCAGGCCCAGCATGTCCGTCAGCAACGACAGATCGTCCGCGTCCCGCGCCCGGCCGGCCAGCGCCTTCCTGGCGAGCCTGCGTTCCTCGTCACACGGCATGGCACGCGGTGCGGAGTCCTCGGCACTGCGGTGTTCCTCACTGCGGTGTTCATCGCTCACCGCTGCATTCTCGGCCGGGCCGCACGACCGTGCCCGTTGAGCGAGCCGGAGGCCGCCCGACGGCAACCACCGGGGAGGCATTACTCCATATGAGTGAACCAAGCTCCGAAAACCGGCGGCCGGCAAGGGAACCTCCCCGGCATCTTTTCCCTCTTTATGGGCACTTCCACTTGATCATCCAGTTGCGGAGTCCCTCGTGAAACGCCCCTCTGCCGTCGCGCTCGTGGCCACCCTCGTCGCTGCCAGCGCGCTGCTCGCCGGCTGCTCGGAGACCGGAAACCCGGTCGACTTCAATGCCGGCGCCCCCGGCAACGGCGCCGCGCGGGCCCGGCCCGTCGACGCGGACACCCTCATGCCGACCGGCCCCAAGAGCGATTTCCGGATCACCCGGACCCTGGACGACGGCACCCATATAGCGCGGACGACCCTGAAGGGCCCGAAATCCGGCGTCACCGGAAGCGTCTGGGTCTGGGCACCGAAGGAGTACCACGACCCGAAATACGCCAAGAGCGGATTTCCCGTGCTGATAGCCCTGCCGGGTGGCCTGGGCAGCCCGAAGGAGCCCGGCGGCGTCACGAATTACTGGGTGGGCGGCGATATCGAGCTGCAGGAGAACCTCACCCGGTGGACCGCGGAGGGCAAAAGCCTCCCGTTCATCGTGGTGATGCCGATGCTCAACCCGGACACGCAGTACCACGACGCCAGCGACATACCCGGCCGGCAGAAGATGGGGACCTGGCTGACGGACGACGTCGTCCAACTGGCCAAGGCCAATTTCCGTACGTTCAAGTCCCGCGACGGCTGGGCCTTCATGGGGTCGTCCTCGGGCGGCTTCGCCGGGCTGAAGTCCGTGCTGCACCATCCGGAGAAGTTCAAGGCGGCCATAGCCAGCGGCCCGGACATGGTGCCGGATTCGCCGTTGTGGACGGGGCACCGGGCACAGCGGGACGCCAACGATCCGGCAAAGCTCGCCCGGCGGCTGCTGCAGAAGGGCGGTCCGGACATCTACCTCGCGTTCCAGGCCGGCTCCCGGGAGCCCGCCGCCGTCACCTCCGCCATACAGCGCTTCCGCCGGACCTACGGCAAGGGCCCGATCCACACCGCCATGCAGCTGATCCCCGGTGGCCGGCACAACGCCTGGGACTACCAGAAGGGCATGGCCGCCGGTTCGATCAAGTTCATCAGCGACCGGATGAAGGCACCGGTGGCGAGCGGCCGCTGAACCGGCCGCCACGGCGGCCCGGGACGCCCCGGCACCGCCCGGCACCGCCCCGGCGCGCGGATGCAGATCACCTGGCAGGGGGTGATGCTGGAGTCGTGGGGGGACCGTGGTGAGGAGGACCACTCATGTCCATGATGGACAAGATCAAGAGCATGCTGAAGGGCCACGAAAGCCAGACGGAGAAGGGCATCGACAAGGGCGGCGACATGGTCGACGACAAGACCCAGGGCAAGTACAAGGGTCAGGTCGACACAGCCCAGGAGAAGATGCGGGACCAGTTCGGCGGGGAGGGCCAGGACCGGCCACCGCAGCCCTGAGCCCGCGGCCCCCGGCGGGCCCGCCGCACACGAGGGCCGGGACCGGCCACGCCACCCTTTGCCTTTCCCTGCGGCCGACCGGGTGAGACCCCGGGTGCCCCGTCACGCGCGTCGGCGCCCGCCCCCGGGGCTGCCTGGAACGGGCGCCGACGACGAATCCGCCGGACCTACGCCAGACGGATCTTCTCCGCCTGGGGGCCCTTGTGGCCCTGGGTGACCTCGAAGGT
The DNA here is from genome assembly GCF_043199875.1 of Streptomyces sp. NPDC048516. NCBI lineage: Bacteria > Bacillati > Actinomycetota > Actinomycetes > Kitasatosporales > Streptomycetaceae > Streptomyces > Streptomyces sp. NPDC048516. The sequence goes on along the minus strand of NZ_JBICWS010000001.1, from coordinate 310,175 downwards.
CACCTTCTGGCCTTCCTGCAGCTCGCGGAAGCCCGTGGCGTCGATGTTGGAGTAGTGCGCGAAGACGTCGGCACCGCCGCCGTCCTGCGCGATAAAGCCGAAGCCCTTCTCCGAGTTGAACCACTTCACCGTGCCGGACGCCATATCCGTCTCCTTCGTTCAAGGGGGCTCGAATCGGGTTCCGCGTGCTGCGGACCCCGGAGGTGATCGCCCTGGTCCGGAGACGCGCTACACAGCAAGGACGCCCGTGAATGCGACACGGGCGCCCGGCACTTCGGAACCACGACAGCTGATCTGGACGCTACACCGAGCAGCGCCCGGCAGGCCGCACAACCGTGGCGGACGCGTCGCCCTTCACCGGGCAAGGCCATCGTGCGTCCTCCGTATCCCTGACCGATCGGATGGATGTACGACACCCGGCGGCGTGCGGAACGGACTCATCCGGACTGACCGCCCCCGCTCTCGGACGGCTTGCGACGGCGCCGCCACAGAGCGGTGCCGAGCGCGGCGAGGGCGATGACCCCGACGGCTCCGGCGGCGGAGACGAACCACCAATGCCGTGCCTCGGTGCCGGCGTCCGTCTGCGCCACGACCGCCGACTTGTGCAGCGGCACGACGGACCGCGAGTGGTGCGCGACGGGCTGCGACACGCCGGTGGCCCCACGGGGCTCCAGAGCGGGCAGCACGCCGACCGCCGCCGCCCGGGGAGCCGCCTCGAATCCCCAGTCCAGCAGGTCCCGGGCCTCCTCGTAGACGGCGTTCCGGCTGCCGGACTGCGGGTTCATCACGGTGACCAGCAGCGTCCGGCCGTCGCGCCGGGCGGCGGCGATCAGGGTGTTTCCGGCGTGGGTCGTATAGCCGTTCTTCACCCCGATCAGGCCGTCGTACGGTTTGACGCCGTGCGAGCCGACCAGCAGCCGGTTGGTGTTCACGATGCCGAACGCGTCCGGACCGCCTTCCTCCGGCAGTTCCGTCTGTTTCGTGGCGGCGAAGTGGGCGAAGTCGGGGTCGGCCAGGCCTGCACGTCCGAAGAGCGTCAGGTCGTACGCGGACGAGAACTGGCCCGGCGTGTCGAACCCGTCGGCGGACGCCACCGTGGTGTCGCGGGCGCCGAGGCGGTCCGCCGTCGCCTGCATGTCGTCGATGGTCTTGTTCCAGCCGCCGTTCATGCCGGCCAGGGTGTGCACCGCATCGCTGCCCGAGCGGAGGAAGACCGCGTCCCACAGGTCCGCGACGCGATAGGGCAGGTCCTCCTTGAGGCCGGCCAGCGAGCTGCCCGCCTCGATACCGTCCAGGTCCCGGAGGGAGACGGTGTGTACCTCCCCCTGGGAGAACTTCGGCAGCACGGTCACGGCGAAGAGCGCCTTGAGGGTGCTGGCGGGTGGCAGGGGCCGGTGGGCGTCCTTGGCCGCGAGGACCTTGCCGCTCGCCATGTCCGTCACCATCCATGACAGGGCGGAGACGTCCGGTGGCTCCGGCACGTCCGGCCGGGGCAGGAACTGCACGCCCCGGCCGTCCAGCCGGCTCTCGGCACGGACCGGATCGGCCACGTGCGCGGCGGCCCGCAGGTCGTCGATGCCATGGGGGCCATCGGCGGCCGCCGGGACGGGCACGGCCAGCAGGCTCACGGCACAAACGGTGGCTGCGGTAACGACTCTGACGGGGACCCAACTCGCGCTCGACATGTGGCCCACGCTAAAAACGACCCCGGCCGCGCGCTGGCTGGCCTACGCCATCCGATGTGCGAGCGCCCCGACTGCCGTACGCAGCACGCCGACTGCCCTGCGGGGACACGCCGACTGCCGTACGTGGACACGCCGGGACCGGCGGAAAGACCGCCGCCGGCCCCGGGCCCGGCCGACCGGCCGACCGGCCGGATGCGGTCTACCAGATCCCCTCGACCCACTCCGGGTGGTCGATGAACGGGTTCCGGTTGTGCTGGTACTTGTCGAAGATCACCTGGTTGCGGTGCTTCTCGAAGGAGTCCGGCGGGTCCTGCTTGCTCCACTGCTTCAGGACGGAGAGCCGTCCGATGTGCGGCTGGGTGCCGTTGTCGACCTTGTCGTTGGGCTCCAGGTCGGCGAAGCCGTCGCCGCCGTCGTAGCGGACGGCCATATAGAGGATCATGCGGGCGACATCGCCCTTGACCGCGTCACGGGGCTCGAAGGAGTCGTCGTCGGTGCGGCTGCCCGGCGCCCCTTCCACCTCCGTTCCGCCGTTGTCGAAGTCCTTGTCGCCGCGCTCGCTGTTGACGGACACGTCCGCAGGTCGCAGGTGGTGGAGGTCGGTTCCCGGACCGGTGTCGGTACCGAAGTCACCGTGGGACTTCGCCCAGACGTGCTCGCGGTTCCAGTCGTCGGGATTGCCGCCGTGGGCGTCCTTGCTCTGCGACCGGCCGCTGTACAGCAAAATGACGTTCGCGCTGTTGCCGGGGTCCTGGTCGGTGTCCTTGAGGGCGTCCCAAACCTGGTCGTACGTCAGTTTTCCGGTTTGGGTGGTGCTGATGATCCGGTGCAGCGAATCCTTGAGCGCCTGACCGGTCTTGCCGACGGCGTCTTTGTAGTAGTCGTCGTCATAGGACGTGTCGTCATACGACGCGGCATCAGCTGCGCCGGCGGATATGGACGAGTGCTGGGTGGCGGACGCGGCAGCGGCACGGTGGGGTGCGGCCGGAGCGGCCGTCGCACCGGCCGGGATCTGTCCGACCGCCACCGTCAGTACCGTTCCGGCGGCGATGGCCAGGGCGGCGCTCCGGGCCCGGCGGTTCACGCGGGTGTTGTCCACGAAGGGTGTCCTTTCCCCGAATTGTGGCGCCGAGTCGCGAAAGTGTGGGGCACGACCGGCACCGGCCGTTGGGAAATACGGCCGCAGGCAGCTTTCCACCGCGGTAATCACCACGGTGTGAACATCAGAGGGAGAGTTACTTTTCCCACACCGTGACAACCGAAGAATTCCGCCGAAAATGCCATTCCGCCGCGGATGGCCGATTCCTCGTCAGAAGTACGGCACCCGGGCCGCTTTCCGGCGGCCATCGTGGTGATGACGTCGTAGCCCCGAGAGGGGACGGCGCTCCTTGGGCCCATCGGGTGAACCCTCGTCTCACCCGCAACCGGACGGGCACCGTCCGGCTTCCGAAGAACTGACACCGTCTTCGCCGAAAGCCGGTGAACCCTTCGGACCGCGAGTTGTGGAGGCCGCCATGTCGCCTTTCCGCCCCACTCCCCCGCCGTACGGCGCGACGCCGGACTATGTGCTCGCTCCCCCGCGCCCCGAGGAGCGCCTCGGCGCGCCCGCGTCCCCGCACGAACCGCCGCACCCGTCCGCCTCCGCCACACACCCCTTTCTCCCGCCGCCCCGCCCGGAGGACCGGCTGCCCTTCGAGCCGCCGCAGCCGTACGGCCTGTCCGCTCCCCCGCGTCCCGAGCAGCAGCGGCAAGGGCCGGTGGCGATGCCCGGTCACCGGCGGCTGGACCTCCACGCCGCCTTGACCGCGGCCGGTGTCGCTCCGGCGGACGGGGACCTGGCCGCCCTGGCAGAGATCGCGAGCCTGGGTGAGACCACCGTCGGTACCGTCATCGGCTGGCTGGCGGCCGCCGCGCAGACGTCCTGGCCGCGGTCGCGCGCGGTGTGAGGGAGCCCGCCGACCAGGTCACCGCAGACCCGGTCCACCGCAGCCCGGTGACCGGGTCACCGCAGCCCGGGCAGGCTGCGCAGCTCACCGATCTTCAGCGCGCGGGCCAGGGCCAGGAAGATCAGTGCCATGCAGAGACCGCCGGCGGCCAGCCCCAGTACGGGGGTCCAGGCCGTCGGGACGGGCACGCCGGAACAGGCCCGGGCCGCAAGCCAGCCGACCGCCGCGGCCGTGGCGGCGGCCCCGGTCAGCTTGCCGTAGGTGCGGCACAGGCGCCGGCCGTCGAGGCGTCCGGAGAGCCGCCGGCGCAGCAGCAGCGCGGTGACCAGCAGCCCGATGCCGTACGCGACGGCGTAGGCCGCGGCCATACCGGTGACCGCCCAGCGGGCGGGCAGCAGCAGATGACACCCGGTGGCCAGGGCGATGTTGACGGCCGCGATCCAGACGGCCATCCAGAACGGCGTGCGGGTGTCCTCGAAGGCGTAGAAACCCCGCAGCAGCAGGTACTGGGCCGAGTACGGGATCAGCCCGAGCCCGAAGGCCTGCAGCATGTGCCCGGCAGGCGCGGCCGACGCCGCGTCCACACTGCCGTGCGCGAACAGGAGTTGGGCGGTCTGCGGGCCGAGCGCGAGGAAGAAGAAGGCGGCCGGCACGATGACGACGCCGCTGACGCGCAGCCCACGCGAGAGGTCACCGCGCAGGTCGTCCAGACGGTTCTCGGCGACCGCCCGGCTCATCCGCGGCAGCAGCGCCGTCACCAGCGAGACGGTGACGATCGACTGCGGCAGCGTCCAGATGAGCTGGGCGTAGCTGTAGACGCTGTATCCGACGCCTGCGGTGGGGAGTTGCTGGTCGGCGGCGACCGCGTAGTGCGTGACGACGACCATCGCGGCCAGGTTGGCCAGCACGAACAGCAGGGTCCAGCGCGCCGCCGCGATGCTCTTGCGCAGACCGGTGCCACGCCAGTCGAAACGCGGCCGGAAGCGGAAGCCGGCGGCGCGGACGAAGGGGATCAGAGCCAGGCCCTGTACGGCGATGCCACCGGTGGTGACGATGCCGAGGAAGTCGACCTGGCCGGGGCTGATGTCCTCGATGCGGTCGGGGCCCGCCAGCAGGCCGAGGTAGATCCCGAACATCGTGATCAGCACGATGTTGTTGAGGACCGGCGTCCACATCATCGCGCCGAACTTGTTCCGGGCGTTGAGGACTTGACCGAGGATGAAGAACAGACCGTAGAAGAAGAGCTGCGGCAGCAGGAACCGGGTGAACACCAGGGTGAGCTCGAAGGCGGCATGGTGGCCGGGCGTGTCCGGCGTGAAGACGGCGACGATCTGCGGCGCGGCCCAGACCGAGAGCCCCGTGCCCACCGCCAGCACGCTCAGGACGAGGGTGACCAGGCGCTGTTCATGGGCCCGGCCCCCGTCCGCGTGCTCGGCTCTGGCGCGTACCAGCTGTGGCACCAGGACCGAATTCAGTGCGCCGCCGATCAGCAGGGTGTAGATGCTCATCGGGACCATGTTGGCGGTGCTGTACGTCGTGGCGAGCAGGCCGGTGCCGAGTGCGGCCGCCTGGAGCACCTGCCGGATCATCCCCGTGCCACGGGAGACCACGGTCCCCAGCGCCATCAGGAGTGAGGAGCGCCGCAGGCCTCCGCCCTCACCTGCCCCTGGGCGTCCGCCCTCGCCTCCCCCTGTGCGCTCGTCATCCCGGTTGCTCGCGACGCCCAATGTGCCCGCGGCGTGCCGGCGCCGCCCCGGACGCGGCGCCCGTCCGTCCGGCTCCCCCTCGTTGCCGGGCTCCGGTCCCTCGCCGGCGCTCCCGTCGTCCGTCCACCGGTCCGGCAGACGGAGCGGCAGTGTGTCGTGTGGTGTGTGTGGTGTCCCCTCCAGCATGCCGCCAATCTACGTCGAACCCCGGCCGGGCCCGGGCCGGTGGTGTGCCGCGGACGCACGCGGGGATACGGCACGCGGCAGCGGCCGGGCCCGGTCGGGGTCGAGGAGCGGACCGAGCAGGTCGCCGTGGTGTGCGAGGCGGGGTGCGATCTCGTCGAAGAGGAAGGTGAGTTGCCGTGGATCGGTGCACTCGGCGATCTCGTCGCGGGTGACCGGGGCGGAGACGGTGGGGGTGGGGCGGGCACGCAGCGTGTAGGCGACGGCGGTGGTCTTGGCGGCGGCGTTCTGGGAGAAGTCGAGGAAGACCTTGCCGGGGCGCAGGGCCTTGGTCATCTTGGGCACGACAAGGTCCGGGAGGGCCGCCGCGGCCTCGATGGCGAGGGTCTTGGCGTATGCGGTGGCCCGCTCGGAGGGGGTGGGGTCGATGGGCACGATGAGGTGCAGGCCCTTGGAGCCGCTGGTCTTCGCGCACGCCTCCAGGCCGTCGGCGGCCAGCCGGTCGTACAGCCACCGCGCCACGGCGCAGCACTCCACGATGGTGGCCGGGGCGCCGGGATCCAGGTCGAGGACGAGGCGGTCCGCAATGCCCGGGGCCTGGCACTTCCACTGCGGGGTGTGCAGTTCGACGACCAGGTTCGCGGCCCAGACCAGCGAGGGGAGGTCCTGCAGCAGCACCTGCCGGGCGGGCCCGGATCTCGTATGGGGGACCTCGCAGGTCTGCACCCAGGAGGGTGTGCCGGGCGGCACGTTCTTGGTGAAGAAGCACTGGCCTTCCGGCCCGTCGGGGTAGCGCAGGAAGGAGAGCGGCCGGTCGTGGAGGTGGGCGAGCAGCGGGCCGGCGACGGTGGTGCAGTAGTGCAGGACCTCGCCCTTGGTGGTGGCGGTCTCGGCGTAGAGGACCTTGTCCAGGTTGGTCAGCGGGAGGCGCCGCCCCTCCACGTCGGTGATCGGCGACATACGATGAGAATCCCACATAAGGGATAAACGATGCGATCTATCTGGAACGGCTCCATCTCTTTCGGTCTGGTCACCATCCCCGTGAAGACCTACAGCGCCACCGACCGCACCTCGTCGGTCTCCTTCGTGCGCATTCACGACAAGGACGGTGCGCAGGTCCAATACCGGAAGATCTGTGAACTGGACGGCGAGGAGGTCCCGAACGAGGAGGTCGGCAAGGGCTATCAGGCGCCGGGCGACGAGACCGTCGTACCGATCACCGACGAGGATCTGTCCCAGCTGCCGATGCCGACCGCCAAGACGCTGTCGATCCTGTCCTTCGTCGACCCCGCCGAGATCGATCCGCTCCAGATGGACAAGGCCTACTACCTGGGCCCCAACGGAGCATCCGCCACCAAGCCGTACACCCTGCTGCGGGAGGCGCTGGAGCACCACCGGAAGGTCGCGATCGGCAAGGTGGCGATGCGGGGGCGGGAGTCGCTGGCGATGCTGCGGGCGTACGACCAGGCGATCGTGATGCATACGCTGCTGTGGCCCGATCAGATCCGGTCCGCCACCGGGGTGGCACCCGACGATGTCGGCCTCCGCGAGAACGAGCTGACGCTGGCCGAGACGCTGATGGACTCCCTGGGCGAGCTGGACCCCGCCGAACTCCACGACGACTACCGCGAGGCCGTGGAGGAGCTGGTGGCCGCCAAGGTGGAGGGCGGAGAGCCGGCCGCCCCCGCCGCATCGGGCACCTCCGGCGCTCAGGTCATCGATCTCACGGCGGCCCTGGAGAAGAGCGTGCGGGCGGCGCAGGGCGGCGGGGAGTCCGGCGCCCGGGCGGAGTCGGCGTCCGTGACCTCCCTACGGGGGCGGAAGCCGGCGAAGAAGAGCGAGGCCGGGCCGCGCGCCTCCGGGCCCAGCCGCACTCCGGCGAAGCAGGCGGCGAAGAAGACCAGCTCCGGTCCGGCCAGCGCGAAGAAGACCACCGGCAAAAAGACGGCCGCGGCGAAGACCTCCGGCGGACGGACCAAGGCCGCTTCGCCGGCCAAGAAGACCGGCACGAGCGCCCGCGCCTCGACCGCCGGCGCCGCCACGAAGAAGGCATCGAAGAGCACCGCCAAGAAGGCGACGGGCGCGAAGACGGGCCGGAAGACAGGCTGACGGCCGTCGGGCCACCGCACGCAGGGCGCCCGTTCTAGAGTCTTGGTATGGCTTCAGACGAGGGGACCACCCGCATCGACAGCTGGATCTGGTCGGTACGGCTCACCAAGACACGGTCGCTGGCCGCGGCGGCCTGCCGCGCGGGACACGTACGGGTCAACGGCGAACGGGTGAAGCCGGCCCATGCGGTGCGCAACGGCGACGAGGTACGGCTGCGGCACGCGGGCCGGGAGCGGATCGTGGTCGTCTCACGGCTGGTGCGCAAGCGGGTGGGCGCGGCCGTTGCCGCCGAGTGCTTCGTCGACAACAGCCCGCCGGCCCCGCCGCGCGAGGAGGTTCCGGTCATCGCACTGCGCGAACGCGGCACCGGACGGCCCACCAAGCGCGACCGCCGCGAGATCGACCAACTGCGCGGGCTCTGAACCGGGCAGCGACTACGCCGACGGCAGAGCGTCGAGGTAGACCCACTGGCCGTTCTCACGGACGAAGCGGCTGTGCTCGTACTGGCTGTCGGCGTGGCCGTGCAGGGTGAAGTGGGCACGGAATTCCACGGTGCCCTCGGTGTGGAAGGCGCTGCCACCGGTGGTGCCGAGGATGTCCAGGCCGCTCCAGCGCTGGGCCGGATCGAGTTCGAGACCGCCGGGGCGGGTCGTCGGGTGCCAGGTGCGCAGCAGGTATCCGGTGTCACCGACGGCAAAGGCGCTGTAGCGCGAGCGCATCAGACGCTCCGCGGTCGGGGCGGTGGCGCTCCCCTGATGAAAGGGGGCGCAGCAGTCGCCGTAGGCCCCGGCGCGTCCGCACGGGCACGGCGAGGCGGCGGTGACAGCGCCGGCGGGGCGGCCCGGCGCGCTCTTCGGCCTGCCGGACCTGCTCGGCTTCTTCGACTTGATCGGCTTGTTCGGCTTCGACACCCCACGATTGTGCCGGTCGGCCCGCCAGGACCGTGACGCGCCCAGCACACGCCGGAGCGGCACGCCCTGGAGCTGCACCCATTTGGGGAATTCCCACGACAAATCACTCATTTGCAGCTTTTCGTGGCTTGATACGTACTGTGAGGCTGGAAGAACTCATGGTGTCCGTCCCCACCACCCAGGAGAGAACCCCCATGATTCTGTCCATTTCCGGCGTCGTCCTGCTCGGTGTCATCGTCTTCCTCTTCTTCCGCAAAGACGGCCTGAAGTTGTCGCATGCACTGGTCTCCGCGCTCTTCGGGTTCTATCTCGCCAGCTCCGCCATCGCCCCCAGCATCAAGGCCGGCGGGGCGAGCCTGGCGAGCCTCCTCGGGGGGATCAAGATCTAGGGCTGTCCGGTCGTCATCCGCCGTCCACAGTCGTCGTCCGTTGTTCCGGAGTCGTCGTCCACCACCCGGAGTCGTCATCCGGTGCCACTCCACGGGTCCCGCCCGAACGGGCCGCACCACCTCCCGTCCGGGCGGCTCCGTAGGCAGCACGCGGCCGGCTCGCCACCCACACCGAGCCGCCTCCACGACCACTGCCACGCCCCTCACGACCACCGCCACGAGCAACAGGAGACGATGTGGCCCGTCGACCGCTGCCCCGCATCCTGACCGACAGCGCACCGCTCGCCCGCATGGCCCACAGCACCTCGCTCGCCCGCAGCCGGGAACTCGCGCGGACCGCTGCCGACAGCGCCTGTGACGTGTTCCATCCGCTGATCACCATCGGCCGTGGGCTGCGCCGGCTGGGTGCGGCAGGACGCGGACGCTGGATCGACACGCCCCGGGAGAGCCGCGGTCCGCTGGCCTTCTTCATCGGCGCGTGCGTGCTGGTCATGTGCCTGGTGCCGTACGGACCACTGCTCGCCCTGATCGCGGTGATGGGCGCGGGCGCCTGGGCGGGACGGGAGCGCACGCCCGTCGAGAACGGTCCAGGAGAGGCCGAGCGGGAGCGGCTGCAGGCGCTCTACGAGGCGCTGGTGCCCTACTTCTCCGTCGAGGGCGATCCCAGCCCCCTGTACGCGCACGACGGCGGCTGGGAGCGGGTCTTCACCGAGCACGCCTTCGACGAGAGCGGGCGGATCGAACGGCTGCAGTTGAAGTACCCGGCGTACTTCACCGACGGTGAGGACCAGTCCCGGGTCCGCATCGAGCAGGTGCTGTACGCCAAGGCGGGCCGGGGCCGCGAGTACCACTTCGGATGGGACGAGCTGGCCAATCAGCTCACCGTGACCGTGCTCGGCGCGCTGCCCGCCGATATCGCCGCGCAGCGCTTCGTCACCTCACCGGGCGAGACGGTGCTCGGGTTCACCGACGCGGACGCCGTCCAGCGGACCCTGCCGGTCACCGCCGGGGACGAGACCCGGGATGCGCCGCCGGTGGTCTGGCGTACCGGGCCGCGCTCCACCGAACCGCATCTGCTCGTCCTGGGGCAGCCGGGGACGGGCGCCACGACCCTGCTGCGCTCGATTGCGCTGCAGGCGCTGCAGCACGGCGATGTGCTGGTCATCGACGGCGGCGGCACCGGCGAGTACGGCGCTCTGTCCGGACGCCGCGGGGTACTGGGGGTGGAGAGCGGCCTTGCGGGGGCGCTGGCGACCCTGGAGTGGGCGTCCCACGAGACCGAGCGGCGGCTGATCGCGGCGAACCGCGCCCGGCAGGCCGGCCGGCCGGCGCCGGAGGACACCCGGCGGCCGCTGTGGATCCTCGCGGACCGTCCGACGGCGCTGGCCCATGTGGCGGTCGCGGAGGGCCGGGACGATCCGCAGCGGTGGCTTCAGACGCCGCTGCGGCACGGCCGGGCCGCCCGGATCACGGTGGTCGTGGCCGACCAGTTCGAGAGCGCCGAGCTGCTGAGCGAGCCCGTACGGGCGCACACCAAGGCGCGGGTGGTCCTCGGCCCCGCCACGGCGGAGGAGGTACGGGCGGTGCTCGGGGCGCCGCCGCACACCACGCCGACCGCGAGCGTGCCGCCCGGCCGCGGCTACGTGCGCCTGGGGTCCGCCCCGGTACTGCGCCTCCAGGTGCCGGCCACGCCCGATCCGCTCGACGACGCCACCGGTCAGGCGCTGCGGCAGGCCGTCCTGTCGCTGCTGCCGGAGCGTACGGTCCCGGCCGACGGGGCGGGACCGGCCACACCGGCGACCGGCGGCAGACAGGGGGACGTGGGCACCTCCGCGGATACCGGCCGACGGGTGAGCATGAGCAAGTCCGGGGACGCCGGAGATGCCGGGGACGCCGGGGACGCCGGGGACGCCGGAGATGCCGGGGACGCCGGGGACGCCGGGGACGCCGGGGACGCCGGGGACGCCGGGGACGCCGGGGACGCCGATGCGGCGGAGCCGCACCGCGACCACACGGGGATCGGCGACGCCGCGGGGGCCGAGGACACCGCGGGGGCCGACGACACCGCGGGGGCCGACGACACCGCGACGACCGGTGCGGCACCGGATGCCGGAGAGGCCGCGGCCCCCGCCGAGCTGGTGGGCGCGGTGGTGCGGGTGCGGACCGTCAAGGGTGGCGAATCCCGCGCGGTCAACGGGTCGGTGGAGGCCGTCCCCACCGAGGGGTGAGGCCTCCGAGCTCCGAGGGCGCACCCGAAGGGCCGGCCCGCTGATCAGCCGTCAGGCCACGAATGCGTGCCGCGTCTCCGTGTCCAGGGGTGCGCCCGTCGCCACCAGTCGCGCGGCGCCGGCCAGCCGGACCGCGGCCTCTTCGGCGACGGCTCCGCTGACCGTGAAAGGCAGCCGTACGAAGCCCTCGAAGGCACCGTCGACACCGAACCTCGGGCCGGAGGGCACCCGCACCCCGAGCCGCTCCCCCGCCTCCGCGATCCGGGAGCCGGAGAGTCCGCCCGTACGCGCCCAGAGGGTGAGGCCGCCGCGGGGAACGCTGAACTCCCAGTCCGGGAGGTGCCGGTGCAGCGCCTCGACGATCGCGTCGCGGTTCTCGCGGGCCTGCTCGCGGCGGATGCCGACGGCCGCTTCCCAGCCGTCGCCCTCCAGGAGCGAGGCGATGGCGAGCTGTTCGAGCACCGGGGAGCCCAGGTCGGAGTAGGCGCGGGCGGCGACCAGACTGCGGATGATGTCGGGGGCGGCACGCACCCAGCCGATCCGCATCCCGGCCCAGAACGCCTTGCTCGCCGAACCGACCGTGATCACGGCGCTGCCGGCGGGGTCGAACGCGCACACCTGACGGGGCGGTGCGGCGTCCTCGTCCAGCTGGAGTTCGGTCATGGTCTCGTCGACGACGAGCAGGGTGCCTGCCGACCGGGCGGCATCGACGAGGCGCCGGCGCTGGTCCTCGGTGGCCAGGCTGCCGGTGGGGTTGTGGAAGTCGGCGACGACATACGCCATACGGGGCGCGGCATCACGCATCACCTGACGCCAGACGGGGATGTCCCAGCCGGCCAGCTTGTCGGCGAGCGCGACCGGGACGAGCCGGGCGCCGGCGTCCCGCATCAGCTGGAGGATGTTGGCGTACGACGGGGAGTCGACGGCCACCCGCTCGCCGGGGCTCGTACACAGCCGGCAGATCGCGGCCACCGCGCCCATCGCGCCCGTGGTCACCATGATCTGCTCGGGCATGGTGGGGATCCCGCGGGCGGTGTAGCGGTCGGCGAGGGCCTGGCGGAGGACGGGCAGCCCGGCGGGGTAGTCGCCGTGGGTGTGGGCGTAGAGCGGAAGGTCGGCCATCGCGCCCTGGAAGGCGCGGGTGAGCCACGGCTCGGGAGCCGGGAGGGCGGCGCAGCCCAGGTCGATCATGGAGCCGGCGGCTTCCGGGGGCAGCGGTTCCAGGCCGCGGGTGGGCAGCGGGTTGCCGGCCGGGACGGCGGTCCAACTGCCCGAGCCGCGCCGGGACTCCAGGAACCCCTCGGCGCGCAGCGCTTCATAGGCGGCGGCGACGGTGGTGCGGCTGACGCCGAAGGCCGCGGCCAGCTCACGCTCGGCGGGCAGGCGCGCGGCAACCGGTACCCGGCCCTCCAGCACGAGCAGGCGGATGCCGTCGGCAAGGCTGCGATAGGCGGGCAACCGGCGTCCGGCAGCGGCGGGTTGGGTATCGCTCGGGGCCTGCGACCGGAGCAGCCGGGCGAGTTGGGGTGCACCCACCGCTGAAGTCCACTGAGCCATGAAGATCAGTCCACCTTCCCCGAATTGGCTCTACTTCGTGAGCCCGGACCTGCCACATGGTGTCATGCGTCGGTCCAATCCTGCCAGGAGGGGGAAAATCATGTCCATATTCAGGGAAACCGGACCAGGGAGGGGAGGGCTGCCGGCGCGCCGGCTCATCCAGCTCTTTGCGGGCCTGACGCTGTACGGCGTGAGCATGGGGCTGATGCTGCGGGCCGGGCTCGGCCTGGAGCCATGGAGCGTGCTGAACCAGGGCATATCCCGCCATACGGGACTGTCGATCGGCACGGTCACCATCGTCTCCGGTGCACTGATCCTGCTGCTGTGGATCCCGCTGCGCCAGCGTCCCGGCCTCGGCACGGTGTCCAATGTGGTGATCCTCGGGCTGGTGATGGACGCGACGCTGGCCTGGATGCCGCAGCTGCACTCGCTGACCGCGCGTATCCCGCTGCTGGCGGGCGCCGTCCTGCTCAACGGTGCAGCGACCGGCCTGTACATCTCCGCCGATTTCGGTACGGGGCCGCGCGACGGGCTGATGACCGGGCTGCACCGGCGGACCGGCCGTCCGGTGCGCCTGGTCCGGACCTGCATCGAGGTGACGGTGCTGGCCACCGGCTTTCTGCTCGGCGGGTCGGTCGGGGTCGGCACGGTGGTCTATGCGCTGGCCATCGGGCCGCTGGCGCAGTTCTTCCTGCGGCACTTCGCGATCAAGGACCGGCCCGTCAAGCCCTCCCCGGTGGTGGCCCGCGGAGGCGCTTCACCCGAGCACGCAATACTGCCGGAGTGACCCCAGCGATACGCACCCGCCACACCTATCTCGATCACCCCGTGCCGCTCCCCTTCGCCCACCGGGGCGGGGCGGCCGAGGGCCTGGAGAACACCGCCGCCGCGTTCCGCCGCGCGGTCGGCCTCGGCTACCGCTATCTGGAAACCGATGTGCATGCCACCTCGGACGGGCAGCTCGTCGCCTTCCACGACGCGACGCTCGACCGCGTCACCGACTCCCGTGGCGCGATCGGACAGCTCCCCTGGCGGGCGGTGCGACAGGCTCGCGTCGGCGGGCACGAGCCGCTGCCGCTCTTCGAGGAGCTGCTGGAGGAGTTCCCCGGGGCGCGCTGGAACGTCGACCTCAAGGCGGACGCCGCGCTCGCTCCGCTGCTCGCCCTGCTGCGCCGCACGAACGCCTGGGACCGGGTGTGCGTCGGCTCGTTCTCGGAGGCCCGGGTGGCCCGCGCCCAGCGGCTGGCCGGCCGCCGGATGGCGACCTCGCTCGGCACTCGCGGTGTGGCCGGCCTGCGGCTGCGGTCGTACGGCCGCGGGGTGCTGCCGCTGGACCGGCTGCTGGGGGCGGCGGTGCGGCGCAGCGCGGTCTGCGTCCAGGTCCCCGAGCGGCAGTTGGGCCTCCCCGTCGTGGATCCGCTCTTCCTGCGCGCCGCGCACGCGCTGGGCATGCAGGTCCACGTCTGGACGGTCAATGACGCGGACCGGATGACGGCGCTCCTGGACCTCGGCGTGGATGGCATCATGACGGACCACATCGAGACGCTGCGGACGGTGCTGACCGAGCGAGGGTGCTGGGTCTGACCGGGCGAGGATGCCGTGCCGACCGAGCGAGGGTGCGGGATCCAGGGGCGTCGCGAGCCGGACGGCAGATGCGGACGCACCCGGTTCCGGGCCCGCCGGCCGTCGTCCGCCGCCGTGAACGGGGACAGGAAGACGGGGGTGGGCATGGAGAGCACACGAGCCGTGGCCGGGGGCGCGGCCGAGGACGGGGACGAGACGGCCGCCCGGCGCCGTGAACAACGCGGCTGGTACTGGTACGACTGGGCCAACAGCGTCTATTCGACGACGGTGCTGACCGTGTTCCTGGGGCCGTATCTGACCTCGGTGGCGAAAGCCGCGGCGGACGCGGACGGCTTTGTGCACCCCCTGGGCCTCCCGGCGCGCGCGGGCTCCTTCTATGCGTACGCGGTGTCCGCGTCACTGCTGCTGTCGGTGCTGGCCATGCCGCTCGCCGGCGCGCTGGCCGACCGGACCGGCCGGAAGAAGCCGCTGCTGGGCTGCTGCGCCTACGTGGGCGCCGCGGCGACGACGGGAATGTTCTTCCTGGGCGGCGACCGCTATCTGCTGGGCGGGGCGCTGCTGGTCATCGCGAATGTCTCGTTCGTGGTGTCGATGATGCTCTACAACTCCTTCCTGCCACAGATCGCCCGGCCCGACGAACGGGACGCGGTCTCCTCCCGTGGCTGGGCATTCGGCTACGCGGCCGGGGCGCTGGTCCTGGTCGCCAACCTGGTGCTCTACGGCGCGCACGACTCCTTCGGCCTGTCCACGGGCGCCGCGGTGCGCATCTGCCTGGCGTCGGCGGGGCTGTGGTGGGGCGCGTTCTCGGTGATCCCACTGCGCCGGCTGCGCGACCGGCGGCCGGCCACCGCCCAGCAGCCCGCCGGACCCGGCGCCGCCGCGCTCGGCCAGGGATGGCAGCAGTTGCGGGAGGCACTGCGCGACATGCGCCGCCACCCCCTCACCCTCTCTTTCCTCCTCGCCTACCTCGTCTACAACGACGGCGTACAGACGGTGATCACCCAGGCCTCCGTGTACGGGTCCGAGGAGCTCGGCCTGGACCAGACGACGCTGATCGTGGCGGTCCTGCTGGTCCAGGTGCTGGCCGCGGCGGGCGCCCTGCTGATGGGACGCCTGGCCGGACGGTACGGCGCCCAGCGGACGATCCTGGGCTCCCTGGTGGCGTGGGTGCTGACGCTCGCGGCCGGCTACTTCCTGCCCGCGAAGGCGCCCGGGTGGTTCTTCGGACTGGCCGCCGGCATCGGCCTGGTCCTGGGCGGGAGCCAGGCGTTGTCCCGTTCGCTGTTCTCCCATCTGGTGCCGCGCGGCAAAGAAGCGGAATATTTTTCCGTGTACGAGATGAGCGACCGGGGCGTGAGCTGGCTGGGACCGCTGGTGTTCGGGGTGGCCTACCAGCTCACCGGGAGCTACCGGGATGCGATCGTGTCCCTGGTGGCGTTCTTTGTGATCGGATTTGTCCTGTTGGCGAGGGTGCCGGTGGGACGGGCGATCGCCGCGGCGGGAAATCCTGTACCTGACCGGATTTAGCCCCAGGGGGTGCGGGCCGGTAGTGTACGCCTTTGGCTCACCAGGCGGACCGTTACTGCGCGCTTCACTCTCGATGGCGCTGGGTGACATCTGCTGCTAGATGTGACAAACCGGGCGCTGGTGGGTACAACAAGGGGCGGCACGAAGGAAGGCAGCGGCGCACAGCGCCTCCATCATGGGCGGTGGTGGGCGACGGGTGGGCGCATGTCCCGAATTTCGAATACGGGAATCTTCACCGCCGACCGGACGTTGACCGGATGACGACGACAGCGACACCTGTCCTGTGGGCGACAAGCCCGGGAGGCACGATTCATGAGTGAGCGAGCTCTCCGCGGCACGCGACTCGTGGTGACCAGCTACGAGACCGACCGCGGCATCGACCTGGCCCCGCGCCAGGCGGTGGAGTACGCATGCGAGAACGGACATCGATTCGAGATGCCGTTCTCGGTTGAGGCCGAGATTCCGCCGGAGTGGGAGTGCAAGGTATGCGGTGCACCTTCGCTTCTGGTGGATGGCGATGGCCCTGAGGAAAAGAAGGGTAAGCCCGCGCGTACGCACTGGGACATGCTCATGGAGCGGCGCACCCGCGAGGAGCTGGAGGAGGTGCTGGCCGAAAGGCTGGCCGTCCTGCGCTCCGGCACCATGAACATTGCCGTGCATCCGCGCGACAGCAACCGCAAGTCCGCCTGACAACGGACCTGCGCCAAGCAGCACGAAGGGCCGGGGCCACCGCACTGTGCGGTGGCCCCGGCCCTTGCTGCGTCCGCGCCCGCAGGCACCGGGCGTGCGCACGCGCCTGCGCCCGCCTCCACCGGGCGCCCGCACCCGCCGGGTGTCGTCCCGCACGCACCGGGCGCCCGCGTGCGCTCAGCCGGTCAGCGGCGGGTCCTGACGGCGCGGGGAAGAAGGCTCGTCCTCGTGGATGACCTCCCCCTGGACGACCTTGCCGTCGGGCCGGTGCATCCGGGCCTGCTGGAAGACGTTGCCGAGCGAGTCCTGGGAGTAGCCCGCCTGCCGGTTCAGCAGCTTCTCGGCGCGGCGCTGGATCAGCTTCCCGGTCGGCGGGAAGAGGCAGAGCAACCCCAAGGCGTCGGACACCAGCCCGGGGATCATCAGCAGCAGCCCGCCGGCCATCGGGAGCGTATTGCCGCTGCCGGATTTTCCGCTGCCGGATTTGCCGTCGCCGGGCGCGCCCCTGCCTGAGGTGTCGTCGCCGGACGCAGCCGAGTTGCCGGAAGCCGCCGGTCCGCCGGTGGTCTGCAAGGTCTCGGTGAGGTTGCGCCAGGCACGACGGCCGGCCCGCTTGACCACATAACCGCCGATGATCACTCCGGCGACCAGCAGAAGAAAGACCGTCAGGCCGTTGGTGGCCCCGGCGACCACCGTCAGCAGCCAGATCTCCAGCACCATCCAGGCGGCGATGCCCAAGGGGACGAACCGGCGGGCGCGCGAGCGCTGGGGCGGGCGGGAACTCGGCGGTGGCGTGGCTCCGAACGTCATGCCTCAAGTGTGCCTGGCCCCTGCCGCCCCACTCCCCGAGGGTCACGCGGGAGGCGTCACCTCCCAGCGGCCCGGCGCAGTGGCCGGCGTCAGCGGGCCCCGGGTCGGCGGACCCCGGCGTCAGCGACCGCGGATCTTGTCCACCCGGGAGCCGACTCCCCAGGCCGTGACCCGCCACAGGGCCTCCACGACGATGTCACGGCTCATCTTGCTGTCGCCCAGTTCCCGCTCGACGAAGGTGATCGGCACCTCGACGACGTGATAGCCGGCCTGCACGGCGCGGCGGGCGAGGTCGACCTGGAAGCAGTAGCCCTGGGAGGCCACGTCATCCAGGCCCAGCCCCTTGAGCGCCTCCGCGCGAAAGGCCCGGAAACCGCCGGTGATGTCGCGCAGCGGCAGGTCCAGCACCAGCCGGGAGTACGTACTGCCCCCGCGGGAGATGAGCCGGCGGTACGTGGGCCAGTTGACGGTGCGGCCGCCGGGCACCCAGCGCGATCCGAGGACGAGATCGGCGCCCTTGAGGGCGGTGAGCAGCCGCGGCAGCTCCTCGGGCTGGTGCGAGCCGTCGGCGTCCATCTCGACCAGCACGTCGTAGCCGTGGTCGATCCCCCAGCGGAAGCCCGCGAGGTAGGCGGCGCCGAGGCCTTCCTTGCCCTTGCGGTGCAGGACGTGGACCTGCTCGTCGTCGGCGGCCAGTTCGTCGGCGAACTTGCCGGTGCCGTCAGGACTGTTGTCGTCCGCGACGAGGACGTGTGCCGTGGGGACGGCGGTCCGCACCCGCGAGACGATCGGCTTGATGTTCTCCGCCTCGTTGTACGTCGGGATGATCACCAACGTGGTGCCGAGCGGACCGTACTGCCGCTGCCCGTCTGTCACTGCTGCCCCTTCTCGTCCTTCGTTCGCCGGCGCCGGCCTGCGACTACCGCACCGGCGCAGGACAGAAGCCCCACGATAGCGAGCACCCACTCGGGAGCGGCACCGACGCGGTCGGCGAGCGTCGTTTCGTCCCGCAGCGGAATGCGCGCGGAGACCACGCCCTGGGTGAACTCGGGGATCCGGTGGGTGATCTTGCCGTCCGGGGCGACCACGGCGCTGATTCCGCTGGTGGCCGCCGTGACCACGGCCCGGCCGTGTTCGACGGCGCGCAGCTTGGACATCGCCAGCTGCTGCTCGGGCTGGCCGGAGCGGCCGTAGGTGGCGTTGTTGGTCTGGATGACCAGGGCTCGGGCGCCCGCGTCAACGGTGTCGTGCACGATCTGGTCGTAGGCGACCTCGAAGCAGATGACGTCGCCGAGCCGGGCGGGGCCGACGTGGAGCACGCCGGTGTGGTCACCGGGGTAGAAGTCGCGGGGCACCCGCTGGAAACGCGTGATGATCTTGCTGAGCTGTTCCCGGAACGGCACGTACTCGCCGAACGGCACGGGGTGCTGCTTGGTGTAGGAAGCGCCCGGCCCCTTCTTCGGGTCCCAGACGATGCCCTCGTTGAAGACATAGCCCTTCTTGGAAGGGTGGTCGATCAGCGCGCCGACGAGGACGGGCACGCCGATGGCCTTCACGGCCTCGTCGATCCGGTCGTAGGCCTGCGGGTACTTGTACGGGTCGAGGTCGGAGGAGTTCTCCGGCCAGATGACCAGGTCCGGCTTCCTGGCCCGGCCGGCCTTGACGTCGGCGGCGAGCTTTTCGGTGGCCTTGGCGTGGTTGTCGGTGATCATCATGGGGCGGCCCAGGAAGTCCATGCCGGGCTGCTGGACATTGCCCTGGACGACAGCGATGTCAGCGGTGTCGTCGGCCTTCGTGGGTACGGGCACCACGGCGCCGGCCAGGGTGACCGCCGCGGCGAGCCCGAACGCCTCCAGGGCCGGGACGGCCCGGCGCAGCGATCCGTTGCCGCGCAGCTGCCAGAGGGTGGCGGCACATACGGCGAGCAGCGCGCCGGCCAGCGCGACGGCGAAGGTCACCAGCGGGGCACCGCCGAGCGCGGCGAGCGGGGTGAACGGCGAGCCGGTGTTGGCGAAGGCGAGCCGGCCCCACGGGAAGCCGCCGAACGGCAACCGGTCGCGGGCCCATTCCTCGGCGACCCAGAGGCAGGCGGCCCACAGCGGACCGCCCGGCAGCCGGGACGTCACGGCGAGCGCCGCGCCCAGCAGCGTCAGGAAGAGCGCTTCGGCGACCGAGAGGCCGAACACGGCGTCCCACCCGACGACATGCAGCCACTTCAGCAGGATCCAGAAGAACGGCAGCCCGAACGCGAAACCCGTCCAGGCGCCCTGGCGGGCGGTGCGGCCACGGGTCAGCAGCGACAGCGCGGCGACGGCCACCACGGACAGCGGCCACAGGTCGTACGGCGGGAAGGCCAGGCCGAGCGCGATGCCGAAGACGGCCGCGAGGCCGGTGCGCAGCGCCTCCCGGCGGACCAGGGCGGCGAGGCGCCGCGCCCGCCCGGGGCGCGCGGGCGCGGCGGTGGAGCCCGTCCCGGCGCGCGGCACCGGGCCGTCGGGCGCGGTGCCGCTGACGGCTTCTTCGGTGGTGTCGGAACCCGATGGCACGGTCGCGGGCCTTCCTGCAGGTCGTGCGGTGGTGAGCTGACCGTACATCGGGAGGCCGGGGTTACGGATATGGGGTGCACAAAAGGTGAAGGGGCACCGAGGGAGGCTGCGGGCGGGGCCGCGGTGTGGAGAGCTGGGCCGCGGCGCGGTGCGGATAGGGGCCCGGCGCCCTTCGGGCCGACCTGGGACCCGCTGGCTGCGGGTCGACCGAAAGCCGTTGTCTACTGAGCGTCCGGGCCCCACCCGGGTCGCACCTTCCCCCAAGCTCCCACGGAGCAGGGAGGGACCCCCATCCAGCCGAAACACTCCGTTGTCCCGTGCCGCTGGTGCTGGACCTGGCTCCCAGTGGCGGTGTGCCCAGTGGCGCACCGCCCCATGGCCCAGCTGCGTTCGACGACTGCGCGGAGGTCTCCCGGTCGGACGTCCTGGTGGTGGACTCGGCCGAACCTACCGGCCGTCGACCGTCTGCTGTCAACAGGTGCTGCACCTGCGTCGTTTCGCGTCGCCCCAGGTCAGCCGCGAGCGCCCCCAAGTGAGGCAAGGAGCGGCAGGCGCAGCCCGCGCCGGCACCTGCCCGCGCGATGTCACTCGTTCGGCGGCCCGAAGACCGTCCGCCCGCCGACGACCGTGGTCAGGCACACCGGGAGGTCGTTGCCGGGGGTGAGATCGGGCAGGCCGGGGGTGCCGGAGCGGGGGTCGGTGGACCAGCGCTGCACCCGCTCGTCGGGGGCCTGGACGATCAGGTCGCCGGTGCGCCAGACCGCGTAGTCGGCGGGGGCGCCGGGCACCAGGACGCCCGCGTCGTCCCGGCCGATGGCGCGCCAGCCGCCGCGGGTGTGGGCGGTGAACGCGGCGCGGGCGGAGATGCCGTGGGCACGGGTGCGGTGGAAGACGGCGGCGCGCACCGTCCCCCAGGGATCGAGCGGGGTGACCGGGCTGTCGGACCCGAGCGCGAGCGGGACACCGGCCTTGAGCAGCGCGGCGTACGGGTTGAGCGTGCGGGCCCGGTCGGCGCCCAGGCGGGCGGCGTACATGCCGTCCTCGCCGCCCCATGCCGCGTCGAAGGCGGGCTGGACGGAGGCGGTCAGGGCCAGGTCGGCGAAGCCGGCCAGGGTGTGCTCGGTGAGCATTTCGGCATGCTCGACGCGGTGCCGGGCGGCGCGGACCCGGTCCAGGCCGATCCGGTCGGCGGCGGCGCGTACGCCGGTGACGACGCCGGTGAGGGCGGCGTCGCCGATGGCGTGGAAGCCTGCCTGGAGCCCGGCCTCGGTGCAGGCGGCGACATGGGCGGCGACGTCCTCGGCGTCGAGCTGGGCGGTGCCGGTGTGGCCCGCGTCGGCGTAGGGGGCGTGCAGATGGGCGGTGTGGGAGCCGAGTGAGCCGTCGGCGAACAGATCGCCCGCGGCGCCGAGCGCTCCGAGTTCACGGATCCGCTCGGCATCCTTTGCGGATGCGATCAGCTCGGCCCAGTAGCCGATGACGCGGGGGCCGTTGCCTTCCCGGGCGAGGGCGAGCAGCCCCGTGAAGTCGTCCTCGCCGGAGATGTCCGGACCGGCGCACTCGTGGACGCTGCCGATGCCGAGCGAGGCGGCGCGGGCGAGCGCCGCGGCCTGGGCCTCGGCCCGCTGGGCGGGGGTGACGGTGGCGTAAGCGGCCTTGCGCACCGCGTGATGGGCGGCACCGGTCAGCGGGGCACCGTCGTGGAACCCGTCCCGGTCGCGGATGCCGGGGACCAGATCCAGCAGCGCCGTGGTCACGACGGCGGAGTGCACGTCGACCCGGGTGAGATAGAGCGGGCGGCCACCGGTGGCCTCGTCCAGCTCGGCGCGGGACGGCGGGCGTCCCTCCGGCCATACGCCGGCGTCCCAGCCGTGTCCGAGCAGGATGCGGTCCGCCGGGCGCGCGTCCGCGTAGGCGCGGATCCGGGCGAGCGCGCCGGACAGGGTGCCGACCCCGACCAGATCGAGGCCGGTGAGCGCGAGACCGGTCGCCGTGGTGTGCACATGTGCGTCCGTGAACGCGGGAGTGACGAGCGCACCGTCGAGCGGGATGACCTCGTCCACGCCCTCGGCGAAGGAGTCGGCCGCGCCTTCCTCCCCGACCCAGGCGATGCGGTCGCCTTCCACGACCATGGCGGTGGCGAAGGGGTCCGCGGGGCTGTGCACCTCACCGCCGCGCAGCAGGACGGTGCGGGGCCGGGAAGGGTGCTTGGGGGCCGGGTGGGAAAGGGGCTCGCTCATACCGGACAGTTTGGCCCCTGCGGACGGACGGGCCGCGTGCAGGGGGGCGCTCGCCGGTCAGATGCGCGGCGGCCGGGCCTCGTAGGGGGTGGAGAGCACGACCGTGGTGCGGGTCGACACGCCGGCGAGGGTCCGGATGCGGGTGAGCAGATGCTCCAGCTCCAGCGGGGTGGCGACCCGGACCTTGAGGATGTAGTTCTCGTCACCGGCGACGCTGTGGCAGGCCTCCAGCTCGGGGACCTCGGCAAGGCGGTCGGCGATGTCGTCCGGCGCGCTGGGGTCGAAGGGTTTGACCGAGATGAAGGCGGTGAGCGGCAGGCCCACGGCTTCGGGGTCCACGATGGCGGCATAGCCCCGGATGACACCGCGCTGCTCCAGGCGGCGCACTCGCTGGTGCACCGCCGAGGTGGACAGGCCGGTGGCCTTGCCCAGGTCGGTGTAGCTCATCCGCCCGTCCTTGACGAGCAGATCCACGATTTGTCGGTCCAACTCCTCCACGCGTTCAACCTACTGTGCGCGGGGGCGTATGCGCACCGTGCGCCGGATCGTGGACCCCTTCGCGCCGGTCCGTGTGACCAATGCCACACATGTGATCCGGTGTCGGCGGGGTGCCCGCGATTATGCGTGCGGCATGAAGGGAATTGCTGCTGGTGGCCGGGACCGCCCGTCACAGGAAGTCAGCGGTACGACCGACCCACCCGAGGGGGATGGACATCATGCGACGCCTTGAGCAGGACTCTGCTGCCGCACACATCGGCGCCCAGGAGGGCGACGGTCCCGGCGGCTTCGGCGACGACGGTGCGGACGTCGACTCTTTCGACACCTACGAGATCTACCGCGTCACCTGCCCCGACTGCCTGCAGCCAATCGCCCTGCTGGCGGACGAGGACACGCTCCCGGAGCACGCACTGTGCGCCTCGCCGTGGAACCCCTTCGGCCTGACGGTGTGCCAGGGCTCCGGGCGGACGGTGCCCGAGGCCCCCAGGACCGCCGGCACCCTGGACGCCCAGGAGCAGGACGCGGCCGTGTTGCTGACGCTCCCGGAGAGCCTGGACTGGCGCCGCCAGCCGTTCTCGCACCTCGGCGGGCCCGGCACCCGGCCGGTCCGGGTGCCGCGGATGCGCCCGCTCAGCTGAGAGCGCCGGCAGGCCCGTACACCGCCCGGTCTCACCAGTAGCGGCGCTCGATCATCGCTTCCAGGGCCCCCCGGTGCAGGATCAGCGCATCGGCGTCGGCGGCCGGGGCCGGAAGTTCCCCGAAGTGGACCTGCCGGTAGGCCACCCGCAGCATGACGATGGCGTGCCGCAGGGCCGCGTAGAGGGTGTGGAACTCCATGGCGCGGGGGCGGTGCCCGGTCAGCCGGGCATAGCGGTCCTCGACGCGGTCACGGCGCAGGAATCCGGGCAGCCCCCGCCGGCCGCCGCTCTCGGTGAGGTCCTGGAAGAAGCGGTGGAGGAAGACCATCCAGCCCAGGTCGAGTTCGCGGGGGCCGAGGGCGGCCATCTCCCAGTCGAGTACCGCCTCCGGCTCGAAGCCGTCGTAGACGATATTGCCGATCCGGGCGTCGCCCCAGGTCAGAACGGTCTCCCCCGGGTTCGCCGGCCACAGGTCGGCCAGCCGGGCAAAGCCGCGCTCGATCAGTGGTGAGCGTGGGCGGCCGTCAACGACCCAGCGGTAGTAGGCCTGTTGCGCCGCCACATGACGCTGCAGTGCGTCTCCTGTTCCGGGGGTGGCGAGGAAGTCGGCCGCTCCGGAGGGGACTTGGTCGTGCAGCCGGGCGAGGACCGACACGCTGGCGGCTTCCAGTTGGTCGCGCTGGGCGTCGGTGGCGTCGTACAGCCAATTCCCCTCGTACGTATAGGGCATGACGTCCGGTGGTACGCGGCCGGCGGCGCGCGCCATGACGAAGAACGGCGCGCCGAGGTACGCCGGATCCTCCTCGAGCCAGAGGGTGCGGGGCACGGGCAGGTCGGTGTGTTCGGCGACCAGCCGCATGGTGCGGTACTGCCGGGCCATGTCGTAGCGCGGGAAGACGGTGTACGCGGCGGGGTCGGCGGCGAGGCGCAGTGCGCAGGAGCGGGGAACGTCCTCCGGCTCGGACGGCGGCCGGGGGTGGTCGATATCGAAGAGCAGCGTCTCGCTGGACATGCCGTTGGAGTCCGGCACGGCCGGGGAGACGGCGCGGGCGCCGGGGAGCCGGGTGCCGAGCCAGGCGGTGAGCCGGCGGGTCAGCGCTTCGGGATCGCGGGTGGTGGTGCGGGGCCGGGGCGCCGTGCTCACTGTCCGGCCTCCTGCGCGACGGAGTCATAGCCGGTGAAGCCGCTCGGGTCGTGCCGGCCGAAGCTGCCGTGCTCGAAGATGCCGTAGCCGGTCCGCCCTTCGAGGGTGAAGCGGGCGGCGTGGTCGGTGACTCCGTAGGCGGCGAGGGGGTGGGCCGCCGGGTCGGAGAGGTCGTAACTGCGGCGGTCGGTCCAGCCGCGGCCCCGCCAGGTGCCGTGCTGCCAGTCGTCGGCGCTCGCCGGAGGGTAGCCGGCGCCCACGGCGAGGGGTGAGGAGGTGAGGATTTCCGCGGTGAGGTCGAGGGGCCTGCGGGCCGGATCGGTGAGATGGATGACGGCGCGTTCGGGGTGGCGGGTACCGGGGCGGTAGCTGATGTCCGTGTGCGGCCAGCCGAGTTGGGCATCGCGGGCGCCCTCGCGGACCATGGCGGCCTCGTTCAGGGTGCGGTGGCCGTCGGCGTCCTCCTGGACGATGACCATCACGAAGCGGTCGTCGAAGCGCACCGGGCACCAGATCCAGTGGAAGCCCTCGGGCCGCAGTTCCTCGGCCGCCCGCCCGCCGTCCTCACCGGCGATCGGGCGTACGCCCCAACTGCGGTCGCGGGTGCCGGTCCACTCCCCCGCCGTGACGGCGAGCTCCTGGCCGGCCGCCCTGATGCTGCCGCTGCAGGTGCCCGCCTGGACGAACCGCCGGCCTTCGAGCAGCAGCCGGTCGCCGCGGTACTGGGTGTGGTGCGGCTCCCAGGTGGCGGGAAACGCCGCGGTCCAGGTCAGGTCGTAGGCCAGGCCGTCCGGGTCGCCGGGGTCCGCGGCGCAGGTCAGCCGCAGGCGGGCAAGCGGCTCCTCGACGGTGACGGTGAGCGGGCCGACGGTGAGGGCCGTGCGGTCGTCGGTGAGCGCGTCGGAGGCCCGTACGGCGTGCAGCCGGTCGCCGAGGCGGAGGGTGGCATAGGCGTCGATGACACCGGTGTTGGGGTAGACGCCGAGGCCTGCGATCAGCAGGGCGCGGCCGGAGTGGTCCATGACGTGGAAGATGCACCGGTCGTAGGCGTTGCGGTCCCCGGTGGCGACATGCCGCATGGACAGCGGCACCTGGTGGATCGGGTACTCGTCGAGCGCGATCGGGCGGTCGGGCACGGTCTCCTC
The DNA here is from genome assembly GCF_043199875.1 of Streptomyces sp. NPDC048516. Lineage (NCBI taxonomy): Bacteria > Bacillati > Actinomycetota > Actinomycetes > Kitasatosporales > Streptomycetaceae > Streptomyces > Streptomyces sp. NPDC048516. The sequence continues at coordinate 284,639 of NZ_JBICWS010000001.1, read as the reverse complement.
CTGGGCGCGCGGTCGTCAGGGCGTCGCCGCGGACCCGGCCCCCGACGGCGGAAATTGACGCTACGTCAGCTAACGGCGGACGACCAGACCTCCGAAATTGAGTAGGGGGTCAATCAGGTATTCACCTGTTACCTTCTGAGTCGATGCCGAACCGACCCCTGGAGCCACGGTGACCTCACTACCTCCCCTGCACTGTCTGCGCTGCGCCCGTGTCTCGGAGGGCTTCGCGGGGTGCCGGACCTGTGCCGCGGAGGGCATCGGCGTCAATACGATGCCCCCGCTCGCGGATCTGGCCGGTGTGGACCTCGCCGCGTATCCGGGCGGGCCCTGGGGCCTGCCGGCGGCGCTGCCGGTCTCCGGACCACCGGTCACGCTGGGAGAGGGCAACACCCCGTGCATCCGGCTGCGGACGGACCCGGAGCAGACCCAGGACGGCGCCCCCGCCGGGGAGTTGTGGCTGAAATACGAGGGTGGGAATCCGACCGGCTCGCACAAGGACCGGGCGATGGCCGTCGGGGTGGCCGCGGCGGCGGCGGCCGGTGCCGACACCGTGGTCGCCGCATCCTCCGGCAATGCCGGGGCGGCGGCCGCGGCCTATGCGGCGCGGGCCGGGCTGCGCTGTGTGGTGTTCACCAACGAGAAGGTGCCGGCCGGGCTGCGGGCCCAGATCGATGCGCTGGGCGCCGAGCGGAGGGTGCACCCGGGCACCACCGACACACGGAACGCGGCGATGGCCAAGGCCGTCGAGGAACACCACTGGTACCCGCTGACCAGCTACTCCTCGCCGTCGCCGGGCGGGAATCCGTACGCCAACGAGGGGTACAAGTCGGTCGCCTACGAGCTGGCGCGGGACTTTGCCGGGCGGCGGATCGACGTGGTGGTGGTGCCCACGAGCCGGGCGGACCTGCTGGCCGGAATCGGCCGCGGCTTCCGGGAGTTGGCGGCCGCGGGACTGATCACACACGAGCCCCGGCTGGTGGCCGCGGAGCCGTCCGCCGCGGCGCCGTTCACCGCCGCGCTGCGCTGCCCGGACCGCGCGGACCAGGAGCGTATGCGGGTGGCGGCCCGGCCCACGGTGGCGTTCTCCCTCGGCGACGCGCGGCCCTGCTGGCAGGGGCTCGACGCGTTGTGGCGCACCGCGGGCACGGCCGTGGCACTGGACGACGAGGCGATCGGGGCGGAAACCCGGAGGCTGGCGGCACAGGGCCTGATCCTGGAGCCGTCCTCCGCCGTCGGGTCCGCCGTGGCGCGGGATCCGGCCCGCACACCCGGCACCCTGGTGGTCGCGATCGGGACGGCCACGGGGCTCAAGGGGCTCGCGGGCTGAGGCCGGGAGGCTGATGGGCGGGAGGCATGATGGGCGGAGGCCTGATGGGCGGAGGCATGATGGGCGGGCGAGCGGACCGGCGGGCGGCGGGCTCGGCGGGCGCGAGGCGTGCCGGGCGGGGGGGGGCCCGCGCGGCCCCCGGCGCCCCCCCCCCCCCCCCCCCCCCCCCCCCCCCCCCCGGTGGGGGCCCCCCCGGAGGACGGCGCAGCANNNNGTACGTGGCGTGGGGGGGGGGGGGGGGGGGGGGCCCGCGGGGGGGGGGGGGGGGGGGCGGGGGGGGGGGGGGGGGGGGCGGGGGGGCGGGGGGGGGGGGGGGGGGGGGGCCGCGGGCCGCGCGCCGCCCCCCCCCCGACTCGCCCCGCCCGCCCCCGCTCAGCGCGTTTCGGGCCCCGCGAGATGACGGGCGATGACCATCCGCTGGATCTGGTTGGTGCCCTCGACGATCTGCAGGACCTTGGCCTCGCGCATATAGCGCTCGGCCGGGAAGTCGAGGGTGTAGCCGTAGCCACCGAGGAGCTGGACGGCGTCGGTGGTCACCCGCATCGCGGTGTCCGTGCAGAACAGCTTGGCCATCGCCGCTTCCTTGGAGAACGGCAGACCGGCGTCGCGCAGCCGGGCGGCGGTGAGATAGAGGGCGCGGCCGGCCTCGATCTGGGTGGCCATGTCGGCGAGCATGAAGCGCAGGCCCTGGAAGTCGACGATCGGGCGGCCGAATTGCTGCCGCTCGGCCGTGTAGGCGAGCGCTTCGTCCAGCGCGGCCTGGGCGACACCGACGGCGCAGGCCGCGATCCCCAGGCGCCCGGAGTCCAGGGCGGACAGGGCGATGGCGAAGCCCTGGCCCTCGTCCCCGAGGCGGCGGGAGTCGGGGATACGGACGGCGTCGAAGTGCAGCTGGGCCGTCGGGGAGCCCTTCATGCCCATCTTGCGCTCGGGCGCCGCGGCGCTGAGCCCTTCGGCGTCGCCGGGCACGAGGAAGGCCGTGATGCCGTGGGCGCCGCTGCCGCCGGTGCGGGCCAGCACGGTGTAGAAGTCGGCCACGCCACCGTGGGTGGTCCAGGCCTTGGTGCCCTCCAGCCGCCAGGTGTCGCCCTCCCGGGTCGCCCGGGTGGTCAGGGAGGCGGCATCGGAGCCCGAGGAGGGCTCGGAGAGGCAGTACGCGCCGACGAGTCCGCCGGCGAGCATGTCCGGCAGATGTTCGGCACGCTGCTCCTTGGTGCCGTATCCGGCGAGCGCATGGCAGGCGAGGGTGTGGACGCTGACGCCGAGGCCGACGGTGAGCCGGGCGGCGGCGAGCTCTTCCAGAACCTGGAGGTAGACCTCGTAGGGCTGGCCGCCACCGCCGAATTCCTCGTCGTAGGGCAGCGAGAGCAGTCCGGATTCCGACAGCAGGGTGAAGGTCTCGCGCGGGAAGTGGCCGGCGTCCTCCTCCTCGGCGGCCGTTGGCCTGATCTCGCGCTCGGCGAGCTCACGTACGAGGGTCAACAGGTCGCGGGCTTCCTCCGTGGGCAGCCTGCGGTCCACCGGCCGGGGGCCGTACTCGGTCATGGCGGCGCTCTCCTCCCTGTCGGGCGCTGCGGCGACACGCGCGGGGTGGGCGGCGGCGCCGGTTTCGTCGTGCCAGGCCGATGATCGCGTTCCGGGTCGCGGAAGGCGATGACCTGCGGCGGTGGCGCTAGGAGTATGCCCGATCGGCGGCCTCGCGTCACGGGTTGATCATCACGGACTGCGGGAATCGGCCCCGCACCGCACGGTCACCGTATTGGTCCGAACCATTGACGCACTGGTCTAGTCCTTCTACCTTCTCCCCCAACGTTCAACGCGTTCATGCCAATTCGGACGCAGGTCAGGCTCCACCCCTCGCCCCCCTCCGAGGAGACACCATGCTCAGACCGCACCGGATGCGCTCACCGCGCAAAGTGATCGCCGCCGCCACCGCGCTGTGTACGGCGGCACTGGCCGGCACCCTGCTCGCCGGACCGGCCGCCGCCGACCCGGCAGGCGCCCCTGCCGCACACCACCCGTCCGCGGCCGCCCAGCCCGCCGCGCAGCCCGTCGCGGCGGGCAACAAGGTCGTCGGATACTTCACCAACTGGGGTGTCTACGACCGCAATTACCACGTCAAGAACATCGAGACCTCGGGCTCGGCGGCCAAGCTGACCCACATCAACTACGCCTTCGGCAACGTCCAGGGCGGCAGATGCGCCATCGGCGACTCCTACGCCGACTACGACAAGGCCTACACCGCCGACCAGAGCGTCGACGGCAAGGCGGACACCTGGGACAACGGGGCGCTGCGCGGCAACTTCAACCAGCTGCGCAAGCTCAAGAAGCTGCACCCGGGCCTCAAGGTGATCTGGTCGTTCGGCGGCTGGACCTGGTCGGGCGGCTTCGGCGAGGCCGCCAAAAACCCCGACGCGTTCGCCCGCTCCTGCCTCGACCTGGTCGAGGACAAGCGCTGGGCGGACGTCTTCGACGGCATCGACATCGACTGGGAGTACCCCAACGCCTGCGGCCTGACCTGCGACACCAGCGGCAGGGACGCCTTCACCAAGGTCATGCGGGCACTGCGGTCGGCGTTCGGGGCGGGCAACCTGGTGACCGCGGCGATCACCGCGGACGCCTCGTCCGGCGGCAAGATCGACGCGGCCGACTACGCCGGCGCGGCGCAGTACGTCGACTGGTACAACCCGATGACATACGACTACTTCGGCGCCTGGGACGCCAAGGGCCCGACGGCGCCGCACTCCCCGCTCACGTCGTACAGCGGCATCCCGAAGGCCGGTTTCAACAGCACCGACACCATCGCCAAGCTCAAGGGCCTCGGCGTTCCGGCGGGCAAGCTGCTGCTGGGGATCGGCTTCTACGGCCGTGGCTGGTCGGGCGTCACCCAGGATGCGCCGGGCGGTACCGCGACCGGCGCGGCACCGGGCAAGTACGAGGCCGGCATCGACGACTACAAGGTGCTCAAGGGCCGCTGCCCGGCCACCGGCAAGGTCGGCGGCACCGCCTATGCCAAGTGCGGCGACCAGTGGTGGAGCTATGACACCCCGGAGACCATCGGCACGAAGATGGCCTACAAGGACGCGCAGGGCCTGGGCGGCACGTTCTTCTGGGAGCTGAGTGGTGACACCGCCGGCGGTGAGCTGATCCAGGCGATCAGGTAGGCCGGCAGGAGCGGAACAGGGCGGGCGGGAGGCGGCGGCCTCCCGCCCGCCCCTCGTGCGGCAGCGGCCGGGTCCGGTGCACGGCTGCGCCCGGCACCGGCACGGCGGCGCTCTCCGGTGACGGCTGCGCGCACGGCAGCCACGGTGACGGCTGCGCACGTGGTGACCACAGTGACGCCCGTGGGTGACCTGGCGCGCCAACGGGGTTTACGCTCCCTCCCGGTACGAGCACCATCGGCCGTAAGGGCAGGAACCGCAGGTGAAGAGGTGACACGTGGTCAACCCTTGGCTGGCGATGGAGACCGGTGCCGATCCGGTGGAGCGCACGCGGACGGTGCGCCGGGCCCATGCGGCCTTCCTCAGTGACGGGACCGTTGCGCCACCGGTCCGCCGGGTGGTCGCCGACTCCTGGCGCCGCTCTGCCGACGCCAAGGCCGCGGCGGACGGCGCCGCGCCCATCGACCTGGACGAGGCCACGCTGGGCGCCTACCGGGACGGGCATCCGCTGGCCCGCGCGATGCCCGTCTTCCGGGAGCTGCTGGGCAGCTTCGCGCAGGACGGCGCGCACCTGCTGGCCGTCTGCGATCCGCAGGGGCGGCTGCTGTGGGTGGAGGGGCACCGCGGGGTGCGGCGCAGTGCCGAGCGGATGAACTTCGTGATCGGCGCCCGCTGGGACGAACGGCACGCCGGCACCAACGCCCCGGGCACCGCGCTCGCCGCCGATCACGCCGTACAGATCTTCGCCGCCGAGCACTACAACCGGCGGGTGCAGCGCTGGACCTGCGCCGCCGCCCCGCTGCACGATCCGCGGACCGGGCGGCTGCTGGGCGCGGTCGACATCACCGGCGGCGATCATCTGGCAAGCCCCCACAGCCTGGCTCTCGTACAGGCCACCGCACGCGCCGCGGAAGCCCATCTCGCCTCCGGCGCACCCGAGTCGGGCGTCTGCCTGTCGGCGCTCGGCCGGGACGAGGCGCTGCTGGTGGTGGACGGGCAGCGGCTGCGGCTCGGCCGGCGCCACAGCGAGATCATGGTGCTGCTCGCCCGGCACCCCGACGGGCTGACAGGTGATCAGCTCTCGGTGCTGCTGTACGGCGAACGCGAGATGCGCCCGGTGACACTGCGGGCCGAGCTGTCCCGGTTGCGCCAGCTCGTCGGCACGCTGCTGCATTCGCGGCCGTACCGGTTGAGCCGACCCGTCGAGACCGATCTGTGCACCGTCGAGGAGGCCTTGGACGCCGGTGAGGTGCGCACCGCGCTGGGCGCGTACCGCGGTCCGATGCTGCCGCTGTCGGAAGCGCCCGGCGTGCAGCGGCTGCGCGGTGCGCTGGAGGACCGGCTCCGGCGTACGCTCCTGGGCACCCGCGACCCCGGCCTGCTGCGCGAGTGGTCGCGCACCCCCTGGGGCGAGGACGACCTGGAGGTCTGGGAAGCCCTGGTGGACGCCCTCCCGGAGCGCTCTCCGGCCCGCACCACACCGATGGCGACCGCGGACCGGCTGCGCGCGGCGTACGGCCTGACGACCGGTGCCTCCCTCCGTGCCGTGCCCGCGCCCGCCGCCGCGCGCGTCGCAACGTTCACGCAACCTCCCCCGCCATAGCCTGCGCCCAACGCCCGTCACACGGGAGTGGCGGGCACCGCGCCGAGAGCGATTGGGAGGCCGCACCATGGCCCGTTACGCCAGCCCGGGTTCCGCCGATGCCGTCATGAGCTACCTGCCCCGCTACGACCACTGGATCGGCGGCGAGTTCGTGGCGCCCGCACTGGGCCGGTACTTCGAGAACCTGACCCCGGTCAACGGGCAGCCGTTCACCGAGATCGCGCGGGGCACCGCCGAGGACGTCGAGCGGGCCCTGGACGCGGCGCACGCGGCCGCGCCCGGCTGGGCCCGTACGGCCGCCGCCGAACGCGCCACCGTCCTCAACAAGATCGCCGACCGGATGGAACAGAATCTGGAGGCCCTGGCGGTCGCGGAGAGCTGGGAGAACGGCAAGCCCGTACGGGAGACGCTGGCGGCCGATATCCCGCTCGCCATCGACCACTTCCGCTACTTCGCGGGCGCCATCCGTGCCCAGGAAGGCTCCCTGTCGGAGCTCGACGAGGACACCGTCGCGTACCACTTCCACGAGCCGCTCGGGGTCGTCGCCCAGATCATCCCCTGGAACTTCCCCATCCTGATGGCGACCTGGAAACTGGCCCCGGCACTGGCCGCCGGCAACGCCGTGGTCCTCAAGCCGGCCGAGCAGACCCCCGCCTCCGTGCACTACTGGATGAGCCTGGTCGCTGACCTGCTGCCGCCCGGCGTGGTCAACATCGTCAACGGTTTCGGCGCCGAGGCCGGCAAGCCGCTGGCCTCCAGCCCCCGGGTCGCCAAGATCGCCTTCACCGGCGAGACCACCACCGGCCGCCTGATCATGCAGTACGCGTCCGAGCACCTGCGGCCGGTGACGCTCGAACTGGGCGGCAAGAGCCCCAACATCTTCTTCGACGACGTCTCGTCCGCGGTGGACGACTTCCACGACAAGGCGCTGGAAGGCTTCACCATGTTCGCCCTCAACCAGGGCGAGGTGTGCACCTGTCCGTCCAGGGCGCTGATCCAGCGCGGTCACTACCAGGACTTCCTGGAAGCCGGCGTGGCACGCACGGAGAAGATCGTCCAGGGCCACCCGCTCGACACCGACACCATGATCGGCGCACAGGCCTCCAACGACCAGCTGGAGAAGATCCTCTCCTACCTGGACATCGGTCAGAAGGAGGGCGCACGCGTCCTGACCGGCGGCTCCCGCGCCGAGCTCGGCGGCGAACTGGCGGGCGGCTACTACGTCCGCCCGACGATCTTCGAGGGCAACAACGAGATGCGGGTCTTCCAGGAGGAGATCTTCGGCCCGGTGGTCGCCGTGGCCCCGTTCAGCGACTTCGACGACGCGATCGGCATCGCCAATGACACGCTCTACGGCCTCGGCGCGGGCGTCTGGACCCGTGACGGCTCCACCGCCTACCGCGCGGGCCGCGCCATCCAGGCCGGCCGGGTATGGACCAATTGCTACCACGCCTACCCGGCGCACGCGGCCTTCGGCGGCTACAAGCAGTCCGGCATCGGCCGGGAGAACCACAAGATGATGCTGGATCACTACCAGCAGACGAAGAACCTGCTGGTGTCGTACTCGCCGAAGAAGCTGGGCTTCTTCTAGGCGTCCAAGAAGAGGCGCCTGAACTGGGCTTTCGCCCGTCAGGCGCCTCTCCCTCGGCCCGCTGGCAGTCGGACGGTTCTCCTCGGCGATCCTTCCGCCGTGGTGCCGCAAGAGCCCGAAGACCAGTGAGGTGCTGCCGCTGCTGTACTTGCATGGCCTGTCCTCCGGCGACTTCGTGCCCGCGTCGGAGCAGTTCCTCGGCTCGGCCGCCGGCCTGTCACCGGCGACCGTGACGGGCTGACGGCCCAGGGACAGGCCGATCACGCGGCGTTCATGGAACGCGACTTGTCGGCCTCGGACTACGTCTACGTCTACGTCCGGGCCGACGGCATCCACCTGTGCATACGCCTGGAAGAAGCGAAGGCCACCGTGCTCGTGGTGATGGGCGTGCGCGCGGAGGGCACCAGGGAATTGATCGCGATGGCGGACGGCTACCGTGAATCGTCACAGTCCTGGGCGAGCCTGCTGCGGGACTGCCGGCGACGCGGCATGCGCGCTCCCGTCCTCGCCGTCGGCGACGGCGATCTCGGCTTCTGGAACGCGATCAACGAAGTCCGCCCAAGTCCGCTGGCGGGCCGTGAACGCACCTCTCCTCGTCGCCCTCGTCCGGGCCGGAGCCCGTTTCCAGCGCGGCCACCTCGTAGAATGCTCCGAGGTTCAACGCGGCCTGAACCACCTCAACTGGCTGACAGGTATTGACGATTACTCAACCGAACCGGTCTACATATAGGGTCGGATGGCCACCGTGACATCCATGTCGAAGGCGTTCGCCCCCGCAGCGGACGGCAGGCCCAGGGCCCGGTCGAGCGCGCGGCTCAGGGGGCCGCAGCCACTGGTGCCCGGGGCGGCGAACTCCGCGTCCTTGGCACCGAAGGCGGCGACCAGGGGGTCCCTGGATATCACCCGGGTGGGATCGGTGTCCTTGAGTACAAGGTGGACCGCGTCCCCATCGCTGCCCACCGAGCAGCCCGACGACGGCAGGGCAGGCAGCCCGTGCGCCCAGCCTATGGCGAACTTGATGTCCAACTCGCCGCGCCGGGTGCCGTCGGACAGAAAGTCCGAGTAGCCGCCGTACTGCGGAGTCAGGGTCAACGGGGTGCCTCCCACCCGGATCGGCGCAGCGGTCATCTCCCCGAAGACCTGGCGGAATTCACCGTCCACACGGCCTTCCGCAAAGGTGATCTTCATAGGTTCGGTGAGCGGCTCGTCGATGGCGCCCATGCGCAGATGCCCCGTGGCGTGCATGACCTCGCAGCGCCAGGTCCCGGGGTCCGCACCCGCGGGCAGCTCATCGACGGTCGGGCAGGCGGAGAAGTCGAACTCGGGCCCATCCGCGGTCCGTTCAGCTCCACGCGCGGGTGCGGCACCCAGGGCGAGTACGGCAAGTAGGGCCCCCGCAGCAGCACTTGCGAAGCGGCGGACTGCGCGATTCAAGGTCACTCGGTTCGGCGTCATACGCCACAGCATTGCAGGGGTTTCTCTGCAGAGGATCGTTATGACGAAAGAGCGGAGCTCGACTCAGCAGCGGTGAACACCGAGCCCCACCGAAGCCCTCGACGCCTCACCGCCTATCGTGCACGAGCTCGATACCCGCGCTCCGGAAGGCAGTTGCCTCGGCATACGGGTGCAACGCCAGGTGGCGCCGCGAGACTATCTGGGGTCACGCATCTGTCTGGTGCGCCTGGCTGAGAGCGTCCAGTGCCTCCTGGTCTGGGCAGCGGCTGACGAGCGGGCGCTCGCCGGGTCGGTTATCGACCGCCCCTCAGACCTGGATCGGTCTGGGGTGGCCAGCCGGTGGGCGCGCCTCTTCTGGGGAAGCACCTCGTCGCGCGGTGTGAGGTGGGTATGTCACCGGTGATCGCTGTCGCGGACGCCGCTCCCGTCGTGCGCGACGTCACCTCGGTCACGACGTACGCGTGGTGGGTGCAGCCGGCCGAGAAACCGCTCCCCGCGCCACTGACCGAACGGGAGTGGGCTGTCTTGCCGCTTGGCCTGCAGCCAGGTCTTTCAGCCCTGGAAGCCCTCCTCTACGAGGGGGAACCCGTGGGCCCGATCCTCTGCTGTCCTCGGCACCGACGGCTCTACGCGCCGGTGGCCGCGGAGTACCAGCACAGCCTGATGGGTGAGCGGCTGGGTGTTCGGGGGCGGGATCTTTCCTGTCCGGTCGACGCTCGGCATCGCTGCGGCTGCGATGGTCGGCTGTGGCTGCTCCCGGCCGTTCCCGGGCACCTCACCGACGCTGCTGCGCTGGCGGACCGGCTGTTTCGCGTCCGTTCTGCTCGTCCGGTGGCGGCGGCATGCGCCTGACCGTGCCCGCGGTGGTGGTGCTGGGAGGGCTGATGGTGGTGCTGATCCGCGGCCAGAGGCTGCGGGGAGGGCCGGCAGCTGTGGCCGTGACCTTCGGCTACGAGCTGGCTCAACTGCGGTAGTCGGACCGCCTCGGGTACGGCAGTGGAGCCGCCTGGGCACCAGCAGTGGCGTCCTCATGCGCATCAACCTGCGGAGCGAAACGGATGTCGTGCCACGCCCTCGTGCACGTTGCTCGATTGCCCTCTAAGCTCGTCCGTTGCTGCCTGGGCCACGGGGCACCGTCGAGCGTCTGCAGCAGGTCAGCGTGCGGTGCTGGTGTACGGCCGGGACATACCGTCGCGCCGGGCAGTGGCCGACGGTGACGTCCGGTCGGTTCAGCGGATGAAGTCGACCTCTGGGTAGTGGCGCGAGGTGCCGTCGAGCAGGTGGCTGTTCCGGTGGCGCAGATGCTTGTCGAAGAAGGCGGCGACGTAGGTGCGTTGGACCTCGATGGAGCGGTTGGGGTCGATCGTGCCGAGTGCCTGCTGCATTACTTCCGGGGTTATCCCGAATGCGCCCGGCGCCTGGGGGAAAAGGACCTGGTTGTCGACGAAGGAGTTGTGCCCGGAGCCGCGCAGCTTCAGGTCGAGCCGCTCTCCGTGCAGGTTCTCCCAGAGCCGCGCCCAGCTCCCGTCGGTGTTGCGGTTGTGGTGCTCGGAACTGAACAGCATGTAGGGGCGGTCGAGCCGCTGGTGTTCCGACCGGCCGAAGAGCTGGCCGTCCAGGTTCACGCCGGCGTCGATCCTGTGGTCCGCGTGCATGGCGGCGGCCACTGATCCGCCGCCGAGGGAAGCGCCGAACATCCCGACGTGTTCCGTGCTCACGGCCTGGGTCAGCCCGTGGGGGAGCTGCTTGTGTTCCACGTCCGGGTTGTGGCCGCGGGCCATCTCGGCCAGCTGGTTGATGACGAAGTGGGTGTCCGCCGCCCGGACGTCGATCAAGTCGCGCGATTTGGTGCCTGGCGGCAGCATGCTCACCTCATGTCGCCCGCCAGGGAACACCACATCGCCGGTGTCGTGGGTGTGGTCGATGGTGACGACCAGGTAACCGCGGCTGGCCAGGTCCTGAACCAGTGCCGTGCCCGTCGCACGGTTCCCACGGCCTCCGGGCGAGTACAGCAGCACCGGCAGCTTGCCGTCCTTGCGGGCGACCGGGGCGCCGGTGTGCCCGGCCGTGGTGGGCAGGGTCACCCCGCCCGGCAGCACCTGCTGGCTGTTGGGGAGGAGTGCGGCGGGGTACTGGCTCGTGTGTGTCGCCGGGTACCACAGCGAGACCATCAGCTCGCGTTGCTGTCCGGGCACCCACGGATCCATGCGGGACGAGTCGCGCAGGTGGAGGTCGACCGTCCCGACGCGATGGCGACCGGTCGGAGCAGGGAGAGTCAGCTGGCCCGGGGCTTGCGGCGGTTCCACGGCCGCTTCCGTGTCCGCGGACGCCGCTGTGTCCAAGGCCGCCGCCGCGGCCATGGGCGCATGGGCGGTCTTCTCCGCGGCGGTGGCCGGCGCGATCCCGGCGCCCAGGGCGAGGGTCAGTAGTCCTGTGGTGCCGGCGACCCGGGTGCGCAACCGGCTGTGGCGCCTTCGTGCGTGCTTCATGGGCAGCCCCCCTCCATGGTGGTGATCGCCACGTGATCAGCGATCGGCTGGCGGTCATCGTATATGTAGTTTTGCCATGGCCCAGCCAACCCACTTGATAGTGCGGGGAGTTATCCACGGCGGTGGGTGAGGTGAGCGCTCATGACGCGTCCGGAATTGCGCGGTGTCGGCTTCGTACACCGTCCGTCGCCGGGCCCCTGTGACCGGCCTTTTGCGCTGGACCCCAATGCGCTGGGCACTGTCTGTCGGCGCTGGTGGCGCATGCCACCGAGTTGAGCAACGTGGCGTGTCCGTGCGGGATGCGCGAAGGGGAAATCCCCTGGTGCGGCCGGTGGCAGTTGTCAGCGCCGGGCCACTCGGCATCCCCGGGCAACCAGTTGCAGCAGCAAGGCCCAAGCCGGGGGAGGCCGGACGTGCACGACCGTTTCGTTGCCTCAGTGCGTTGACTGAAGGAGCGTCAGTCCCGGCCAGCACGCCTCTGTGAAAGGTGGCTGGTTCACGCCATCGCATGATGATGGCCATCGGATCCGGGTTTGCTTCGACTTTGCTCACCGTTTTCACTGAGCGCTTTTATTACGCGGCAGTTCGTAACCGCCGACCGGGAACGACCGCCCCCTGTGGAATTGCGCATTTTCTCAGGAAGGGGAAGTTTCGGTGGCTGCCTTCGGCGCAACCGCGACTGTACGTGAGGGAGCGAATACGGATGGGGAACGAAGGGGCAAACGACCCTGCCGGCTGTTGCGTGGGAAATTCCGCACGCCGGGACGATGTCGAGACCGCGTAAGCGCCCGCTTCTCAGGGCGAGTTGAGCCAAGTGCCGTATGGGACGGCATGGAGGGCACAGAATGAACACCCTTGTGATTATCCTGTGTTCCCAGTATTCATACTGGTTGAGTTGCCGCACGGCCATTCCCCACATGCCGAGAGGACGCTGTCCTGCACGCCGTTGCCCGCGCACCCCGTCCGCACCGCACCCGACGCCGCGCCGACATGCCCATGCTCGGAGGCGTCCGCCCACCGATCGCCGCACTGCTCTGCGGCCTGCTGGCAGTTTCCGCGTTGACCGCTCTCGGTCTCGGTACCGTTCACGAACAGGAGGTGCCCCAGGCCCTGAGCGACGCGGAACGCCAGATCGCCCAGGATGCCGCCGACTCGGTCGGGACCTCCATCAACGCAAGTGCCAGGGCCGTGCGCCGCTCTGCGGCGTCGGCCACACCCGCCGGCAGCAGCAAACCGGCGGCAGTTCTGCGGTCCCTTCTCCCGACCGGGCACCCTGCGGCGGGCGGTGTGCTGCTCGACCCGCGCACCGGCAAACCGCTGGCGGCCAGTGGGGAGAAGGTGCCGCTGACCGGGGTGGATGCGAAGGATCTGGCGCGGCCCGATACCGGCAACATCGCGCCCCGGGTGGTCGCTTCCGGCACTGGCGCACCGCGGCTGTTGCTCTTCGCCCGGGTGACCGTCCCCGTTGCGGACCGCAAGCAGGACGAGAACCAGGATCAGGCGGGGGACCTGAGAGGGGATCAGGAAGCGGAGGAACGCGGACTCCTGTTTGTCGTCTCCGAAAAGGTCGCTGCTCCAGCGGTGTACGGAGCGGGGCGCACCGGACAACTGGTGGACCCGAACGGCAAGGTGTGTGCTTCCGCCCCCACCACCGGCGCGGCCCTGGCGGCCGCTACCGGCCACCGCGCGCTGCCTGCCGCTGCGGCGAACGCCGCGAACACCAGCGTTCACACCGGCGACGTCTCGGGCAGCGTGCTCGGTGACGGTCGCCACGGGCTGCGCAGGGTCACGGGGTGGGCCTCGGTCGTCTCGGAGGACGGCAAGGACGACGCCTCCGGCCTGGGACTGACCGTCCTGACGGCCCGGGAGGTGCCTCCGGCGAAGGCGGGAGCCGACCACATGTGGTTCGCCCTGGTGGCCGCGGGTGCGCTGGTGGTGATCGCCGCGCTGGTCACCCTGGTGCTGTGGGGCACGATGCAGCGTCCGCTGCTGCGGCTGCATCTGTCCGCCGCCCGGCTGGCCAGGGGCGTCGGCGAAGTGCCGGAGGAGCGTGCGGAGTTGGCGCGGCCGGTGCCGGTACTCGGGTTCGGCGAGCCCGGCAGGGCCGGCCGGGCGCTGGAGTCGATACGCCGCCAACTGCTCGGCGAGACGGGGCCGGAGCCGGAGCAGGAGGTGCGGCGCCGTCCCGGTGTCCGGGCGCTGGTGCTCGTCTGCGCTCTCGTGATCGCCGCGTGGGGGGTGCCGCTGCTGTTCCTGCTCAACCGGGTACCGGCGGCCAAGGCCGTACCGGCAGCCGCCGTCGCCGATCAGCAGGCACGCACCGAGGCCGCCGCCGACCGGGTGCAGCGGTCCCTCGGCGGGAGCCGCACCGACCTCGCGGCGGCGGCGTCGGCCCTCTCCGGTGCGTCACGCGAGCGGGCGGCGGAGGTGCTGCGGCGCGAACGCGCCGACCACCCCACGTTCCGGTCGCTGTATGTGCTGGACCGCACCGGTGCCCTCGTGCAGCAGGTGGGCAAGCAGCCGGTGCGCACCCTCGTCCCGCCAACCGGCGAGGGAATCACCCAGGTCAACACGTCGGGCAAGATCCCGGCGGTCGCCGCCTACGCCCGGATCCCGGCGCCCGGGAAGGCCAAGGGCGCCAAGAAGGCCGCGGACACCGCCCCGGCTGTCGTCGTCGCGGAGATCGGCGTGGACGCGCTGGACGACCTGGTTTCCCGGGCCGGGCTCGGCAGCGTGTGGCTGACCGACGAGCGCCACAGAGTGCTTGCGGCGAGCGTCGGCTTTGAAGCCTTCCAGTCCCTTCCCAGCCGGCGCCTCACCCGTTTGGTGGCGAAGACCGACGCGGCCCCCGGCGGCGCGGGCAAGTCGGCATCGGCCGTACTGCACGCGGGGACCTCCCCGGGCGAGGGCCTGTCGGTCGTGGCCGCCGCGCCACTGGCACAGAAGGGGCCTGCCGCCGGGCTCGGCTGGCGGGTGGTCTCCGCCGAGCCGGCCGCGGCGCTCAAACTGGCGGCATATCAGGTCCAGGCACGCACCATGCTGGCCGGGCTGCTCGCCCTGACCGCGGGCGGCGCCTGCCTGGGCTGGCTGCACATCGTGGTCGTCAGACCGCTGCGCACGCTCACGGGATGCGCGGAACGGCTCGCCGCCGGTGACCGCCGCACCGTGCTGTTCCCGGTCCACCACGACGAGTGCGGTTCGGTCACCCGCAGTCTGGAACTGCTCCGGCAGGCGCTGGTGGAGCGGGACCGTGGCGCGGGAGCCGGTCTGGCCGCTGTCCCTGCCCCCTCGTTCCAGTGCGGCAGCGCACCGTAGTGAAGGATCGACCGACGTGCTTTTCCTCTATGTTGTCCTGCTGCTGAGCTGTGCCGTGCTGCTGGTCGCCGGCGTGCTGGAGCAGCGGCGCCACTACGCCGCGCTGGCGCATATCCCCACCCGGGTGCTGGTCAACGGCATTCGCGGCAAGAGCTCGATCACCCGGCTGTGCGCGGGGGCGCTGCGCGGCGGCGGTCTGGTCACCGTGGCCAAGACCACCGGCACCGCTGCCCGGTTCATCCACCCGGACGCCACCGAGGAGCCGGTGTACCGGAAGTTCGGCATCGCGAACGTCGTCGAGCAGATCGGCATCGTCCGTCGCGCGGCGGCGTACCGGCCGCACGCCCTGGTGATCGAGTGCATGGCGGTGATGCCCGCGCTGCAGGAGGTCAACCAGGAGAAGCTGATCCGCTCCACCATCGGCGTGCTGTGCAACGTGCGCGAGGACCACCTCGCCGAAATGGGGCCGACGCTGGACGATGTCGCCCGCTCGCTGTCCCGGTCGATGCCGTTCGACGGGGTCTGCGTCACCGCCGAGCAGGAGCGGCTGCACATCCTCGAAGAGGAGGCGGACAAGCGGCGGTGCCGGCTGATCGCCGTGGATCCGGAGTCGGTCACCGACGAGGAGCTGCGCGAGTTCAGTTGGTTCACGTTCAAGGAGAACGTCGCCATCGCGCTGGCCGTGGCCGAACTGCTCGGTGTGGACCGGGCCACCGCCCTGCGCGGTATGCGGGAGGCGCCGCCGGACCCCGGCGTGCTCTCCGTCGAGCGCTACCGCACACCGGACGGCAAGCGGCTGCGCTTCGCCAATGTCTTCGCCGCGAACGACCCCGAGTCGACGTTGATGAACGTCCGTCAGCTGGAGGAACTCGGGGCGATCCGCCGCCCGCTGAACCTCGTCATCAACTGCCGCCCGGACCGGGTGGAACGCAATGGGCAGATGGGAGCGATCGTCCCCGACCTGGCCCCCGAGACGGTCTTCCTCATCGGGCATCCCACCAAGAGCGCCCGCGACGGCATCCCGCCGGGCTCGCCGGGACGGGTGGTGGACCTGGGCGGCGACCGGCGCGACGCGCAGGAGCTGACCCACGCCCTCCTCGCCGAACTGGCCCCGGATTCCTCGCTGGTGGCCGTCGGCAACATCCACGGCCAGGGCGAACTCCTCCTGGACCACCTCGGCAAGCTGCCCCCGGACCACGCCGACGAGCCGCTTCCGGTCGCGCACCCGCCCGAGGCGGAGCCGTACAGCTGGGTGGGGTCAATGAACGGCCCGACGTCCGGCGCACACGCCCAAGGCCCCTCCTCCGCCCATGCCGATGCCCCTGCCGACGCCCGGTACGAAACCGCAAGGAACCCGCTGTGATCCCCGTCATCGTCACTCCGCAGACCGCCGCACTGGGGATCGCCCTCGGACTGCTCTTCTCGCTGATCTGCTATCTGACCACCAACCTCTCCCCCGGCGGCATGATCACCCCCGGCTGGCTGGCGCTGACCCTGGTCACCGATGTGGTCCGGGCCGCGATGATGATCGGCGTCACGGCCCTCACCCTCGCCGCGACCAAGCTCCTCCAGCGTCATGTGATCCTTTACGGAAAGCGGCTGTTCGCCGCCGTGGTGCTGTCCGCCGTACTGCTCCAGACCACGGTGATGCTCGCCCTCCAGCACGAGTTCCCGCTCCTGTACACCGCGCAGACCCTGGGCTTCATCGTGCCCGGCCTGATCGCCTATCAGCTGGTCCGCCAGCCATTGGCGGCCACCGTGGTCTCCACCACGGCGGTGACCCTCGGCACGTACGTGGTGCTGGTCGCCGGGCTGCTGCTGGGGGCCCTGCCCGTCGGCTGAACGCCGCACGCATCCGCCGTACCCGTCCGCACGTCGAGGAGGTCACATGGGCACCCGCCCCACCCCGTCCGGCAGGCCCAGTCGCCGCCAGGTCCTGGTCTGTGCCGCCGGTCTGGCCTCCGCCGGAGCGGTCACCGGATACGCCTGGCACCACTTCCGCAGCGGCGCGCCGGACAGTGACGTCCCGGTACCGGCCGGCGGCTACCGCTTCGAGCGCCGCGCCGCGCCCGCCCGTACGGTGGTGCGCGCCGCCGACGACCGCGTGCTGGCCACCTTCACCGACGGCGCCCGCACCGCGCTGCTGACCGGCCCGACCCGTACCTGGAGCGAGCCGCGCACCACCAGTGCGGTGGTGCGCAGCGACGCCTGGATACGGCTGATGGGCAGCGCATGGAGCCAGGGCAAGGAGCACACCCGATGGTTCCGGGAGTGGTTCCCCAAGGCCCTGGCCGACCGCAGTCCGGACGCCTTCGCCGTGGCCTTCCAATACGGCGACGGGGCGCACGATCTGCACACCGCCTCGGGTCTGCGCTACGCCGGCAAGGCGCACTTCGGGCCGCTCGTTCCCGGGCAGTCTCCGACGTCGTTCCACTACCGCGACGAGCAGTCCGACTTCTACGACTACCTCGGCACTCCCTGGACCTTCCCGGACGGCACCCGCAAGCACCCGGAGAAGGAGCGCTACGGGGACGTGGACTGCTCCGGCTTCATGCGTCTGGTCTGGGGCTACCGGATGGGCTACCCCATGCACGCCACCAACGGCCCGGGGATCGGCCTGCCCCGCCGGGCCTACGCCATCGCCACCCGGGCCCCCGGCGTACTGCTGATCCCGAACACCGGCCGGCCGCCTGCCGACTTCAGTCAGCTGCTCCCCGGCGACCTCGTCTTCTTCGCCATCGACATCGGCAGACCGCACGGCATCGACCACTGCGGCATCTACCTGGGGCCGGACACCGAAGGGCGCCCGCGCTTCTACTCCAGCCGCTCGCGGGCCAACGGGCCCACCATGGGCGACTGGGCCGGCCGCGCGACGCTCGACGGCTCCGGCTTCTACGCCCAGGGATTCCGCATGGCCCGCCGCCTGTGAAGCCGACGTCCCCAGCCCGCCGCCCCAGGAGAGACCCCGCCATGGCCACCGTCCCCGTCACCCGGGACCCCACCGACCGCCGCGACCGCATCCGCGACATCAGCCGCGCCGTCCGCGCCAAGCTCCGGCAGCCCACCCCCCTCAGCCGGGAGTCATACGCCCTGCTGCTGATCCTGGCAGCCGCCGCGGTGCTCTACACCTGGGCCCTCGGGCGTGCCGCGGTGCACCCGTACTACAGCGCGGCCGTGCGGTCGATGGCGGCGGACTGGCACGTCTTCGTCTTCGGCGGGCTCGACCCGAGCGGCTCGATCAGCCTGGACAAAATCCCCGGAGCGCTGTGGCCGCAGGCCCTTTCCGTCCGGATCCTCGGGCCGTACAACTGGGCGGCGGTACTGCCGCAGGTGCTGGAGGGCCTCCTCGCCGTCTGGGCGCTGCACCGGATCGTGCGTGCCTGGGCCGGGCCGTTGGCGGGGCTGCTGGCCGCGCTGGCGCTCACCCTCACCCCGGTCACCGTCGCGCTCAACCGGCACAACATCCCCGACACCCTGCTCGTCCTGCTGCTGGTCCTGGCGGCGGGGTCGCTGCAGAAGGCCGTCCGTACCGGGAGACTGCTGCCGCTGCTCGTCTGCGGGGCATGGGTGGGACTGGCCTTCCAGGCCAAGATGCTCCAGGCCTGGCTCGTCCTGCCGGTCTTCGCCGCGGTGTACCAGTTCGCAGCGCCCGGCCCCTGCTGGGTCCGGGCCCGGCGGCTGCTGCTCGCCGGGTTCACCGCACTCGTCGTCTCCTGCTCCTGGCTGCTGCTGGTATGGGCCTCCCCCGCCGCGAACCGTCCCTACCTCGACGGAACCAGCAACAACAACCCCTTCACCCTGGTCTTCGGCTACAACGGGCTGAGCCGCTTCGGCCACGACCCACACGCGCTGGGCGCCGTCGCCGGCACCACCGCCAGCCGTACCAGCGGGAACACGGGGTGGAGCATGGTGGTCAACCATGACGTGGGCCCGCAGATCGCCTGGCTTCTGCCACTCGCCGTACTGGCCTTGGCGCTGGGCGTGTGGTGGCGCGCCGGACGACCGCGCACCGACGGGCCGCGGGCCGGGTTCCTGCTCTGGGGCGGCTGGCTGGTGATGCACCTCGTGGTCTTCAGCAACTCCAACGGCAACCACGGCTACTACACGGCCGTACTGGCCCCGGCCCTCGCCGCGCTGGCCGGTGGCGGAATCGCGCTCTTCCGGTCCGAGTACCGCGCCGGCGGCCGACGCCGGGCGGCGCTGCCCGTCGTTGTCGGGCTCACGGCACTGTGGGCCGCGGTCATCGACGGCCCGCACAGCGAATTCGCGCCCTGGCTGCTGCCGGTGGTGCTGATGCTCGGCCTGTGCGGGACCGTCGGACTGTGGACCATCGGGCCCCGCACCACACGAGCGGCCATGCACAGCGCCCTGGCGGCGTCGCTGGCGGCCGTACTCCTCGCCCCGGCCGTCTGGGCCGCCTCCTGCCTGAACCCGCGCTACCCCGGCTCACCGATCGAACCCCTGGCCGGACCGGTCGGCCCCGGCTTCCACGGTACGCACCATCACCGGGCCAAGGTCCTCCGGAACCCCTTGAACACGCCGTCCGCGCGGGACACCGCACTGCTGCACTACCTCTCCGCGCACCGTTCCGGGGAGAAGTACCTGCTCGCCACCCAAGCCGCCTACGGCGCCGAGCCCCTGCTGCGCGCCACCCCCCAACCCCTCCTGGTCATGGGTGGCTTTACCGGCCTGACCCCCTATCCGACCGCACCACGGCTCAGGGACCTGGTCTCCGCCCACCAACTGCGCTACGCCCTTCTCACCACGCGCCGACCGTCCACTCCGGCGTCGGTCTGGGTGAAGAAAAGCTGCACCCCCGTCTCCCCAAGCGCCTACGGTCAGAGCTCGGACGGAAGCTTCACCCTCTACGACTGCGCTGGAGGCAAATGACCTCCTCCCACGGCCAGTTCCGCGGCCCACACACTCACGGTCCGCGACGGCCCCCGTACGCAGGCGGCTGCATCGTCACTCCGCATCCGGGACAGACGACGGCTTCGCACACCGACTGACCCGCGCCGGCGCCGTGCCAGGTCACAGCATGTGAGCCAGAACCGGTACCTACTGACAAAGCCACGTGGGAGAGATTGCCTGCCCTGGCGACGTCGTTCAGCGCGGCTCGTCCCCAGGGCTGTAGAGGCCTCGGTCGGCATGGTTCGTGACTACGACTCCGGGGCGGGGACCCGGCCGGTGGGCTCAGGTTCGGCAGTGGGCAGGAAGTTGCCGATAAGAAACTTGTAGATGCCGGCGCCGAGAACGCCGCCGATCAGCGGTCCGACGATGGGCACCCAGAAATACAGGTTGCCCCACTGGTCTCGCCAGGCGCCTCGATAGCCCGTGATGAAGCTGGCGAGTCTGGGGCCCAAGTCGCGTGCCGGGTTGATCGCGTAGCCGGCGTCGGTGCCGAAGGCCATGCCGATCGCGACCACGACCAAGCCGATGATCAAGGGCGCCAAATTGGCGCCGGGCGGCGTGTTCAGCAGGTCGGTGATCGCGAAGATGAGGAGCAGCAGCAGGGCGGTGCCGATCACTTGGTCACGGAATGCGCCCCATTCGTGGATTCCGGCCGTGGTCGAACCGTTCCCCGGAAGTGTGGAAAAGACGAACTGCGTCTTGATGCTGTGCGTCGGATCAGCCCGGGCCAACACCTCGGTGTAGTTCCAGCGCACCAGCAGTGCGGCGACGAAGGCGCCGGCTGTCTGGGCGAGGGCGTAGGGCGCGACCTTGGCCCACGGGAAGCCCTTGAAGGTGGCCAGGGACAGCGTCACGGCCGGGTTGAGATGGGCGCCGCTGAGGCGGGCCGCGACATAGACGCCGAGTGTGACGCCCAGCCCCCAGGCCCAGGCGATGCTGTCGTGGTTGCCCAGTCCGCCCTTCGGGTCGGTGAGGGCACCTCCCGCTACCACCTGAGCCACGACGCCGCACCCGAAGAGAATGAGGACCATCGTGCCAACGAATTCCGCGCAGATTTCGCGGAAAATCTGTGGCTTGTGAACCGGTTCGCTCATGGATATCGGCGTCTCCTCGGCAATTCAGAGCTCAGTGTGCCGGCGTCGGACCTTGGGCCTGATCATGATGGGACTGCGGACCTCACGCCACCCGGAGTCCGGCTGACAAGGCGTAATCACTCCGACGGGGCCATGTCGTTGCTCCGTCCGAGTTGTCCTGTGACATTCGGCGATTCGTCCCGCGCGCGAGGGGATTCCCGGCCGGGAGCCACGGGATATTGTGCAGAAGCCGGGCGGAACGGTTCGCCGAAACCGCGACGTTTCGACCGGGCAGCGTCAACGTTATTCACCTGACGTGCAGTTCGAGAGGGTCGATCACAGCTGCAAGAGGAGACTCCGCTTTCGGCCGGTGAGCGCGTCCGCTGCGCGATGCCCCTCGCGTCGTACCAGCCGGCGGCGCGACCACGACTCCGTTGCCGCGCGTTTCGCGAGAGGGAGATTCCCGTGTCTCTACTACTGATGCTGCTGGGCGGATTCAGCGGCGGGGCGCTGCGGTACGGGATGGAGCGGCACCTTCGGGCTCGTTTCCGCAATCCTACGCACTGGGTTTCGTTTGTCCTCAATTTCGTCGGGTGCTTCCTGTTGGGCGTGCTGGCGGGGTGGGCCTACCTGCATCGGATGACCAGCGGCACGATTCTGCTGGGCGGGGTAGTCACCGCATTCAGCTTCTGCGGCCACGAGGCCGGTCGGTTGCTCGTAAGCGGTCGACTCGGGGTCGCGCTGCTCAACTCCTTGACCGGCTGGTTCATCGGGGTGTCCGCCGCAGCCATGGGGGTCTTTCTCAGCCTCAGTTGAGGCTGCATCCGCCGGAATCACCGGACTTGCCGGGTGCGGGACAGCGTCTTCATGCCCATCCCACACGTCCTTCGCCCTGTCGCTCTCCGGCGTCTTCCCGGCGTCTTCCCGGCGTCTTCCCGGCGTCTTCCCGGCGCGGTGGATGAAGGTGATCAGGCTGCCTGGACTCGCTGTCCGGGCAGGTCCCTTCCCTCGCCCCGGCCGATTTGCTGGCCAAGATGGTCCACGGCCGGCGCGGCGGTTACTGCTACGAGCACAACGCTCTGCTCCGGCTGTCCCTGGAGGTGCTGGGGTTCCAGGTGACGCCGCTGGCCGGGCGGGTGGTGCTGGGGGCGCAGAGCCCGGAGAGCCGTCCTCGGGCCCATTCGATGTTGCAGGTCACGATGGCGGGCGAGCCGCAGGCATATCTCGCGGATGTGGGCTTCGGCCCGGTCGGTGCGCTGCTGCTGCCGGTGCCGCTGGTGACCGGAACCGAGTCCCCGAGAACACCAGAGCCCGCAGGCTGAGGAGTCGGCATGCTAATGGCCCACCCTGCGCAGTACTACGCAAGCTCGTAGACGAGTACGAGGTTCTGCACGCTGTACACGCGGAAGGCGGGCAGCACGGAGACGCGTGGACGAATAACAGAGCTTGCCTGCGCCCTGTGCATATCCACCGGCACCTCCGACGTGGACGCAGCTTTGCTCGCCGCCTGCCACCGACTCCCCGGAGCTCAGGTGCATGACGACTCTCTCCTCGCGCCCTGAGCAGACAGGGGGACCGTTTCTGGCACCCCCAGAGCGGGAACTGTGATCTTCCCTCTCCTGCCATCACCGACGGTCCTGCGCGCATCGGCGTCAATTAGGGACAGACTAGGTAATAGCGGCCTGGCAAGGCACTGCGACCCTAAGGAGACGTTATGAGGGCTCTGACCTGGCACGGTAAGCGTGACGTTCGCATCGACACGGTCCCCGATCCCAAGATCGTGGACCCGACCGACATCATCGTTCGTATCACGTCGACCGGGATCTGCGGGTCTGACCTGCACCTTTACGAGGTGCTCGGACCGTACCTCGATCCCGGTGACATTCTCGGCCATGAGCCGATGGGTGTCGTTGAGGAGGTCGGGCCGGAGGTCACCGCAGTGTCGGTCGGGGACCGGGTCGTCGTGCCCTTCAACATCTCCTGCGGGACATGCTGGATGTGCAGCCAAGGGCTTCAGTCACAGTGCGAGACGACGCAAGTCACCGAGCGCGGAATGGGCGCTTCTCTCTTCGGCTTCTCCAAGCTCTACGGGCAGGTCCCCGGCGGGCAGGCGGAGTTGCTCCGCGTCCCCTTCGGCAACACTCTTCCCGTCAAGGTGCCCCACGGCCCGCCGGACCAGCGCTACATCTACCTCTCCGACGTCCTCCCGACCGCATGGCAGTCCGTCGCTTACGCCGACATCCCGCAGGGCGGGACCGTCACGGTCCTGGGGCTGGGGCCGATCGGCGACATGGCCGCCCGCATCGCCCTGCATCAGGGCGCAAGCAAGGTCATCGGCGTGGACCTCGTCCCCGAACGTCTGGCGCGGGCACGCACCCGGGGCGTGCACATCCTGGACTGGAACGAACACGGAAAGAACGTGAGCGAGGAAATCCGCAGCCTTACCCAGGGTCGCGGCACCGACGCCGTCATCGACGCGGTGGGCATGGAAGCACACGGCACACCTTTGGCCAAGGCAGCCCAGCAGTTCGCCGGCCTGCTGCCCGACGCGCTCGGGGCGAAGATGATGGGCCGAGCCGGCGTGGACAGCATGGCTGCCATCAACACGGCCGTCGATGCCGTCCGCCGCGGCGGCACCATCTCACTCATCGGCGTCTACGGGGGCGCCGTCGACCCCATGCCCATGCTGACGATGTTCGACAAGCAGATCCAGCTGCGCATGGGCCAGGCCAACGTCAAGCACTGGGTTCCCGACATCCTCCCGCTCCTCACCGATGCCGACGTCCTCGGTGTCGACGACTTCGCCACCCACACACTGCCCCTCGAAGAAGGGCCGCGCGCCTACAAGACCTTCCAGGCCAAGGAAGACGGCATGATCAAGACCGTCCTCACACCCTGAACGAGCCCGTCCGCGCACGGTCAACCGGGCTCGGGCCGACTTTTGGGCGGCTTCGCCCACGCTCGGCCTGCACCTGCGTGGCATCGACCGTGGCGCGGGAGAAGCCCAGCCGGTCCGCCGCCCGCAACCGGTCCAGCAGGACCTGCTGAAGCTCATCCCAGACACCGGCCGCCTGCCACCCGGCCAGCCGCCGCCAGCACATCGGCCCCGCACCGAACCCCAGCTCCTGCGGCAGGAACTCCCACTGGATCCCGTTGTAGAGCACGCACAACACACCCTGCAGCGTCCTGCGGTCATCGATCCGTCTGCGCCCCGGATACCGAGAGCGGCGTTCATGCCTGGGAAGAAGCGGCTCGATCACCGCCCACAGCTCGTCACTGATCTCCCACGGCTTCGACCGAATCAACCTCACCCCGGAGGCACGCGATCGCCTGCCCCTCCACCGTGCCACACGAAGATCAATAGGAAAGGACTCCTTAGGCCCGCGCCCAGCGGCTCCTACCTGAACCGGCAGCAGACAGCGTTAGTGCAACCAGGTGTCTGCGCCCCCGGTCACCGGGCACTACCGTGCGCCTCCCGCATTCCCGGAGTCGCGCCCTGGCCCGCCACGGCGTAGACAGAAGCGGAGCAAGGAGGCACGCACCATGGTGGTGAAGGCTATCGAGGGTTCCGGTACCCATGCTGTGTGTCCGCTGGTCTGTTGCGCGCTCTATGAGGGCGGTGGCTCCCCCGATGCCGCCGACGTGGCCCGGCGGGCCCCGGTGGATGAGAGGCCGGTGCCGGACCCTCCCGAGTTTTGCTGTGGTGGCGCGGTCCGGTCGTCGATACACCTCACCTCGCCGGTCATGGAGATGCATGAAACGAGCAGATACGAAGACGAGTCCTTCCTCGTCGGAGCGCCAGGGAGTCCGCCCGAGTCAGAAGCCCGTGGACCTGCTCGACCAGTTGCTCCCCCCGCTCCCTACGGCCGCCCGAATGGAGCAGTCCTGGTGCGGCGATGAACAGCATGCCCTGCTCCGGCTCTGTGCCGGAGCGACGTGCCGGCGCCCCGTCCCTGGGCGTGGAGGAAGAGTTCTTTCTCATTGATCCGGGCAGCCGGGCGGTGGCATCGCGAGCCGGCCGGGTGGTGGCGCGTGCCCGGGAAGCGGTAGGTGATCTCGTTTCGGGGGAATTCGATGAGTGTCAGGTCGAGGTGAAAACGCCCCCTTGCCGAGGGGGTGCCGACCTGTACGACGAGCTGGTGATGGTGCGGGGGGCCGCCGCGTCGGCCGCGCAGGCCGAAGGGCTCGGCATCTGTGCTTCCGGTACACCGGTCATAGGACCCGAGGGCCCGGCAATCATCGGCGACCATCCGCGCTACCGGGCCGGCCTTGACCAGTTCGGGACCTTGCTCGACGGATTTGCCATCTGCGCCGCGCATATCCACGTACACATGCCGGACCGGGAGGAGGCGGTGCTGGTCGGCAATCACCTGCGGCCGTGGCTGCCGCTGTTCGTAGCGATGAGCGCCAACTCGCCATTTCTGCACGCGCGTGACATGGGATATGCCAGCTGGCGCACCGTTATCAGGGGCCGGTTCCCAGCCTTGGGGGCCCCGCCGTATGTCGAGTCCCTGGACCACTATGAGCGGCTTGCCGCCGCCCTGCAGGAATCAGAGGCGATGCTTGATGCCGGCGTCCCCTTCTGGGACGTGCGACCCAATCCCCGGTACCCCACCGTGGAGGTCCGGGTCATGGATGTCCAGGCGGAGGCGGCGGACACCGTCGGCCTGGCGGTGCTGATCCGGGCGCTCGTGTTGACCGCAGGTGCGCTGGTGCGGCGTGGCCACACGGGCCCCGAGACGTGCAGCGAACTGGTTCGGGCCGCCTATTGGCGAGCGGCGCGCGACGGGTGGGCCGGCAAGGGGGTCGATGCGCTGACGGGCCGGGTCCTGCCCTGCTCCGTGCAGGCCGCCCGGCTCGTCGAGTTTGTGCGTCCCGCGCTGGAGGAGCACGGGGACCTCGACCGAGCCATGGGCTTCCTGCGCCGGCTCGCCGGGCGGGGCTGCGGCGCTCAGCGTCAGCGGGCCTCGTGGCGCCATCGTGCACATGTCGCGGATGTCGTGGACGACCTTGTGCAGTTGACGTCCGGCCGACGTAGGGGGTGAACACCGTGCCCCGCTGCGGCGGGGGTCCTCCATCGGCGCTCAGTCCGGTCGCCCCCGCCACTCACGCCCGGACAAGGAAGGTCAGCCAGGGCATCCGTCGGGACACTGTCGGAACACCTCACTGTGAGGCCGGCGTGAGCGTGGTGACCAGCACATCCCGGTGCCCGGGCCGGGGCGGATCCAGCGGGCGGATGGGCGACACGCTGTGCAACGTGTGGCGATCGTCCGACACGAGCAGACTCGCGGGTTCGTCCAGAGTGGCCGAGAGCAGTTCGTGCCCGTCCGGAGCGAAGACGGCGCTCCGGCCCCCGGTCGCATGGTAGCGGCCGACCAGCAAGGACGAAACCAGTGTCACTCCGTCGCGGTGCCGGCCCTCCGGAGTCGGCTGTCCTTCGCCGCCGGCTGGGGCGACGACCCGGAACGGATGGACCTTCGCGATCCAGCAGGCGGCGGGTTCCAGGGCGCCCGCGAGATCCCCCAGCAGCGTCACGACCGAGCGCAGAAGGGGGTCCGCAACGAACGCGTCGGTGAGCGGATCGAAGTGCCGGTCGACGTCCACGTAGAGCGGGTTGCTCCGGTCCGGCTGCACGAACGGGGTGTCCGGCAACCGGGACAGCTGACCGGTGGCGGGGGTGAGCGAGAACTGTCCGTAGCGGCGCAGTCGGCAGGTGCCGCGTTCGGAGGCGTACCGGTCCCGGGCGAGATCCTCCCAGTGCGTGGCGAAGCGCGCCCAGTCCTCCTCTCCGGCGCCACAGTGTGCCCTCACGGCGACTGCGGGCATGAGATGGACTCCGCTCGAGGCCAAGGACGCGCGCGCCGCAGTCACGGCGGGCGGAGGCTCCTGGAAGCGCGTGATCCCTGCCGGATCCCAGAGGCTCTCGGTGGTCTCGTCCATCACACCCTCCTGTCGTTCTCCGTCCAGCTGATGAGGACGCGGCTTTCAGGTCACGCTCCGTGCGGGCTCGCGGGCGCGGACGTGCGGCAACGGTGCCGGCAGTGCGCTGCGGTCCTCCCGCCAGGCGGCAAGGAGAGAGGTGGCAAGTCGGCCCTCGAGAAGTGTGGTGGCACCGATTCCGAAGGCGACATCGGGTTCCAGCTCCGGCTCGTCCTTCAACAGAGCGTCGACCACTTCTGTGCGGACGATCTGTTCATGGACGGCGTCCGCTTCGACGTGCTCGTCGTAGAACCTCTCCGCTGCGGGGCCGGCGCCTGTGCGGCGCATGGCTTCGGCGAGACGTCGTGATCCTGGCGAGGAGGTCACCTCGACCGTGGCGAAGTGGCCGATCAGTGCCCCTCGCAGGGACCGGTGCAGTCCCAGCAGGGACATGAGATTGACGAGGGCGAGCGTTTCGGCGGGGGCCAGGTCGAGGTAGTGCCCGTATTCGGTTTCCAGTGCCAGGTCTGCCATGAGGTCGGCGAAGAGCTGGGCGTGGATGTCCTCGGCACGTCCGGCGCCGAACTCATCGAATTCGATGGCGGCCATCCCGGCCTTGGCGCGGCCCCGCAGACGAGGGAGGACCCAGGCATGCGGGTCCGCTTCCTTGAGGTGGTACAGCGAGCGGAGGGCCGCGTACTCCCTCAGCTGCCACAGCCGCCCTTCGCGCTTCAAGTAGTGGCTGACGCTGGTGCCGTCGTCGGCGGCGGGCTCCGTCAGCAGACCGTCCATTGCTTCCCGCACACCGAGCGCCGCGACGTCGGCACGCAGCGCCGAGAGGAATGCCTCTTCCAGGTAGCGCCGCACCACCAGCAGTTCGGGAGCCCATTCATGGTCGTCGTCCACGTGGTCAAAGCCCTGATAGTGCAGTTCGTACAGTACGTAGAGGGCAAGCTGGAGATCCGCCCCGTACGGGCCTTCGCGCCGGACCTCCTCCCGGGTTGGCAGGGGCCCCTCCCCGGTGCGGAGCCACGAGGTCACCATGCGGGACAGGCAGCCGCGCGGTGGCGGAACTTGGGGCCTGCCGGGCCGGGCAGTTCCGAGATCGTCTGTCATCACTGTTCTCCTGCCCGACTCCGGTCCCCTGCCGTGCAGTTGGCGCTGTCTGCGGGAGCGGACGCGGGCTTGCAACGAGTGCGATGGCTGGTGTCGCACCAGGGGTAGCTGCGGCTGCGTCGACACACACAGATCGCGACGGTGAAGCGGCGGGAGACGGCTACCGAACCGTCGTCACCGGCCACTTCCACCGGCCCCTCCACCAGGAGCGGGCCGTTACGGACGAGAGTGATGCGGCGTGGACGCTCAGGAGTTCTCGGCACGGATGATCACCAATTCCTCTGCGTCCTGGGCCTCGGCCACCAGGCCTCGGCAGCGCAGCCAGGCCAGCCGGGAGCGCAGGACCGGGCCGAACGGTATGACCGCGCGGTCGCTGACCGTCGCCCGCAGCCCCGCGGACGATAGCCGCTCCAAGGTGTCCTCGGTGCCGCACAGACCGGAATGAACCATGAGCAGTACGCCCCCGGGACGCAGCGCCCGCGGCGCGGCATCGCAGATACGGTCCACGAGCAGTCGACCGTCGCGTCCCGCGTCCCAAGCGCGGGCCGGCCCCCGGGGCGGACGGTGGCCGGCCGCGGGAACGTACGGCGGATTGCTGACGAGCATGTCGAAAGAGCGGCCACGAACCGCCGCGGTCAGGTCGCCGCGGCAGACGGTGACCCGCTGCCTCGAAAGCCACGCATTGACCCTCGTGGTCAGCACGGCCTGCCAGCAGATGTCCACCGCGGTGACCCGGGCGCCACGCCGTGCCGCTCCGACCGCCAGGGCCCCGCTGCCCGACCCCAGATCCAATAGCTCGGTCCCCGCCCTCACGCCCTCGCGGTACAGAGCACGCAGCAAAAGCCGTGTGTCCTCCTGCGGCCGGTAAACACCAGGCAGGACCAACGTACGCGGCCGGGCGAGCGACAACGTCCCCATGCTCATGTGACACCTCCGGCCCGCGAGGCGAGAACAAGCACCCGAGCGATTGATGCATCCGTGCTTCCCAGCCTGCTGCCAAACCCGTGCGCCGACCACCTGAGCGGCGGCACCCCCCGGGTGCCGAGACCGGCGAGTACGCTTCACGGCGCAGCCCACCGCGATCGCATCAGTCCTCCGTGGGCTCCTCTTACCTGTCGCGCCTCCCCCGGTCCCGACGCCTCACGCTGATGGAGCACGCCATGGCGGCGCGCATCCTGCACGCGGTCGACCGGTGGCCTACCGACACCAGCGGGTCGCAGCACTGTGCCCAGTCGATGACGACGGTATTGGGGCCTCCCGCCCAGGCTGGTCCCACCGCAGCGGGAGGGCACCGGCGCCCCGAACTCCGCACACACCGCGACCGTGGCCGCCCGGCCTCCACGCTCCGGGGCATCACCCCCCGAGCGGCACCTGATCAACACCGCGCAGACCACCGACACCGCCGGCCGCGCCCCTCCGCGCCTGCCGCTGGCTGTCGTGGCCGCCGACCGGGGTGCCTGGCTCGGCCTGGCCAACAGGACCCCGCCGGTTTGCGCGCGCTGCCCACTGCCCCCGTCGGCCACCTCGGCGGTGCAACAACGGCTTCGCCGCCCCGCCGGTCGCCATCGCTAAGCCACGGGCTCGTCCGGGCGGTCGTGGACGTGCTCGAGAGCGCTGCGGGCCGTAGGGGCGTCGTCGCAGGTAGCCCAGAACGGGTGGGTGATCACCGTGGTCACCAGCTCCAGCCGGTGGGCGCGCAGCCGGGCGACCTCCGCCTTCTCGTCCTCGGTCCAGCCGGGAGAGCCATCCCGCTCGGTCTCGTGGCAGGAGCCCTTGCCCCGCGTGTGGGTCCAGCCGGGCAGCGGTTCGGCCGACCAAGGCAGTCGCTCATAGAGGGCGTCGAGTTCGGCGTTCACCTGCTGCAGCTCCCGCTGCGTCTTCAGCAGATCCTCGGGAAAGCCGAAAGTGACCACACTTTGAGAATGCGCTTGCGTGTTCGATTCTCGGGAGTGAGGCGCTGCCGTGGTGGCGGATTCACCCTGGCGGCCCCTCCGCATGTCTCCCGGCTGCCGGAGGGGACCCGGACCCGGTATCACTTGTTCTCGGCGAGGAAGGAGATGCCTGAGGGTGCGAACGTGAACCCGCACTAGGCGGGCGGGGCGGAACGACCCGGTCCCGGACTGATGGCTGTTCATCGGGAAACCCCCCTCGAACAGTCGTCTTGACCTCGGGCGGTGCTGGTGGTGAACAAGTGCAGCGTGCCCGACAGTTCAAGCACACGGTGCACCACGGGGCTGAGCGCTCGCAGGGACATGGTCTTGCCGTGTCGCTGTGCCAGCTGACGGATGGCGAGCAGAAGCTTCACGCTGGAGCATGCGCAGAAGGAGACCTTGCTGAGGTCGATCACGATTCCGCGGGCAGAGGCGCTCAAAGCACTGGTGAGACAGCGCAGAAGCATCTCTTCGCAGGCGTAGTCGATCTCGCCGCGCAGTGCCACCACGATCTCTTCCGTGTGCGGGTCACTGTGGATCCTCACCAGGGCGGGCGGGCCCACCCTGCTCTCCCTCTTCGTAAGTTGCGTGGACGACTGCGCCCCGAAAACGCGTCTTGTCGCAACCACCCTTGTCCGAACGTCCACCCCGCTCGCCCTCCCTGAAGACCTGCCGACGTCGAAGTATCAACATGCGCAGCGCAGTACACGAAATATATGTCATGTATTTGGTGTCGGCCAAGGGCCTCTCTAAGATGGCCGCATGGGAGTGCCTGACCCTCACAACGGATGGACGTTCATCACCAATCACGCGCGCGTGCTGGCCGCCATCGCCGACGACCCGAACGCCCGCATCCGCGACATCGCTGCCCACTGCCGCCTCACCGAGCGCGCCGTGCAGCGAATCATCGTGGATCTTGAGCAAGAGGGGTACTTGTCGCACAAGCGGGAAGGACGCGCGAACACCTACCGGATCGAGCCCGCCAAGGTACTGCGGCACCCGGCTGAGGCTGGTCTCACCGTCGCCTCCCTCCTCTCTCTGCTCGTCCAGGACGAAGCCCGCCGCACCGGCGAGCCAGCACCGCTGACCGAGACGTAGCAACGGACACCACGCCACGGCTGCCGGGGCGCGAACCACCTCTGACCTACGGCGGGCGCCAGGCCATCAGCAGCCGTCCGGGGCCGGGCCGCGTGGACACCAGCCCTGGACAGGCAACACCTACCACCTTCTTTCCTCAAGAGAAAGAAGGTGGTACTTTCCTTCCAAGAAAGTACTCGGATGGCCGGTTGATCGGGGATGCGCATGACCTCTTACGATGCCCAGACCGCACTCGACGCCATACACCACCGCCAGGAACAGACCCGTGACGAGTACGTGCGTCACGTCTCGTCCGGCACCTACGGGCTCATCGCGGCACTGGCAGTGTTTGCCATGGGTTCGTCCGTCGATCTGCCGAACCCCTGGAGCCTCGTCGTCAAGCTGGTGGCGGGCGCCCTGATCGCGGGCGGGCTGCTCGTGCAGTACCGCCAGGCCCGCGTACGCAGGAAGCAATCCCGCGCTGAGGTGCTGTTCACCGTGTGGCTGGGGGCAGCTGTTGTCGCGGTCTTCATCGCGACCTTGATCGTCGCCCGCCTGATCGGTCTGTCGATTCCCTCCGTACCCGCCGCGGCTGTCGCGGCTTTGGCGACGCTGGTGGCCACTTATGCGACCCGTCCGATCGTCAAGAAGATCATTAAGAGGGACGACCAGGGCTGATGGACCCGGACTTCGATGAATTCCTGCACGTTCAGGCGCGACTGTCTGTCGTCGCGCTGCTGGCTCCAGCCGACTGGGTGGAGTTCAGCTTCGTGCGCGACACCGTGGGCACCAGCGACTCAGCACTGTCCAAACAGGTCGCCGCGCTGGCGGACGCCGACTATGTGGAGGTGCGCAAAACACGGAACCGCACGGGCCGCCACACCCACCTCAGGCTCACCGCACACGGGCGGCAGACGTTTCAGCGGCACGCCTCGGCTCTGGAGAGGATCGTGGCGGCGGCGCGCGGGCCACAGGGCGCGTGACCCGAATAGGTCGACACCGACCACCAGGGCCCGTTGCGGTTCGGTCTGGCGGCGGTGAGGGTGGTTCTGTTGTGAGGAAGAACTGATGACCCGGACGGGGATGCAGGTCTCAGCCCCGGGGCAGCCCGCCGGGAGACCGCCGGGCAGTTCGTCTCCGTGGTCGCGGACATTGCCTCCGGGGCCCTGGAATTTCCGCTGCCCGGCTCCGGTCGCACTCAGCAACGGCTGGCAGCCTTGCGCTCCGTCGCCCAGCGGGACCGCTGTCTGGCACGACTTGTCGAAGGTCATGTCGACGCCGTGGCGATCCTCGCGGAACTCGGAGGACCGGCGCCCGGCACCGGCGAGCGATGGGGAGCACGGGCCGCCGAGCCGCCTGGCGAAGGTGTCACCGCCACCCGCACCGGAGCGGGCTGGCGCCTGAACGGCCTGAAGCCGTACTGCTCCGGCGCCCACAGCTGCACCCATGCCCTGGTCACCGCTACCGCCGAAGACGGCCGCCGGTTGTTCGCGATCAGCACGGAGGGCCCTGGCTGCCGGCCGGTGAACGGCACATGGCAGGCCATTGGCATGGCCGGCAGCGACACCCCCGACATACGCATCACGGATCTGCCGGCCGTGCCGGTCGGAGAGGTGGAGGGGTACGTGCAGCGCCCGGGCTTCCAGCACGGCGGGCGGTATCGGCGTGGCGGCCTGCTGGTACGGCGGGCGCTCGCGGTCGCCGAGCCCCTCCGGAGTGCGGCACGCCGCAGGCCGGACCCGCACACCGACGCCCACCTGGGTGCTGTCGACGTGCAGCTCCATGCGGCGGGCGCGCTCTTGGACCGGGCGGCGGCCGAGATCGACCAGGATCTGGAGACCTCGAGCCGGTTGCGTCCCGGGCCGTCGGCGGCTCCGGTGACCACCTGGCCCAACTGGCAGCTGGAAAGGGGGCGAATGCCTGGTGCCAAGAAGACTCCGGGGCTTCTCCATGGCGGTGACGCTGTCAGGTGCCGCCCTGTGCCTCGCGGTTGTCCAGTCGCAGCTGGACCTCCTGCTCCTGATCGCCGGATGTCGCCCCGACGTCCTGGAGCGCGAAGGCGGACCCCAGGCCGGCCCGCAGCCGGTCGGCCGCCCAGTAGCTGCCCTGGACCGTGACCGTCACCGGGCCGGTCAGCCGGCACGGTGCAGCCTGGGCCGGTGCCTCGGAGACGTCAACGGTCGCAGCCCACACAGCAGTCCCCGCCCCCTCCGCCTCCCGGGGCACATCGTCCTTCGCCCGGTCGGAAACAAAAAGGGCGTCGAGCGCCGTGAAGACGGTGTGTGCGTCCTCGGGCGGGCAGCCGGTGACCTCCACCTGGACTCGCGCCGCGCCCTGGTTGTTCTGTGCAGCCTCTTCCCCGTCGTTCACTGTGACCTTCCTTTCCGAGTGCCGCTCGCGGCTTCGGGCCCGGCTCATTTCTTCCATCAGGCGGCCGTGACCGGTGCGTGCCAAGCAACAGCCAGGAGTCAGCTTCTCCGGCGTTCGGGAGCGCCTACCCGATCACTCCACACCTACAACTCCCCAGCCGGTTACCAGCCGGAGCGGTCCGGCCGACGTGCTGGGCTCCCTTCCGTTTCAGCGGGCCGGGAAAGGGCCCCGGTGTCCGGCAGGAAAGCCCGCTCGGTCGGCTGTCGGCAGCCGGCAGCCGACGCCGTGGAGTCCTGCTGGCGGTCGCCGTCTCGCCCGAGCGTGCCTGCTCCTTGTCCGGCGGTGCGCGCGGCGATTCCTTCGGGCGCCCCGCGCCGGTACCGCGCCTTCCGGCGCCTCCTTGAGGAAAAGTCACGGCCGGCGTGCCGCGCCTCGCCGGGGCACCACGCCGGAGGCCCGGGGCAGCACTTCGGAGGCTTGCGACGTTAGTTCGTCCGCTGCCCGGGCACCCGTGGCTACGTCAGTTTCCTGCGGGCGACCGAGGGAGGAGGCCGAGGACTTGGACCTCGACTCCCGCCTCCGTCGCGCCCGACCGCCACCGTCGCCTGTTCTGGTGTCGCGCCCTCACCTGGCTGCCCGGCGGGGCAGCAGTTGCGGTTGCCGGGCACCGGAATGAAAGTAAAGGGGAACACTTATGCGAGATCGGAGCTGTCATGGTCGTTCTCGGCATCATTCTCCTGGTCATCGGATTCGTGACGGGCATATCCATCCTGTGGACCATCGGCATCGTGCTCGTGGCCATCGGCGCGATTCTGTGGCTCCTCGGCACGATGGGGCACGCCGTCGCGGGACGAAAGCACTACTGGTAGCGCCGCCGGCGGCCGTGGCGGGCCAGCCCGGAGACCGGCCCCAAGCGGGCGGCCCGCGGACATGGAGTTCCGCGACGCCGGTCATGAAGTGATCTCACTTGTCGAGTCAGCAACTGATAGCGGAGGACCCGATGTCCCCTGGGACGCTCATAGCGATCATCGTGGCCGTCGTGGTCGTGATCCTGGTGTGTGCGCTGGTGGCGGGCATGATCATGCGTCGCCGCCGACTGCAAAAGCGGTTCGGTCCGGAGTACGAACGGGCCGTGGAGACGAAAGGCAGCCGCAGGGCGGCTGAGCGCGATCTGCGTGAGCGCGAGGAACGCCACGACGCGCTGCACATCAAACAGCTTCCGGCCTCGAGCCGGGACCGGTACGCCCACGAATGGGACCGGGTGCAGGAACGGTTCGTGGACCAGCCCGACGACGCGGTCCATGAGGCCGACCGGCTGGTGACCTCGCTCATGAGCGAGCGCGGCTACCCGACCGAGGGACTGGAACAGCAGCTGAGTGACCTGTCGGTGGAGCACGGGCGCACCCTGGAGCACTACCGCGCCGCCCACGAGGTCAATGGCCGCAGCACACGGCACGAGGCAACGACGGAGGAGCTGCGGGGCGCGATGGTGCACTACCGCGCCCTGTTCACGGAACTGCTCCACAACGACCACCGCCCGCCGGAGGGCAGGGCATGAGCCTGCGCGACACCCGGCAGACAATGCGCGGCCCGGACGAAGAAGGAGGCAAAAAGATGGGGCGGAGAGATCCACTCGAGCCTGGAGCGGACGGCCTGTCCACCGAGGACCTGGCAGGCACGCGGCAGGACGTAGGCAGCGCGGCCCAGGAGCCCCCGGCCGAGGCGCCACCGACTTTTCCAGGGGAGGCCACTGCGGCAGACCGGCGAACCTCTGGGCCCGAAGGCGAAGGCCGGGCCCCCGTGCCCGAGAAGAACCGGGACGCGGAGGCCCAGGCGACGGACGCGCCGCTGCTCGGGCCCGAGCAGGAGGAGTTCCGCAGCAGGTGGCAGCGGATCCAGAGCGAATTCGTCGACGATCCGCGCGAGGCGGTCGGAGCGGCGGACACCCTGGTCGCCGAGGTCATGCAGGCGCTCGCCACGACCTTCTCCCAGCACAAGCAGGGCCTCGAAGGCCAGTGGCACCGCGGCGAGGAAGTGGCGACGGAGGAACTCCGCGTCGCCCTTCAGCAATACCGCTCGTTCTTCAACCGCCTGCTGAACACCTGACGCCCGCCCCCCGGACGGCGTCGCCTGCCCGGCACACAGTTGCCGGCTCCGCGGGACTGAAGGGCCTCGTCCTCCACCCACCTGGCCCGGGTGGTGACGAGGCCCTTCACTGTCGCGGGGGGCTGCGCGACGGCCGACCGCAGCCCAGGCCCCCACCGCCGGCCGCGATTCTGCCGGCGACCTCGCTGCCGTCTCCTACCCCACCTCCAAGCTGCCGAGGGCCGGTCCGGGACCATGGCGGTCTTCGGGTCGCCGACGGACCGGTCTCCAGGTGGCGACCAAAGCGGCCGCCAGCATCAGCTCGGCGAGGTCACCCCCGTAGTACATGATCACCGCGCCACCCTGGACCTGGCTGATGGGCGCGTGGACATCGACGAAGAACCCGCCGTACATCGCTTGCGCCATCAGCGCGTGCGCAGCGACTGCCAGGCCCAGGCAGACCAGCCGGGCGGGGACGCCGGGGCGAGCGGGAGCGGGGTCGGGCCCTGCGATGACGTGGACGAACAAGCAGCCCGACAGCAGGAAGTGGGCATGCAGCAGCCAGTGTCCCGCCGGGTGCTGCATCGCGAGGTGGAACAGCGGCGTGAAGTACAGCAGGAGCAGGGTGCCGGTGCTCAGCAGCAGCGCGGGGGCCGGGTGGGCCAGCAGCCGCGCGCGGCCGTGCAGCAGCGCTGTCACCTGCCGGGCGCGGGCCGCCGGCAGGTTACGCAGCAGCAGTGTGACCGGCGCCGCGAGCACGATCCCGAGGGGCGCGTACATTCCGATCAGCATGTGCTGGGCCATGTGGCCGCGGAAGTCGGTGTGCGCGAACGGCGCCAGCGGTGGCAGTAGGGCGAGCACCAGCAGCCCCAGCCCGGCCAGGAAGGCGGCCGACCGCCACCTCCTCCAGCCCCGGGCCGGGTTGCGGTGACGGGCCCGGCGGGCCAGCAGGAGGTAGGCACCGGCGCAGGCGAGCAGCACGAGCGCCGGCCACCACACCCCGAACACGGCGGTGCCCGCGTCATGGCGTGCATGGTGCATGCCGGCCCTCACCTGTCCCCTGCGCGGCGGCTCGCTTTTGGCGGGGCGTCAGGGTCGAACGGCTGACCAGTACGTTGCAGAAGGTAGCCGCCGGTGAGCAGGAGGGCCCCCAGGACGAGGAAGCCCATGTCCCACCAGATCTGGTAGGGGCCCCCATGGACGTGGTGGATGCCCAGCACCTGATGGTCCAGGATGCCTTCGACGAGGTTGAAGAGGCCCCAGCCGGCCAGGATCCAACCCCACAGCACGCGCGAGCCCCACACCGCCCGCCTGTGGTGAGTGACGCGGGAGTACAGAATGCCCAGGCCCAGGATGACCGCGACCCAGCAAACGGTGTGGAAGATGCCGTCCCACACGGTGTTCATTTCCAGCCCGGACACGGTGTGGGGGTTGTAGTACTTCACCCCGATGCGGTCGTGATTGGTGCTGGTGAGCATGTGGTGCCACTGCAGGAGCTGGTGGAGCAGAATGCCGTCGACAAACCCGCCGAGCCCCACCCCGAGAATGATTCCGGGCAGTTGGACACTGCGGGACGTCGCTGCGGTCCCTCGGGTTCCGTCCGGTGTGGTGGCCCTCATCCGACGTCCTCCCTGTCGCCCGTGCACGCATCTGTCCGTCCAACGGCTTCCCGTCTGCCCGGTCCGGGTCACCCACTCACCCCTACGATCTGGATGCTTCGGGCACGGGCCGAGGAAGCGCGCCGGCCACGCGGGAGGCATGCCCCCGCGGGAGCAGCGGACACGCCCCTCGCCCTCGTCGTCACCGCGGGGCGGCCCACACCCTAGGCATGCGTGGAGAACCGCTCCCACACCCGGTGCCGGCCGAGAAGCTGGGTGATCTGGTGCAGGGTGGCGAGACCGTCTCTCCCGAGGGCCACGCCGGGGGCGGCGGTCGGCACTCCGGCCGCCTGGAAAGCTTCCTCGGCGCCGGCCCAGCCGCCGAGTGCCTTGCCGTGCCGGTATGCCTCGGACAGCATCAGCAGGACCCGGGGGTCGGTCTCGGTATGGTCGCCTGCGGTGGGGTCTCCGGCCTTGGCGTCACGCGCACCGTGGGCGTCCTTGCCGGGCCCAGGGGCTCCGGCGAGTACGACGGCGTCGAATTCGACGGAGCGGGCGGTGGCGAAGGTGCGCTGCACAGTGACCGGCTCGCCGTGGGGGTCCAGTTTGCCGCCGGCCGGGGCGATGACCAGGGGGACCATGTCGGAGTCGAGCACGGCTCGGCGCAGGGCGCGTACTCCGCCGAGGTCGCTGTTGTCGTCGGCGACGATGCCGATGATGCGTCCGTCCAGCGGCCAGGTCTGGCCGATCTGGGACAGTGCGGGGCTGGGGTCGACGGAGGCGAGAGGGCGGTCGGCCTCGGGGGCCGGCAGTCCAAGGCCGGTGGCGACGCCTTCGCAGAGTTCGGGGTCGATGTTGGCGAGGACTTGCAGTGCGCGCTCTTTGATCGCCTGTTCGTAGCACTTGCCCAGTTCGAAGGTGTAGGCGGCGATGATGTGCTCGCGTTCGACCGGGGACATGCTGAGCCAGAAGCGGCGGGGCTGGCTGAAGTGGTCGTCGAAGCTGGCGGGTGCCTCCCGGACCTTCTGCGCGGCCGGGAGTTCGACGGGTACCTCGATGTAGGCGCCGGTGTCCGCTCCGGCAAGGAAGGGGCACCCGCCGTCGAGGGAGTTGGGCCGGTAGGGCGCCACGCCGGTGTGCACCGCGTCCTGGTGAAAGCCGTCCCGCGTCATGTCGTTGACCGGGGCGTGGGTGCGGTTGATCGGGATCTGGGCGAAGTTGGGGCCGGCGAGCCGGGTGATCTGGGTGTCGAGGTAGGAGAACAGCCGGCCGGCCAGCAGCGGGTCGTCGGTGACGTCGATACCGGGCACTAGGTGGCCGGGGTGGAAGGCGACCTGCTCCGTTTCCGCGAAGAAGTTCGTCGGGTTCGCGTTGAGGGTGAGCAAACCGATCGGCTGGACGGGTGCCAGCTCCTCGGGAACGATGTTGGTCGGGTCGAGCAGGTCGATGCCCTCGAAGGTCTGCTCGGGCGTGTCGGGGAAGGTCTGGACGGCCAGCTCCCACTGCGGGTACGCCCCGGCTTCGATGGCGTCGGCCAGGTCGCGGCGGTGGAAGTCGGGGTCCATGCCGCCTGTGATCTGGGCTTCCTCCCAGACCAGGGAGTGGACGCCCAGCCTCGGCTTCCAGTGGAACTTCACCAGGGTGGTGAAGCCCTCCGCGTTGACCAGGCGGAAGGTGTGGACGCCGAAGCCCTCCATCATCCGGAACGAGCGCGGGATACCGCGGTCGGACATGTTCCACAGCGTGTGATGGGTCGCCTCGGTGTGCAGGGTGACGAAGTCCCAGAAGGTGTCGTGCGCGCTCTGGGCCTGCGGGATCTCCCGGTCGGGGTGAGGCTTGCCGGCGTGGATGACGTCCGGGAACTTGATCGCGTCCTGGATGAAGAACACCGGGATGTTGTTGCCGACCAGGTCGAAGGTGCCCTCGGCGGTATAGAACTTCGTGGCGAAGCCGCGGGTGTCGCGGACCGTGTCGGCCGACCCCCTCGACCCCAGCACCGTGGAGAAGCGTACGAACACCGGCGTCTCGACGTCCGCCCCCAGGAACGCCGCCTTGGTGATCTTCGCGGCGGTGCCGTAGGCGCGGAAGACGCCGTGCGCGGCCGCACCTCGGGCGTGGACCACACGCTCGGGGATGCGTTCGTGGTCGAAGTGAGTGATCTTCTCCCGCAGGTGGTGGTCCTGGAGCAGTACCGGGCCACGGGGGCCGGCCTTGAGGGAGTGATCGGTGTCGTGCAGGCGGTTGCCCTGGGCTGTGGTCAGGAAGGGGCCTTTCTGAGCCCTCCTGGCCTGGTCGGCGCCGGTCGCCTGGCCGGTGGGACTGACAGTGTGCGGGCCGTCCTGGTCCGGCTTGCGGGGCAGCGGTCCGCGCACCTCGGTGGGCTCTGCCACCGTCGGCGGCTCGGGCACAGGCTTGCCAGGAATCGCCTCGTCCACCTCGGCGGCCTGCGTCGCAGCGGATTTCCCTGAATCCTTGGAGGCCATGCTCTCTCTTCCCCTCGGTCGAAGGCGGCGCGAAAAGGGTGTGAAGATCGGTTCGATCAGGGCGGCTTTCGAAGGCGGCTCGATGGCCCGCACCACGTCGATCGTGCCCGGCCCTTATGCCGACTGCCCGCGGTGGAGCAGCTCAATCGGCCATTCGCATTGCGTAGATACCGCTACTTATCGGCGCGGCAAGAGCAGCGGTTCCCTACAAGGGGGCACGAACCAAGCGGGCCCTGCCTCAGCCGTCAGGCGCTGCCGCGTGCCGCGTATCGTCCACCACCGATTTGTCCAAAGAAGCTCGCACCAGTGCTGACGCGAACGCAGCTACGCCGCCCTCCTGGACCAGCCTCGCCGGCTTGCCACTGTCCGTTGGCAAGCCCAGCCGCTCAGCCCCCTGCACGGCCTTGGCGTCGAGGTGCGGGGCGAACTCAGTCCAGGCGCACCCACGCGAACTCGCCCTCCGCCGGACGAGCGTGATCTGGGAGAGCTGAGTGGATATCTCGAACTGCATCCACTGGCCGTTGAGGATGCCGTGCAGGCGTATCAGCGCCCGAAGCGAAAGCGGTACGGTGATGTGCTGGCGGTGGCGCTGAAGACCCTCTGGTATCTCCCGGATGGTCCTGAGGTGGAGACCGGGGACGTCATGCTCTTCACCGGGGCTTGCCCAGTCCGGCCGTCGGTCGTGCGTTGCTCCGGCGGCGGAGCACGCATGCGAGTCAGCAGCGGCAGCTGTGGGAGGCCTGTGCCGTTTCGGGCGCGCCGGCGAATCGCGCCGACGGCTGCGCCTACTGCGATGATGAACCCGCCCGGGAGTCGCTGCGTTCGCGTTCGGGCTTTGGTTGCGGGTCCTTCTCCGGGCCGGGTGGCGATGGCGGTTCGGGCTTGGGGTGGACGGGATCCTGGGGGCCGGGCGGCGGCTCCGGCGCCTCAGGCTCTGTCGGCCTGGGCGGGCCGTCTGGTGTCGGACCGGCATCAGCTCTGCTGTCGACTGCGACATCGTTCATCGTTGCCACCTTTCGCCACTTCGCACGGGAAACAGCTCCCATGCCGCGTACTCATCCGGGGTCTCGTCGGTCGCCACAATGGTGCCACTCACAGACCGTCTTCCACCGGCCGAACCGCTGCGACGGGTCCCGCCACTGCATCGCGAGCCGCCACTCCCTGACGGAGCAGGAATGGCGCCGAGGCTGCCCGCCACCGCGCTCGCCAGGACGATGCCTAAGCTCGTGCCGAGGCTCCCAGACGGGCGCGGTGTTGTCGCTTCGCGCCCTTCTCACGGGTTGCTGCGTTGGTCGGGGCTCACCTGCCGGAGCTGAGCTGGGTGCTGGCTCGCTCGCCGCGTACGCCAAGCGCGAGGCATAACCGAAGCCGTCGCCGTGCTCCGAATCGTCGCGGCAGTCGGCCGACGTGGTGCCCTTCCGCAGATGTTGTCCGCGGCCTCGTTTCAGGCCGCGGAGAGTACCTGCGGCCGTCGACCGGTTCACGCCGCCGCGTAGCTCGCGCGGAACAGCTCCTGGGCGCGCTCCAGGTCCCTCCGGTGCGCAACTGCACCTCCAGGTCGCCGGTTTTGTGGTGCCCAGTCCGGTGACGTCGCGGGTGAACCCGGGCACGAGGTCAACCTGAGTTCCGCAGCCGCTGGTATGCGCGGTGCTGCTTGCGCTGAATACGGTTCACGCCGTCGCGCAGCCCGAGGAGCACTGGTCGGCGCACTCGCCATGGCGGCTCAGGCGATCATCGCCGTCGTACGCGATCCGGACGAACTGTGATGGTCGCAGCCCACTGAAGCGGTCCACAAGGCAGCGTTGACAATCTTTCGGCAACACGGGATCAGACCTTCAGCAAGTCGGAATGGACTCACGGTCTGCCAGTGGCTTCCCCGCTGCCCGTCAGCCGACCGAGCAGAGTGCGCAAGCACAGCTTGCTCGTCGTGCACACCGACCGTCGAAGCTGTCTGACGGCTTTGCAGAACAGGGAGGCGGCTGGCAAGACTTTCCTGCCAACCGCCCGGCCGAGTCAGGCGCGGTGCTGGCCCCCGTAGTAGATGCCTACCTGCTCGTGATATCCAGCGTCGCCGAGGTGCTTGTCCTTGTCGAACTCCGGCGCATCCTTGATTTCTGCCTTGGTGCGCGCAACGTAGATCTTCTGTTCCGCCTCATCGATGCTGCTCACCGTGCCGGCGGGCAGCAGGACGTGCTTACCGAAGATCCACACTCCGGTATCGACGACCAGATACGCAGCGCCCACTTCGTCCGAGTGCTTGTCCACCTTACCGATGCTTCCGTCAGTGGCCTCAACCTTGTACCCGATCAGGCTCGCGCCCGCAGTGTAACCAGTGGTCGGCTGATAGCCCCAGATGTCATTCATGGAATCTGCTCCTTCGTTGAGGACGTGCGATGAGCGAACAGCGCTCTCGTTCGAGGGCGGTTCCTTACTGCTCCGCGTTCCCCGCCATTTGAACTTAACCCGGCACTGGTGGGATTTTTCCGGGCTTCAACGAGCGGGCGGCCGACGCGTGAGAGGCGCGGTGTACTTACTCGCTGACTACCCTGTCGCGTATCACCAATACACTGGAAAAACTCCTGCACCGCTCGCCGCAGCCTATGCATATGTGCGTGCACGCGGGTGACCCGACACACACGTGCCGGGCCACCCCCAGTCTCGCCTTGTTTTCTCTACCAGCGATA
Organism: Streptomyces sp. NPDC048516; assembly: GCF_043199875.1. Taxonomy (NCBI): domain Bacteria; kingdom Bacillati; phylum Actinomycetota; class Actinomycetes; order Kitasatosporales; family Streptomycetaceae; genus Streptomyces; species Streptomyces sp. NPDC048516. The sequence goes on along the minus strand of NZ_JBICWS010000001.1, from coordinate 242,451 downwards.
CCAGCGACCGCGCTTGCCACCGGCTCCGGCGGAACGCAGCACGAATCCGAGCAACCAGACCGCAAGAACGATCACCGCCACGATCCACAGAGCCTTCAGCGCAAATCCGGCACCGAACAGAATCAGCGCGAGCAAAAGAACGAGAAGCAGGGGAACCATAGTTATCAACCTCCAAGGCACCGCGTGCCCTCAAAGACTTTCACCAAACGCCGCGCCTTTCCCATGCCTACGGCTATCAGGGATGCAGCGAGACGCGCGGACGACATTTCGGAGGGCTGCCAGACAAAAGATCACCACACAGGCGACCCACCGTCACGGAAGAAAATCTGCCTGTAAGGCAGGACGGAATCGCTGCTACATCACCGCTGAGATCGTCGATGCCACCGGCGGAACACCACTTCCCTAGGGAGTCGGGGGGGGGGGGGGGGGGGGGGGGGGGGGCGGCCCGGCGGGGGGGGGGGGCCCCCCCCCCCCCCCCCCGCCCCCCCCCCCCCCCCCCCGACCAGCTTCCCTCCCTGCCGGGCGAGTACCGCCCCGCTGCCCTGGGCCTCCACGAATCGCCCGAGGGCACCTGCTGCCGCCGCGGCACCTTTGCACGGGCGCGCTGGGCGACGACACCCCCGGACGCCTACCCTGCCGCGCATGTGTCCAACGGGGCTGCGCTCAGGGGGCAGCGGCGACGGCCCGGTGCCCGACCGCTGCTTGTGCCAGGCGTGATCGCGGCCTGAAGGCAAGCATCTGCCCCAGCGGCTTTCAGCTTGCGGATGCGTTACCCGGCTGATTCTCCCCACGCCCTCACGGGCGGCTGGAGGCAGCGGGAGGGGCCTGCGCCAGAATGCGGTCTGCGGCTGCGAGGGCGTCGTTGATCTCTGTGGTCGCTGTGGCCACGCACAACGTGTACGGCACGTCGTCCAGCTTTGTGGCGGACTTCAGAGTTGCCCTTTCCGCGTGGGCCAACCGGGCAGCGGCATACCGGCTGAGAAGGGTCCGCACGTCCTTCGGGTGGGGCATCAACACGATTCAGGCTCCTTATCAACTCTTCTCAGGGTGTGTCCCCAACGGCCGCAGTCATGCCTGCGGCGGGGCCCCCGGGCTTTCCCTGGCTTCGCGGAGCTCAGTCGCCGGCCCTTTCAACGCGTCGCCGCTCTGCCCCCCCTTGCCGGTCAAACCGCTGTCCTCGTAGTCGCCTTGGTGTACCAGCCTCGGCAGCTCATCGCGGAACCAGCGGGTCACGAGGGCGGGCAGGCCGGCCCGTATCACCTGTGTGGCCCGCAACCACGGCTGGGCGTAGAGGGCCGGGGCCCGCCGTTCCATACCGCCGACCACGCGGTCGGCAACTGCTTGCGGCCTGTAGACCTTGCCCGCGGGCCACGGCAGACGCGCACGCAGTTCCCGCAGGACCGCAGCGTTGATCATGTCGGTATCGGCCCGGCTGAGATAGGCGATGCCCACATCCACCCCGCGGTGTGCCACTTCGGCACGCAGCGCGTGCGCGAACGCCTCGACGCCTGACTTTGACGCGCAGTACGCCGACATCATCGGGGCTGCGGTCATACTCGCGAGCGAAGCCACCTGCATGTAGTAGCCGCGTGTGGTGAGGAGGCCGGGGACGAAGGCACGGGCGGTCAGGGAGCTTCCGATGAGATTGACCTCGATGACCCGGCGCCATGTGTCCGTGTCCGCGTCGGACTGCAGAAGGACCCGACGGCGGCCACACCCGCGTTGGCGACCACCACCGACGGCGGCCCCAGTTGCTGCTGCACTCTCGCGGCAACTTCCGTCAGCGCGGCCTCGTCGGTGATATCGGCACACCAGTGATGTGCCCGCCCGGGGAACGACGCCGCGACCCGCTCCAGTTCAGCTTCCTCCAGCCCGACCAGCGCACCGTCGCGCCACGGCGTACCAAGGCCCGGAGCATGCACGCCCCCAGCCCACGAGCGGCTCCGGTCACCACCGCGCGCCGACCTGACAGCGGCGGAGGGCTCTGGGGGGCATGTTTGCACTTCTCCCTGCTCCTCCCTCAGGGCAAGGGCGTTCTGCCGGTGTCTTCCTAGGGCTCGCACCACGATAGTTTCGCTCGGTACTGCGCGCATCACGACGAGAGGGTGTCCGACGGCGTCTGCGGAGGGCCCCGGAGGGTCCTGATCGGTGCGGCCTCCGGCCCGAGGTGCTTGACCGGCAGGGTGCGGCTCGACCAGGTCCGTGACCACGGATCCGCCATCGCCGCCTGTACGCACCGTGCTCACCAGTCCCGCTACAGCGCACCTGCCCCGATACCCGTCGGGAGGCCCACTCGACTGTCCCGCTCTAGGCTGATCAATCGACGGCTACGTCACGTTTTCAGGAGGCTCGCATGGCCGTGCGGCATCGGCTGATCAGGAGGCCCCCCGAGGAGGTGTGGGCGGTCCTGGCTGACGCGTCCCGCTTCAGCGACTGGGTAGTGGGCCCTTCGACGACGGCCGAGAAGGCCGGTGACTGGCCGGAGTGCGGCTCCACGCTGGAATACACCCTGCGCGTGGGGCCGTGGTCGGTGTCCGGCGAGACCATCGTCCGTCGCCACGAACCACCGCGGCACCTCGAGCTCGAGGTCGACAGTGGGTGGCTGGGCACAGCAAGGATCGCCATCGAGGTCCGCCCCTGGGGAGAGCACGCTCTGGTGATCTTCGACGAGCACCCGCTGCGCGGCCCCGGCGGACTGCTGCACAACAGCGCGGTCGATGCCGTGCTGCAACTGCGCAACCGCAGCATGCTCGATCGCCTCGCCAAGGCCGTCGCGGCCCCGGCGGGAGTCGCCGGGAAGCCTGCCTGATCTGGCTACCGGAGCGCACCAGCCGACGAGCACAGGCGAAGTGGAGGGATGATGCCGGACGCAGTGGTGATCGGCGCGGGGCCCAACGGGCTCGTCGCAGCAAACCTTCTTGCCGACGCCGGCTGGTCGGTCGAGGTACTGGAAGCGCAGAGCGAGCCAGGCGGAGCAGTCCGCAGTGACCGCGAAGTTCACCCCGACTACGTCAACGATCTCGGTAGCTCCTTCTATCCTCTGGCCGCCGCCTCGCCCGTCCTAGCCGGTCTCGATCTGCACCTCGAGGGGCTGCGCTGGAGCCATGCCCCGCGGGTCCTGGCCCATCCGCTGCCCGATGGCCGGTGCGCCGTGCTGGACCGCGATCGGGACCAGACCGCGGCGGCCATGGACGCCTTCGCCCGCGGCGACGGAGCGGCCTGGCAAAACCTCTGCCGGATCTGGGACCGCATCGGTCCCGACCTTCTGGGCGCACTTTTCACCCCGTTCCCACCGCTACGATCGACAGCTCGACTCGCCGCCCGGCTGCGCGGTGCCGGCGGCCTGCGTCTCGCCCGAACGATGCTGCTGCCCGTGCGACGACTGGGCGAAGAGGAGTTCAGCGGAGAGGCGGGACGGCTTCTCCTCGCCGGCAACGCCCTCCATGCCGACCTCGCTCCGGAGGCCGCCGGCAGTGGGGGCTTCGGCTGGCTGATGACCATGCTCGGACAGTCCTACGGCTTTCCGGTACCGGTGGGCGGAGCCGGAGCCCTGACCGCCTCCCTGGTGAGGCGGTTCCGGCGCCGCGGCGGCGTACTGCGCTGCGGTGAACGCGTCGTCGAGATCGTCGTACGCGCGGGCCAAGCCGTGGCGGTGCGCACGGCGGACGGTGAATGCGTGCCGGCGAGCCGCGCCGTGCTCGCGGACGTCTCGGTCCCCGCCCTGTACGGAGAGCTCGTGGACCCACGTCATCTGCCGGGCCATCTCGTACCGGACCTGCGCCGCTTCCAGTGGGATTTCGCTACCTTCAAGGTCGATTGGGCCCTGGACAAGCCCGTGCCCTGGACCGCCGGAGAGGCGTCGTCGGCGGGCACGGTCCACGTGGCCGACAGCGTCGATGCGCTCACCCGCTTCGCGGCACAGATCGCTATGGGAGAGGTACCCGACCGGCCCTTCGCACTCTTCGGGCAGATGACCACAGCGGACCCCTCCCGCTCCCCCGCAGGCACCGAGTCGGCATGGGCCTATACACATGTGCCGCAACGGGTTCGCAGTGATGCCGGGGCGGACGGCATCACGGGTGTGTGGGACCGGCGGGAGCAGGAAGCGATGGCGGACCGGATGGAAGACCAGGTGGAACGGTTCGCGCCGGGCTTTCGCTCGCGTATCCAACGGCGCCGGATCCTCGCCCCGCCCACGTTGCAGGCGCTGGACGCCAATCTGCGCAGTGGTGCCATCAACGGCGGGACCGCAGCCCTCCACCAACAGTTGGTGTTCCGGCCCCTTCCCGGCACGGGGCGCCCGGAGACTCCGGTCAAGGGCCTGTACTTGGCCTCCGCCGGTGCCCACCCCGGCGGAGGTGTCCACGGGGCGCCCGGCGCAAACGCCGCACGCGCGGCACTGCGCAAGCTGTCTCCCAGTGCGGTCCTCTCGCTGGCTCAACGCGCATTGACCCCCCAAAGCGGGAACGACGACCCACGTCAGGGTCGCCGTTAGGGAGTGCGGCCAGCTCCCACCAGAGGTGGATAGCAGAGAGCTCCCCGGAACCCGAGCTTCGCTCGGTTGGCCCTGCGCAGAGTGCTAACCGCTCACGCGCCGAGCGGCCGAAAAAGGACGATGTAGCTCGCGGTCGCCAGGCGCGAGGGCCCCACCCCAGTCTCGCCTCGCAACGTTCGGATCCCGCGGCACAGTCTGCGCCCGCCCACGTGCGCCCATGAAGCCGGCCGTGATCAGTGAGCGAGGAATCTGCCCGCCGAGACCTCTATACCTCGGCGTCCGCCCTGGCAGGGGGCGCGCAGGCTCACCAGCCGTACCCGGCATGCCTCCTTCTCGTCGTCGCTCGTGACGGACCGCGTTCACCCTCGCGTCTCGACGATCGCATTCACCGCCGCACTCGCCGGCCCCGGCTCCTCCAGGCTCGGGCACTGCACCTCAGCGCGGCCCCGTTCATTGCCGGAAGAGACGCAGACATGGCCCAAGGCCATGACCACGACACCGCCGCCGGGTGGCCAGTGGATCGGATAGCTAGCAGGCTGAAGAAGACGCACGCGGACCCAGCCAGATCCTCGTTCTCGGCTCTCGGAACGGAGGTGCCTATGAGGACGTGACCGGCCACGCTCCCCATACGCCATCCGGTAACGCTTGCCGGTGTCTATCTGCCGCAGCACGACACGCGGCTCCTGTAGCGCGCCCTGTACCGCGAAATGTGGGGGCGGGCACCGAGATCCTGGACCTCGGTTCGGGCAGTGGGGCCCTCGCGGTGGGAGCGGCGCGACGTGGCGCTCTGGTCACCGCCGTCGATATCTCCTGGCAGGCAGTCCTGGCCACAAGGAGCAACACCGGGCTCTCGCGGCAGCGCGTCACCTGCGTTCCGTTCGACCGCAGATGCCGAAGGTCGAGCTGTACGAGGCTATCCGGGGCTCATGGGCGACGGCCGACGCCTGTGACCAGCTCCCTGGCCCGCCCCCCGGGCAGCCGGGAGGCCAGGGGAACTGTGTCCGCTCCGGCGACCTCTTGCAGCCCGTGCAGGAACTCGGTGAGGGCCTCGGTCGCGCTGTACTGCGGGGTCCAGTCCAGCTCGGTGCGCGCTCGCGTGGTGTCCAGCAGCGGCAGCCGCAGGACCGCGTCGAAAAGCTGGGGAGAGGCCGGCACGAGATGGAGGTGCCACGCCGCGGCAAGCGCATTTCGTAGCGGCGGCAGCGGAAGCCGCACGGTACGGGCATGGAAAAGACCGGCGAGTTCCTGGGCATCGATGACCGGGTCGGCGGCAAGGTTGAACGCTCCGTGGACCGGGCGCAGTACCGCGCGGCGGTAGGCGTCGGCCGCGTCGTCGGTGTGCAACGCCTGGAACCGTAGTCCTGGGATATCCGGAAGGGCGGGGATCAGTGAGGGGCGGGCCAGGCGTTGGGGCAGCAGGGGGCCGGCGAAGAGGCGGCGCTGCTCGGAGGCAGATTCTCGTTTGAAGAGAAAGCCGGGTCGCATACGTGCCACCCGTACGGAGGGGTGCTGTTCTTCGAAGGCATCGAGCACCCGCTCCAGGTATGCCTTCTCCCGGCAGTAGGCCGCCTCCGGCCAGCCGTGGGTGGGCCAGGATTCGTCGACGAACCGGTCCTTCGGCCCGGGTGAGTAGGCGCCCACCGAGGAGGCGTGGACGAGAGCGGGGACACCGGCGGCCGCCACTGCGTCGAAGACCCGCATGCTCCCCGAGACGTTCGTACGCCAGGTGGTGAGCGGGTTGTGGGTGGGCTGGAAGAGCCAGGCCAAGTTGATGACGGCATCCGCGCCCCTGAAGTGGCTTTCGAGGTCGGCCTGCGGGTCAGCGACGTCCACACACGCCCATCGGGTCTTGGCGACCGACAGCTGGCACGGCCGGCGGGCGAGGCCAAGGACGGAGCCGACCGCGGGCTCCTCGCTCAGTGCCCGCACGACACTGGTGCCGACGTTGCCCGTGGCCCCGACGACAACCACCTTCAGACCGGAGGCACGGGTCTCGCTGCGCCTGTGGTCGTCCATCATGACGGACTCCTTTCGCGGCCGGCATCGCCAAGGGCTCGTGAACCTGGCGTGCTCGCTCTCGGAGCCCGCCCTTGCCCTGGTTCGATTTTCTCACCATCACGTGTTAGGCGACATTTCCGCTGACGCCTCCGTGAAGCGGTTGCCGTCCCGGGCCGGCGGCCGAGCGAAAGCGTGGGGCGACGGTGAAGCGGTCATCCATTCGGGAGGCAGGCTGGCCTTCGGGGCCCTGCCGCAGTGCGCGCCGGGCGGGACGGTCAGGATGCTTTCGCGCGGCTTCGGCTTCCGCTCGGCGACAGCGCGGCGATCAGCTCATCCCGGCTCATCGAGGAACGGCCACGGACACCCTCTTCGGTGGCCCGCTCGTAGAGCTCGACCTTCGTCAGCCGGTCCAGGCGGACCGACTTCTTTCCCTCGCCGGGCTGCTTTGCCTCGGCGGATTTCTTCGGCGCCTCGGACTTCTTCGTCCTGCTGGATCTGTGTGTGCCGGACGCCTTCTTTCCCCCTGGGCTGCCGCTTTTCTTCTTGCCGCGCGCCGTCTCCACGCTGGAGCGCAGGACGTCCATCAGATCCACCACGTTGGTGGACTCGGGCGGTTTTGCAGCCTTCTCGACCTTCTCGCCCTTCCGCTTGGCCTCGACGAGCCGACGGACGTGCTCCTGGTAGGTGTCGTGGTACTCCCCCGGTGCCCAGTCTGTGCTGAGCGTCTCGATGAGCCGTACGGCGGTCTTCAGCTCGCGGTCGGTGACCTTGGGGTTCTCGGGCAGGTTCGCCACCTCGTGGTGCGGGTCGCGGATCTCGTCGGCCCGGTGCAAGGTGTGCAGCACCAGGAGATCGGCCTCAGCCTTCACCGCCCGCCACCAAGTACTCCCGGTTGCGCAGGACCAGCGTGGCGATACCGGCCTTGTGGGACCGGGAGAGGGCCTTGTGCAGCAGCCTGTAGACCTTGGCGTACTCCTTGCCGCGCGGGCCCAGGTAGTAGGTCTTGCCGAAGAAGATCGGTGCCACCTCGTCGAGGTCCACGAACCCGCTGATCTCCAGCGCCTTCGACCGCCCCGGAGCGATGTCATCCAACTCCTCGGGGTCGACCACCACATACGCGTCACCCACGTCGAGTCCCTTGACGATGTCCTCAGCGGGCACCTCTTCGCCCGTACGCTCGTTGACCCGCTTGTTGCGGATCCTGCCGGACGTGCCCCGCTCGATCTGGTGGAAGTGGACTGTGTGGCTCTCCGTCGCCGAGTACATCTGCACCGGAAGGCTCACCAGCCCGAAGGCCAGGGAACCGCTCCATACCGGACGTGCCATGGTGCGCACCACCTCCACCTCCATGGCACGCCCGGGCCGCCGAGATCGCATCCGGTCCCGCGCGGCCGGCCGCCATCGCATGGCTGATCGGGTGACGGAGCGGGCCGCCCCCCGGAGGCGGCCACGGGGCCCACTGCGCGTCCCACCTTCTGCGCAGGTCGGGCAAGCGCAAGCCCGGCTGGTCGGGGGTACCAGCCGGGCCGTCGGGGCGTGCGCACGTCGATGCGCGATGGACCTGTCAGTGGTGTCCGTGAGCGGAGCTTGAGGCGCCGCCGAACAGCCGGGCCACGGCCCGGAACGGCAGGGTGACAACGGTAGCGATGGCCCCGCCGATGGACCGGAGAACATCTGCGATTGCCCTCAACACGGTGAACCTCCGTACTCCTCCAGCACAGTGCGCCGGATCTGGCTTGCCGCTGCACGGCCGATCGCTGGTCAGGTGCCCGCTGACCGGCCGAGGAAACAGAGCCGGGGACGGTGACCAGAGCGCCGTCCGGATCGCGGATGACGTATTGCCCCGAAGAGCCCGACTGACTCGTGCCGCCCTCGCAGCGGCGGCTGGGCCGGCTGGCGCGTGGACGCAAGGTGAAGAGCCGCCCTGGTGGCCTGGGGCCAGGATGGCTCTTGCTTCTCCACCACGGGCGCTGGCCGGCCCGTCTTCTCCGGGCTGACTCCCGGAGGTCTTTCCCTCTTCAGGATAGGCCGGTTGTGCGGGTCTTGCCCGAGGTGCGAACAGCGTTGGGCGGTGAGATGTGGTGGCCGGCGCCTTCGCGGCACGGCGTGGTCGTCGGCCCTGCGTCCGTCCGGGGCCCCTGGAGTCGGGCGCAGAGCCGCCGACCAGTAAAGACCGGGACGATGGGCGCAGTACGCAGGACGATGGGCGCAGTACGCAACACACCCGGGTTGATCTTCATCGTTCAGGCGTCCTGTGTCTGGTCGCCACGCCCATTCGTCCGGCAGAGGGGCAATTGAGTCCTCAGCGGTGTTATGCCCGGACGAGTTCGGGAACCCGTGGTGCGAGAGCCGGATGTGCCGGCTGCGGAGCGAAAGGCGGCATGCCATGGGGCATGGCGGTGATGTGATCGCGGAGCTGACCACCGACCACCGGGAGGTCGATGAGCTCTTCAAACAGTTCGAGGACGCGCCCCCGGGGAGCGCGCACCGCAAGCGTCTGGTGGATGCGTTGACCATCGAGCTGGTACGGCACTCCGTAGCCGAAGAGGAATACCTCTACCCCGCGGTGCGTGAGCACCTTGCGGAGGGCGACGCGCTGGCGGACAAGGAGCTCGCCGACCACGCCCGCGTCGAGCAGCTGCTCGACGACCTCCAGCAGCGCGAGGCCGACGATCTCGATTTCGACCGGCTGGTGCTGAAGCTGCGCACCGAGGTGACCGCCCACGTCGACGATGAGGAGAACCACCTCTTCGCCGAGCTTCGCAACGGGGTCCACCCCTTTGTCCTGGAGCAGCTGGGCGACAAGATCCGGCAGGCGAAGAAGCTCGCTCCCACCCGCCCGCACCCCGGCGCCCCGAGCACGCCGCCGGCCAACAAGCTGCTCGCCCCGGGCCTGGGAATGGTGGACCGGGTGCGCGATTACGTCTCCGGCCGCGGCAAGTAACGCCGCCTTCTTCCCTTCGCACGAACAACGAAAGGCCAAGCATGTCGGTGGCACGCGACCTCATGACCGCTTCCGCTGAGTGCATCGGCGCTGAGGACAGCGTTCTGGAGGCAGCTCGCAAGCTCACCGGCCTCGGCGTCGGCGCCCTGCCGATCTGCGGCGCCGACGACAAACTCAACGGCGTTCTGACCGACCGGGACATCACCACCAAGGTGCTGGGCAAGGGCCGCGGCCCACAGCAGACCAAAGCCGGCGAACTCGCCCAGGGCGAGGCCGTCACCATCGGCGCAGACGACAGCGCCGGCGCAATCTTTGCCACCATGACCCGGCACAAGGTGCGCCGGCTGCCGGTCATCGACGGCCACCGGCTGGTCGGCATGGTGGCACTGGCCGACGACGCCCGCGCCCTGCCCGACCCGCAGGGCGGCGGCCTCCTCGAAGCCCTCTCCACCGACTGAGGCCGGCCGGCGCCGCCCCGGTGGCGGCGCGAGCCCACCAGACGTGGACTGGAATTGGCCGCAAGAGAGCCGCTAGGAAGGCTGACCGAAGAAAGGGTGAGCAGCTGTGCCTGCAGGATCCAGTAAGAAGCGTGAACGGCAGTACGAGCACATCAAGGAGCAGGCCGAGGAGCGCGGCACCTCCGACAAGCGGGCCAAGGAGATCGCCGCCCGTACGGTGAACAAGGAACGCGCCCGTTCCGGTGAAGCCAAGACCGCAAGCAAGGCCTCGACCCGCGACCCGAAATCCGCCTCCCAGCGCGGCGGTGAACGCTCGCACCGCGGACCCGGTGGCCCGACCAAGGACCAGCTCTATGAAGAGGCCAAGAAGAAGAACGTCGAAGGCCGCTCGACCATGAGCAAGGACCAGCTGCGCCGGGCCGTCGGCCGCTGACCCACTTGCCCCGGCCAGGTCTCCACGGTTCAGGGCCGCGCGAGAGGTCGTAGCGGTCGATGGCCTTGATGAGACCGATCGCGCCGACCTGCAGCATGTCCTCGGTGGTCTCCCCACGGCCGGAAAAGCGTCGGTAGGCGGCGATGGCAGGCTGAGCGCCCAACGGGGCTCCCTCGCGGGCAGTCGGATCTTGATCGAACTTCCGTCCTGCCGGGAGCCCCGTCGGAGACAGAGAAGCCCCGGGTCAGTGTCCGTTGGCTTGTTCCCACCCGGACATGTGTCGCTGGTAACGGCGGGGTGCGAAGCTCCGGGGGGAAGCCCTGGCTAGCAGGCCTTCCACGAGGAGATCCTGTCGTTGGCTGTCGATCCGATGTTGGGGCGCGAATCGCCTGGAGCCACCCTCGCCAGGAGGGATCCCTTGCCGTCTGAGTTCTGGTAGAAGCAGACTTGGGAACCGGTGCGGTTCCGGAGGGCGGTCGTCCGATCGTTCATGTATTCCCCGACATTGGGACGTTCAGTTCCGGGAACGAAGACGAAACGTCCTTCGTAATTGCTTTCGTCCCAGACGCACACATACTTTTTGGGGCAGTCGTTGGGATCGGCGCTGGCCGGCGTCGCCCCTAGGCCAATCGTCGTTGCTGTCACACACGCTGCCGCGATGGCACCGGCCACCAGAGTTTTCTTCATGACTTCCTTCTTCCTCTTGCCGATCTGTGTGCCGCAGTTTGCGGTCATCAGGAATTCGTGAGCAGGCCGGGCAGGCAGTCGGTCGGATGTGGGGTAACTGTGCTGTCCGCCGCAGGTGCCGGATTCTCGGTCCCTCTCCCCAGCGCCCTCATTCCTGCCCTGCTTCCTCCTCACCTGGTGCGCACGGACTCCGACATACCCGAAGTCCGACCGCTCGCCCTCACCGTCGACGGCTGGTGGCCCGGGTCGAGGCATTCATCGACCCCGAGCACAGCAACGCCTAGAGCGAGGGCATCAACCGGGTGATCCAGCTCGTCGCCCGCGACGCGTTCGGCTTCCGCAACGTCGTTCCCTTCATCGTGCATGGGTGCGCGTCAGTTGGCGTCCCACCGGTAAAGACGCAGCACCCTGGTACAGCACATCCCTGTCAGAACGTCCCGTCCGAGCGTTGTCCGGGGCGGCTTTCCCGGACGCCTTTCATGCTCGACGCTGCCGCACTGCGGTCGCATCGGCGAACCTCGCCTATACCTCTCGGACGGGAAGCCGGAGGCATAGGCGAACATCGCCTACACCTCTCGGGGCACGGCGGCCCGGGAGTCAGGGAAGCTGCATGTCCCTGAGCTGGCGGCGGGAGGTGATGCCCAGCTTGCGGAAGATGTTGCGCAGGTGCGCGTCGATGGTGCGCGGGCTCAAGAACAGCTGCGTGCCGACCTCTTTGGAGGTGGCCCCGGTGGCCACCCGCCGCGCGATGTGCAGCTCGTGGGCGGTGAGCGCATCGGCCGGCTGGGCAGTTGGCTTGTGTGGCCGCTCGCCGGTGGCGCGCAGCTCACGGGCGGCTCGGGCGGCGAATGCCTCTGCTCCCATGCCGGACAGCAGCTCGTGGGCGGTGCGGAGTTGCTCGCGGGCGGCCCGACGCCGGCCTTCGCGGCGCAGCCATTCGCCGTAGACCAGGTGGGCGCGGGCGAGATAGGTCCCCATCCGGCAGCACCCAAACCGCTCGATCGCCTCGCGATACAGCGCCTCGGCGGCCGGCCCGGTGCTGGTCAGCGCTCGCGAGCGCGCCTCAAGACCGAGCGCCCACTGGGTGCCGCTGGCGCGAGTTCGCGAGCTGAGCAGCTCCAGCGCGGCAGCCGCTGGGGCTGGTTCACCGGCGCGGACGGCCGCCTCGATGAGCTCGGGCAGGGCCAGGTTGCTGTGCTCCAGCTCGTCGGAGTCGCTCGGACCTGCTGCGGCGTCGAACGCGGCGCGGTAGGCGCCCAGGCCGTTGTGTAGCACGGCCAGCGTGTACTGGGCCACGGTGACCACCGCGCTCTCGCCCCGCCGGGTCGCGTCCTGGACCATGGCCGCGTAGAGCTCAGAGGTTTCGGCCTGCCGGCCGCGCCAGGCGGCGAGCTGGATCCCGGTGATGGTGACGGTCGCCGGCTGGATCGCGGTGGCCTCGGCGACGAGGTCGGCGGCGTGGGCGAGCTCGCCGGTGTGCACGAGCACGACGGCGAAATAGTCAAGCGCGGCAGGCAGTTCGGACAGTGCGCCGTCTTCGCGGGCGAGCCGGACGCGGCGGCCGGCCAGCTCATACACCGTCTCGTCGTCGAACAGCGCCACCGCGACACGGCTGCCCAGCCACAGCCAGCGGCGGCTGTCGTCCGCTGCCGCGGTGCGGGGATGGCGATCGTGGTTGCCGAGCGCCCCCAGTGCCTGCCGCAGGCTGGGCACGCTCGCCTCGTATCCCTGCGTGGACCTGGTCACCAGCCCGTCGAGCAGTAGGTCCACCACCCCTGACGGGTGTGGCGGTGCGGGTGCGGCCTGGGCGGCTTCGGCCACCTCCAGCACCCTGCGACCGCGACCGAAGGATCCAGTGACGACGGCCGCCTCGAGTGCCTGCAGGTAGGTCTGGCGGGCCATCGCGACATCCAACGGGACGAGCGTCTTGGCCGCGTCCAGCAGCATCCCGGGCACGTCGCTGCCCCGGGTGGTATCGAACGCGATCTGGGCGCGCAGCAGCTCCACCCGGGCGCGTCCCAGCGGATCCAGCGGTACGGCCGCCGCAACCGTCAGCAGCTCCAAGGCGGCTTCGGGGGCGCCGGCCTGGTGCGTGGCGTGTGCGGCGGCCAGCGCCCGGCGTGCACGGTCGGGGGGCTCGGGGGTCAGCACCACCGCCTGTTCCAAGAACGCGGCCGCGGCGGCCGGCCCGCCGCGGCTCCATGCCCGGCCGGCCAAGCGCTCCAGCTCCACCGCGATCGTCTCGTCGGCCCCGAGCGTGGCCTGCGCGCGGTGCCAGGCGTGGTGGTCGGGGTCGGCCCGCGGGTCAGTCGCCGCAGCCAGCGCGCGGTGCACGCGCCGCCGGTCAGACGGTGCGGCGGCACGGTAGACCGCCGAACGCACCAGCGGATGCAAGAACCTCACCCGGGCGCCGATCTCCAGCAACTCCGCCGCCGTCGCCGGCGCAGCTGCCTCGGCGTCGACGCCCAGGTACTCGGCCGCACCTCGCAGCAGCGCCGTATCGCCGAGCGGCTCAGCCGCCGCGACCAGCAGCAGCAACTGCGACTCGGCCGGCAGGCTGCGTGACCGGCGCTGGAAGCTCTCCTCGATCCTGCGCGGCACGCTCAGTGCGTCCGGCAGCCCAAAGCCACCCGCCAGCTTCGCCGGCCCTGCGCTTCGGGGCAGCTCCAGCAGCGCCAGCGGGTTGCCCCGCGCTTCGGCGATGATCCGGTCACGTATCCGCTCATCCAGCGGTGTCCTGACCCCTGTGGCGAGCAACGCCCGCGCATCCGCTTCACCAAGCCTGTCCAAGCCCAGCTCCAGCAGCCCAGTGAACGGGTGAGCGTCGCTCGGGCCGGGGCTGTGGTCGCGCAGCGCGAGCACCAGCGCCACCCGCTCGGCGTCCACCCGCCGCGCTACGAACGCAAGGGTCTGTGCGGATGCCGCATCCAGCCACTGCGCATCGTCCACCAAGCACAGCAGCGGCCGTTCCTCGGAGACCTCGGCCAGCAGATTCAAGCTCGCCAGCCCGACCAGGAACCGGTCCGGCGGGTCCCCGGCACACAGCCCGAACGCCACCCCCAGGGCGGCCTGCTGCGGTTCGGGCAGCGCACCCAGCCGATCCAACAACGGCGCACATAACTGGTGCAAGCCCGCGAACGCGAACTCCATCTCGGACTCCACACCAGCCGCACGCTCCACCCGAAACCCCGACGCGGCGCCCCGGGCATACTCCAGTAACGCGGTCTTACCGATACCGGCCTCACCGCGCACCACCAGCACGCCGCTGCGCCTCGACCGCACGTCTGCGAGTAGCTGTTCGATCGCCTTACGCTCGGCGCGCCGGCCTAAAAGCATCGTTTGGTTCTCCTGTGGGCGCCGGCTGACGCTCGGCCGGGGTGGTACCTCGTCTGCGTCCATCTCACGCTCGGCCGACCGACGCTAGCGATTCCGTTGCCTTAGGCGATTCGTCGCCTAAGCGAAGGCAGTTGCCGGACCTGGTCCTTCAGGGCTGGGCAGTGGTGACGAGACCCCGCCCCGACCGCGTAGATGCTCCAGACACCCGCGTTGCCGGGTGCGGTCCAGCAGTGTCACAGCGCTCAAGACTTACGTTCGCATTGTATCCATCGGCAAGTGAGCCGCATACGAGGTCTTCCGGCGATCCAGCGGCGGCCGTCCCCCGGCCCGGACGAGGACGGTCGCGGCGTGCCGTCCATCGCACGCCTTGAACTGGGGTGTGGCAACGACCCCTAGAACCTCAGCAAACCGGCGGGGCTTCGACGTGTCACCGACGCCCCTATGACAGGAGGCCGTTGCATACCGGTCTGACCAGGTTGAAGACCTCGCGGGCCGCATATCGCTTGAGGCATCGGATGATCTCACGACGGGTCTTGCCCTCCCGGGTGCGGCGTTCGCAGTACCCCTGGGTGCGGGGATCGAAGCGCAGCGGGGTGAACACGATGCGGTGCAGGGCGGCATTCGCCTGTCGGTCGCCACCGTGGTTGAGCCGGCGCGAGCTCCGGCGGCCCGAGGAGTATTCGATGGGGCTGACTCCGCACAGGGCGGCGAAGGACGCCTCGGTGCTCAGCCGCTCGGGATTGTCTCCCATCGCGATCAGGAGGGTGACGGCGCTGTCCGGGCCGATGCCCACCGGTGTGAGCAGCTGCGGGGCGTGGCATTCGACGACCCCGGTCAGGCGCTGATTCAGCTCATCGATCTGATCTGCCGGGTGTGCTGCTCGATGCGATGGGCGAGCAGGCTCAGGGTGATGCGGGTGGCTTGGGGCACGGTGTCCCCGTCGCTCGGGCTGAGTCGTGCGCAGGTGCAAAACAGCTCGCGGTTGCCCAGGCCGGACAGTCGTTCCCGCAGAGCCGGGTCGGCAATGACCAAGACGGCCTTGAGCTGGTTGATCGCCTGGTGCGGGCCTTGACCGCGGAGTCCTTGGCGAGTTTGAACATCCGGACGCTCTGCACCGGACCGTCCGCCGGTCTTGGCCCGCGCCGTGGCGCGACCGCTGACCACAGCCCGCGCACCGGCCCTCCAGGTCGTCGGCCGCCCGCTCGGCGGCCTCCTGCTCAGGGGCGCAGGGCGGGCGCGGCACAGTGATCGTCGCGTCCGCCCCGAGTAAGTACGTCGCCGTCTACGCAGCTGGTGTGAGTTCGGCGCGGCCGAACAGCAGGGCTGACGTCCCAGGAGGCGGTCTGCTCGGTGGCGCCTTCGATCCACGCCGCGGTGCGCGGACGGACCGCTCCGGGGGCAGCGGCTCGGCACTGGTCAGCGGGTTGAGCAGGATCAGGGCGTACGTCTCCGGCAGGCAGGCCGCCAGCTGGGCGCGGAGGCGGCCGACCAGGTGCGCTCCGCGGAGGGCGAGCACCACACGGGCCGCGCGCTCGGCTTCCTCCGGAGTGTCGTACTCGCCCGCGTTCCTTCACGTGGCCGAGGAACGCTTCGCGTCGCAGAGTCATCTCAGCCGCCACCCCTTCTTCTTCGGACTGCCCAGGGGTGCGGAGGGCGGGGTGAGGGGAGATCAGGTGCCCGCCCTGCGCACCCGTCCGGCCGGTGTCAGCCGGAGATCTCCTTGTGGCCGGATCCGACGCCGATGGAGATCTTGCGGGGCTTGGCGCGCTCGGCGATCGGGATGCGCAGGGTGAGCACGCCTGCGTCGTAGTCGGCCTGAATGTGCTCGGTGTCGAGGGTGTCGGCGAGCACGATCTGGCGAGAGAAGATGCCCAGCGGCCGCTCGGACAGCTCCATCTGCACGTCGTCGGCCTTCGTCACCGGCCGCCGCTCGGCCTTGACGGTGAGCATGTTCCGCTCGACGTCGATGTCGATCGCGTCCGCAGGGACGCCCGGAAGGTCGAAGGCCACCACATACTCGTCACCCTCGCGGTAGGCGTCCATCGGCATCGCCGAGGGGCGGGACCAGGTGCCCGGGCTTGTCAGCTGCTGCGCCAGCCGGTCCAGCTCACGGAAGGGGTCAGTGCGCATCAACATCGTGAAAACACCTCCAACAGGTTCAGGCAGTTACTGCCAATGCGCCTCACTGACACCGTTGTAGCACGTCATCCAATGGATGACAAACACGATGTCGTCTAGATGATGACAACGGAAGGGAGGTGCCCGTGACCGCAGCCGACCAGCCGTCCACGACCAGCACGAATGCCCCCAGCCCACCGTCATTCCCGGCCGCCGCGGCGGCCCTGCACGCCATGGACGACGCCCTCCGCGACGCTCGGCGAGAGACCCCGGACACCCCGGATGCGCCCGGCCACGGTCCGGAGCAGGCGCCGGCCTCCCTGATGCTGCTGCGGCAGGTGCGCGAGCAGCTCGCGCCGATTCGGACCAGCAGATCCCCAGCCAGGAGTACCCAGCCGGCTGACCCACTCCCAGAGTTCGCGATAGCCCACCGCCGTGGCGGGAGTGGACGCGGTGCCCATGACCACGCCTAGGCGCGGAGAGCGCGACGGCCACATGAACATCCCGGTGTGTGTCCACGCCAAGAATGACCTCGCCCGCAGCAGGCGGACCATGTCCAGTGGACGACATCGGCGAGCGCCCGAGGCCGCTGTCCTTGGGTATCTGGTCGGCGCGGCGTCGTACGTCGGCGGCGACCGCGCGGGTGTGACCGGTCAGGTGGAGGGCGATCTGCTCGCCGTCGCGCTCGGCGAGCGTGTCCGGGCCGGCCCCAGGCGAGGACGGCAGGAGCGCGGGCCGGGTTGCAGGCCGTAGCGGACGACGCCCGGGACTGGTCCCGGCCGGAAAAGAACACGACTGCAGCACACTCCTGCGGCACAAAGCTGCCTTTCCGAGAGTTGCCGAAACGTCCCTCCTGAAGGCACCCCTGGATAACTGGCCTCAAACGCTTTCCACTTGAAACAACTAGATGGAGATAAATATAGAACGATGGACAATCGGGGCGGCGCGTCACGCATATCCTGTGTACCGCGAGTTCCTGGACAGGACACCCGCGCTCCGCGGCAACCACCTCTTCGGCAGTTCAACGACAGGCGACCGACCAATTCAGCAACCGCCCGTTGACCGTCGTATAGGCGGCTGACTCGCGCAACCACCTGCCCCCTTAGATCCGAGCGATTCCCGAGGCCCTTGGCGCCTGGCGGCGATCCCCACTTGCAGCAGTTTCGCTCAGAATCGGACATCGAATGATTACCGAACACTCCGATACGCATCTCACGGCACGGCCGGCCAACGACGACTACCGGTTGGGTACCGAGGCCTACACCGATGAGCAGCGGACCGCGGTCCTTGCCAAGTTGGAGGGGTACCTGGGCGGGCAGCGGGAGCGTCTTCTGGGTTACCAGGTGAACCTGTCGCTCGACGGCCACGCCGCGCTGGGTCGTTTCCTGGGCTACCACATCAACAACATCGGGGACCCGTTCGTCGACAGCAACTACAGCCTGCACTCGCGGTGGCTGGAGCGGGCGGTCCTGGAGCACTACGCCCGCCTGTGGCACGCCCCGCTGCCCGAGGACCCGGCCAGTCCTGGGGATGAGGACGGGTGGGGATACGTGCTGTCCATGGGCAGCACCGAGGGCAACCTGTACGCCATGTGGAACGCCCGTGACTACCTGGACGGCAACGCCCTGGTGCGTGACGAGGTCTCCGGCGATGCCAGCTGCCGCACCAGCTACCTGCGGGCCAAACACCCCGACGACAACCCCAACGCCTACATGCCGGTAGCGTTCTTCTCGCAGGAGACCCACTACTCGCACATCAAGGCGATGCGGGTGCTGGACATCCCGACCTTCTACGACCTGGGCGGCAGCCTCTACCCGGGCGAGTGCCCCATCGACGTGGCCGGCACCGGCATGCAGACGTACAACGGGTGGCCGCTCGGCGGAGTCCCGACCACCGGCGGCGACGAGGGTCCGGGCACGGTCGATGTCGACGCCTTGGTGGCCCTCGTGGACTTCTTCGCCGCCAAGGGCCACCCCGTCCTGGTCAACTTCAACATCGGCAGCGTCTTCAAGGGCGCCTACGACGACGTTCAGGGCGCCTGCGAGCGCCTGCGACCCGTCTTCGAGCGGCACGGCCTCGTCGACCGCACCGTGCGCTTCGACCCCGACGACCCCACCCGGGTCAGCATCCGCAACGGGTACTGGATCCACGTCGACGGAGCCCTCGGCGGCGCCTACGCCCCCTACCTGGAGAAGGCCCGCGTCAGCGGACTCATCGAGACCGCGCCGCCGGTCTTCGACTTCCGGATCCCCGAGGTGTCCTCGATCGTCACCAGCGGACACAAGTACCCCGGCGCGCCCGTCCCCACCGGGATCTACATGTCCCGCGCGGGATCCAAGCTGCGCCCGCCGTCCGACCCGGCGGTCGTCTCCTCTCCCGACAGCACCTTCGCCGGATCCCGCAGCGGCTTCGCCTCCCTGGCCATGTGGAACCACCTCGCCCAATTCAGTGAGGAGCAGCAGGTGCGACAGGCCGCCGAGGTCCTGCGGATCGCCGAGTACACGGCCGAACGCCTGCGCCGGCTGAGCGAGCAGTTGCGGGAACGCGGTGAGCCCTGGGCAGAGGACGGTATCGAGGTCGGTCACGGCGATCACGCGCTCAGCGTCTGGTTCCAGCAGCCGCGGGCTGAGATCACGCAGAAGTACTCGCTGGCCTGCGTGCCACTCAATCTCGGTGGACTCCGCCACGACTACAGCCACGTCTACGTCATGCCGCACGTCACCCAGGAGTTGATTGACGAACTCCTCGAGGACCTCGCCCAGCCCGGAGCATTCGACCGTTCCGCGGACAAGGACGCGCAGCGGCCCCCAATCCCCCACCAGCGCTGACCCGCAGGCGGGCAGCCGGACCGCAATCGCCCGCCCGCCTCCCGGCGATGTTGCCCCGCATATCCCCGCGTGCGGGGCAACTGGCCGAGGGCGTCCGGCGACCGGGCCGAGCACTCCCTGCCCGGGCAGCGTAAAGGTCCAGGTGGTGTCTTCGGTCAGGACCGCTTCCAGCTCGGGCACATTCAGCTCGTCCAGGGCGTGGGCGTAGTCCGCCACCGCCTGCTGGAGTTCAGCGATTACGAGACCACCGTCAGCACGATCTTGCCTTGGAGGTGCCCTGCACGGCTCGCGTGTGTGCGCTGCCTGCCTCGGGCAGCGGGTGCTGTCCACCCCGACCTGGAG
Source organism: Streptomyces sp. NPDC048516 (assembly GCF_043199875.1). Classification (NCBI taxonomy): domain Bacteria; kingdom Bacillati; phylum Actinomycetota; class Actinomycetes; order Kitasatosporales; family Streptomycetaceae; genus Streptomyces; species Streptomyces sp. NPDC048516. The sequence continues at coordinate 222,812 of NZ_JBICWS010000001.1, read as the reverse complement.
CTTGCCCTCGTCGAACAGGCGCCCGGTCTCGGCGAGCTGGGGGCCGTTGGAACGCACCTGTCGGGGGAATTGGAACCCACTCAACGAAGCGGGACTACAGCAACGGTCCTACGGACAAATCGCGGGCCGGCAGCGTCCGAACCTGCCCGGCCCGCTGTCGTCGGCTCAGCCGAAATCGAACGTCTCCTGCGCGAAGTCGGCCGGGGCCGGGCTGGGCAGGGGCGGCGGTGCGCCGTCCTGTTGCGCGGCCCTCCAGCGCTCGGCCAGCTCGCCCTTCCAACCCTTGGGCGGGGGCCATGGAATGCCCCAGGCAGCGAGCTGGTCACGCCTCCAGCCACCGGCAGGCGTGCGCGCGGCTTCGATCTCTTCGGACGAGGGCAGGTCAGGCACCTCTGGCGACCGCCCATGAGGAACAGGGCCGACGCCGGGTGCGAAAGGTCCTTCGGGAAGCCGGTCGACCAACGACTTCAGCGCCTGGTCGGCGTCCGACACAGCGGGCGCCGACAGGTCCTTCGCATCGTCCAGCACCACGCGGTTGAACTCCTCGCTCAGATCCCGGGCCTGACGCGCCGACTTCGCCGGATCCGTCTTCGCCGCCATCGCGACCAGAAGGCGCGGCTACCGGCCCGTGTCAGGCTCGGGGGTGGCCCTCATCCCAGCTTGGCCGCCCAGCCCGCAACGTCCCGATGTGGTGGGAACGGTCGACCAGGTGCGCGATGTCCACGTAGGGGTCGGCATCGAGCAACAGTGCGTCGGCATCGAGCAACAGTGCGTCGGCATCGAGCAACAGTGCATCGGCAGTGGATCCGACGGTGATCGTCCCCGGTGTCGTCGCCTGCTGACCGATCTTCTCGGCCGAATTCCGGGTACCGGCCGCCAGGACCGCGGGCAGCGGCAGGCCTGCCTTTGCCAGCAATTGCAGTTCTCGCAGCAGGGCGATGGGTGGCGAGGGCATCAGGATGGCCACGTCGCTGCCCGCGGTGATCTTCACTCCCGCGTCGTGCATCAGCGCCAGCGTGCGCATCGCATAGTCGAAACGGATGTGGGAGTCCTGCGCGGAATGCCGGGGGAACTGGCGCCCGTAGATCGGGCGGCTGGTGATCTGCGGGAAGCAGAAGCCCCCGCCGGAGCCAGCCGACGGGGGTCCCTCGTCTCTCACCGGCGTCTCACCAACAGCGTCGACGCACCTGGACCACAAGGATCTGACCTGCGAAAACGCTCCTGATTTAGACCACGTGGATGGCACAAGACGCTTCTGGCAACGTGTGCCAGGTGGGACCGCCCTGCCAGAGCGCTTGGCCACCGCCTGTGCGCACGGACGGCCAATTGCCGCCCTGCGGTGGCCGCTTGCGGGGCAGTGCTGGCCAGTGCCGCTGTCTGTCCGGGAGTTACGAGCGGTTGCAGCAGAGCCCGACAGCCGAATGCCGCGGGACAGCCGCCCCAGATACAGCAAGATTCGGACCACTTCCGGTCCAACCACTCCGACGCGCTGTCCACAGCCGCTATGTGTGCAGGTCAGCGCTGCGTTGCCCGTGTACCACCAGAAGACGAAGAACCTGCTGGTGAGCTACTCCCCGAAGAAGCTCGGGTTCTTCCCGCACCACGAAGAGAGGCGTCTGATCTGGGCTTTGCCCGTCAGACGCCTCTCGCTCGCCCGCGCGGAGCAAGGGCCGGTATACGACGCACCTCCCCGCTTCTCTACGCCGAGGAGTCCACATGGCTGCCCGCGCTGTTCAAGGTGCCGGGGTTGGCGGCGGCCGGTGTTCGGCCGCCGCCAAGCTGTCGCGATGGTGCGGTTGGGGGTCAGCCCAGGCAGCCAGGGACCGCGGTGGGGCTGCCGGCGCAGTTGGTCGGGTGGTTGTTGTGGACGGAGCTGAGGAGGAGTGCGACGCTTCCGGTGTCGTTGTAGATGCCGCCGGGAGCGTTGGTGGCGGTGTTGTCGGATACGCGGCTCTCGGTGAGAGTCGTCGTGGCTCCGGCACCGCCGAAGTTGGCGATTCCACCTCCGACGCCCGTCGGTCCGGAAGCCTCGTTGTGCCTGATTTCGCTCTGCAGGATCTTCAGCGTCGCGTCGTTGGCCACTCCCCCGCCCTTTTCCAGCGCCTTGTTCTGGGTGATGGAACTCTGGGCGATGGTCATATCGCCGTCGTTGGCCAGGCCGCCTCCGTTATGAATCACGGTGTTGCCGGAGATGACGCTCTGAATGATGCGGGTGGTGGAACCGGTATTGCCGCCAATTCCGCCGGAGAAGTCGGCACTGTTGTTCCGGATGGCGGATTGTACGACGTTGAGGGTGCCGTCGTTGCGGATGCCGCCGCCGAAGTCTCCCGTTGCGTCACCGTTGCTGATGGTGGCGAGATGCAGGCTCAGCTTTCCGGCGGCATCCACCTTGAGGATGCGGAATGCGGGGGCTGATCCTGCACGGGTGAGGGTGGCGCCGTTGCCCAGGATGTTGATCGTGTTCTGGATGGACGGCAGGGGGGTGGACAGGGTGTAGACACAGCCCGGTGCCAGGATGAGCGTGCCGCCCGCGGTGTTTGCTGCGGTGATGGCGCTCGCCAGTGCCGCGGGGGAACACGGGACCAACGTCTGCGCGGCTGCCGGGGTGATAGCCAGGCCGGTGGCCACGAGGGTGGTGCCGGCCACGGTGGCGAGTGCGCGGATTACCGTTCTGCGAGGTTCCATTGCTGCTCCTTGGTGGTGTGGAGAGTTCACGAGCCATTTCCGGTGCGCCCGGGAACGGTTGTGGGTTCGATTCGGCGCGTTGTGTTGCCTTCTCGAATTGCGGTCGTGGTGAGCGTTCGGGGTCCGACCGGGACTGTCCGGGGAGTGTGGGGCGGCCCCGGAGAGCCGGCCGAATGGAGTGACCGTCAGGCGGGCCGTCTGGGCGTCGCAGTCGCGTTCCGTTGCGCCTTTTGACCGGGGCGCCGTCCGACGGTCGGGGGCTCCGGGCAGCTGGAGTGCCGGGAGGCGGGGCTCTGCTGGGTGTTGGGCCGGTCAGATGCTGATGACGGCGCCGTGGGCGGTGGCGGGCTGGTGGGTGGGGCTGCCCGCGTAGGTGGCGGTGTATCCGCCGTTGAGGATGATCAGGGGCAGTGCCAGGGTGGCGAGGCAGGTCGCCACGCCTTGCGCGTTGGTGATGGAGGTGCACAGCGTGGTGCTGCCGGTGGTGAAGGTGATGGGCTGTCCGGCGAGGGGCTGTCCGGTGTCGAGGTCGGTCAGCGTGGCGGTCAGCACCCCGGCGTAGGGGTGGGGCGGGAAGATCTGGACGATCGCGGGGGTGGCGGTCAGCTGGGTGCGGTCGCTGGTGTAGGTGAACGGGATGCTCGCGCTGCCCCCGGGGGTGGTGACGGTGACGGTGACGGTTCCGGACGCGTGCGGGGGCAGGGTCGCGGTGATCTCGTTGTCGGAGACGACGGTGAAAGGCACCGGGGTGCCGTTGACGGTGACGCTGGTCGCTCCGGTCAGGCCGGTGCCGCTGAGGACGACCTGGGTACTGGCGCCGGCCGGGCCACTGGCGGGGAAGATCCCGGTGACGGTCGGAGCCGGCGTGACGTAGGTGTAGTTGGTGGCGCTGACGGCCGTTCCGCCCGGGGTGGTCACCGAGACCGGGCCGCTCCCGGGGGCATGCGGCGCCGTGATGGCGACGATGGTGGTGTCGTTGAGCACCTGGAAGCTCGCGGCCGGGGCCCCGGCGATGCTGACCGCGGTGGCACCGGTGAACCCGGTTCCGGTGATGGTGACTTGGGTACCGCCTGTGGTGCTGCCGGAGGCGGGGGTGAAGCCGCTGATCGTCGGGGCCGGAGTGACGTAGGTGTAGGTCGCCGGCCCGGTGGCGGTGCCGCCGGGGGTGGTGACGGACACCAGGCCGGTCGCCGGCGCATGCGGCGCGGTGATCGCGGAGATGTGGGTGTCGTCGACGACCTGGAAGCTGGTGACCGGGGTCCCGGCGATGCTCACGGCGGTCGCACCGGTGAAGTTGGTGCCGGTGATGACGACCAGGGTGCCGCCGGAGGTGGTGCCCGAGGCCGGGCTGATGCTGGTGATCGTGGGTGCGGGAGGCACGAAGGTGAAGCTGCCGCCCGTTCCGGTCCCCAGGGGCACGGTCACGCTTGCCTGGACGGTTCCGGCGGCATGCGGGGGCGTGGTGGCGGTGATGGTGTTGTCGTCGACCACGAGGAAACCGGCAACGGGGGTGGAGTTGAGCGTGACGGCGGTCGCGCCGGTGAAACCGCTGCCGATGATGGTGATCGGATCGCCGCCGAGCGTGGAGCCGGACCCGGGGATGATGCTGGTGACGATCGGCCGGATCTGCAGGACGCTGACGTTGTTGCTTCCGTTGTTGGTGACGTAGAGGAAGTTGCCGTCCGGGGTCACCGCGTCCCGGGAGGGCTGGGTGCCCACGGGCAGGGTGGTGAGGATCGTATTGGTGCCGGTGTCGATCACGCTGACGTTGTTCGTGCCGAAGTTCACCACGAACACCCGGGTGCCGTCCGGGTTCACCGCCACCCCGGCCGGGGTTCCGAAGCCGGGGATGGTGGCGACGACGCTCGGGGGACCGGTGGTGGTGTCGATGACACTGACGGTGCTGGAGCCGTTGTTCGCCACGTAGGCGAAGTTGCCGTCAGGGGTGAACGCCACGCCGATCGGGGTGCCGCCGACAGCGACGGTGGCGGTCACCAGGTTCGTGGCAATGTCGATCACGCTGACCGTGCCGCTGCCGGAGTTGGTGACGTAGACGGTCGTGCCGTCAGGGCTCACCGCCACGCCGTTCGGGGAACTGCCGACGGTGATGGTGGCCACCGACATGTTCGTGGCGATGTCGATGACACTGACCGTGCCACTGCCGTGATTCGCCACGTAGGCGAAGGCACCGTCCGGGGTGATCGCGATCTCGAACGGGTTGGCGCCGACGGTGATGGGGGAACCGGTGATCGTGTTGGTGGCGGTGTCGATGATGCTGACGGTGTTGCCGCTGCCGTTGGTGACGTAGACGAAGTTGCCGTTCGGCGTGATCGCCACATCGATCGGCCCGTTCAGGCCCGGGACAGTGGCGGTCACCAGGTTCGTGGCGGTGTCGATGACGCTGACCGTACTGGAGCCGTTGTCCGCCACGTAGGCGAAGCTCCCGTCCGGCGTGATCGCCACCCCGATCGGCCCGTTTCCCACGGGTACCAGGGCATTGGCGAGCAGCATCACCGCGCCCGGCGACGCCATCGCTACCGGTCCTTCTGCAAACGGGAGCGTTGTGCCAGGCAGGACGGCTCCCCGCGAAAGCATTGCCGCGACCGTCGCCGCCAGCATCTCTCGTCCCGCGGGGCTCATTTGCGTCGCCCCCGCCCCGGCCATGTGCAAGGGGAGCGACTGCGCAGCGCTCCCCATGTCTGTCGTATCCATGACAGCCTCCTTCGAGTCAGGGGCCGTCAACCACCTGGGGCCGTCATGTTCGCCACGGCTCAGCGGGTGGTGAAGTCTCCTCAGCGGGGGCGCTCACACGGCAGCCATGGCGAGGGCTCATGTTCGTCCTCGGCGCGGCCGTCCACCCCCGGTGAGGGATGGGCGGCCCGCCGGATTTCACTCACAGCAGTAAGGCACCGCCGGCCATCCACGTCTACGCAGCCGACTGAATCCGACCCGAATGGCGGAGCGTGCGGAACCGTCGCTCGGACGGTGTCCCACATGGTCGGTGCATGCGAGGTGGATGCCCATATACCGGCCCCGCAGCCATGACGCTCGCAGTGAAGAGCGCCTCACCATCAATGTCCGCCACCCCGTCCCCCATGCGCGGACCAACGCTCTCCCGACGGGAGTAAAACCGCCATTACAGCAGGTCAGCACCACTACGAGCGCGGTGCCTCAAGCAGACGAAGAAACGCGGGCCCTCCTGCCCTGACCACCACACCCCCTCACACCGCCCGCGCACCCCGATGGACACCACACCCGCTCCGGCCGGGCCACAGGCTCGGCCGGATCCGGATTCGAGGCCCCTTGCACCACCCCACCACCGGCACCCAGGCCCCTCTCGACGGACACCCCGGGCGTTAGGTCCGTGCGGGCAGACGGCCTACCGGCATTTCGACCGGTGGAGCCGAGACCGGGTCCGGGCCCGGCTCCGCCGAGTCGTCCTCGATGAGCTCGGGGCCAGAGGCGAGCGAGGGAGCTTCCCCCGCCGGAAGGATTCGTCGTCCCACCGATCACACGGCGGCGGGTACCACCAGAATGCGCCTCCCCCATCGGTCCTCACAGCCATGCCCTGGCTGGCCTACTCCGTATGAGGGCTCTTCAGGCCGGGCTTGTCCTGACCACGTGCCATAGCGATGAATACCGCTCCGAGCACACAGGCGATGCCGGCTGCGAGGTAGGCGAGGTGGTAGCCGGTGAGCTGGTCGCTGCCGGTCGCTGCGACCAGGACCATGACCGCCACTCCGACGCTGGCACCGATCTGCTGTGCCACGACATTCACCGCCCCGGCGACGGCGTGCCGGTCCGGCTCGACGCCGGTGAGTCCGGCGGACGTCATCGAGGGGAAGTTCAGTCCCTGGCCGATGCCGCTGATCACCAGGCCGGGCAGCACATGCAGCAGGTAGTTGCCTTCGTGCGGTGTGCTCATCCACAGCGCAGTTCCTCCGCCGATCAGGACGAGTCCGACGACCATCAGCGTGCGCGGCGGGTACGTGGCGAGCAGGCGTCCGGTGACGAAGTTGGCGGTGAGGAAGACGCTCGCCGACATCGGGACCAGTGCGAGACCGGACTGCAGCGGAGAGTACTTCAGCATCTCCTGTAGATACAGCGGCGCAAAGAACAGCATCCCGACCGAGGCCATGTACTGGAGGAACGCTGCCAGGCTCGCGGACCGTACCGAGGTGACCCGGAAGAGGCCGAGAGGAAGCACCGGGTCGGCGGTGCGGTGCTCGTGCACGACGAAGAACACCAGGAAGGCCACCGCGGCGCAGAGTGCGCTCCATGCCAATGTGCCGTTACTGCTCGCGCCGACGACCAGCAGGGTGAGGCCGAGAGTCCCTGAGATCGCGCCGGGCAGGTCCAGCCGGCCGCCGCGCCCGGTACCGCCGGGCAGCCCGGCGCGCGTGACGGACAGCACGGCCAGCCCCAGTATCACCGAGAACCACAGCACCGACCGCCAGCCGAGGAACTGGGTCAGTACACCCCCCAGCAGCACCCCGCCGCTGAAGCTGGCCGCGCCGACCGCGGCGTACACGCTGAGTGCTCGGTTGCGCGCCGGACCGGCCGGAAACACCTCGGTCAGCAGGGCCAGTGCGGCCGGACCTGACAGGGCCGCGCCGATGCCCTGGACCGCCCGCGCACCGAGCAGAACCCCGGTGTCCGGCGCCGCGGCGCCGGCCAACGCAGCCACCGTGAACAGAGCGACACCGCACTCGAACACCCGCCGCCGGCCGAAGACATCGGCCAGGCGGCCGCCCACCAGCAGGAAACCGGCGAACGTGACGGCGTAAGCAATCATGACCCACTGGAGCGCGGCTTCGTCCAGATCGAAACGTGCTCCGACGGACGGCAGGGCGGCATTGAGCACCCCGAGACCACTCACGTCCAGTGCGAGTGCCCCGGCCAGCGCCCCAAGTGCCAGGCCCGGCCTGTGCCGTGGCAGCACCTCGGCAGTGGTCACGCGGACCTCCCGGGACGCTGTGGGGAGTGTCTGGATAACGTGCCGCCGGCGCCACCCGCGAGCGGCTGCCGTGTCGTGGTGAGTGCCATCGCCCCGGCCCCTGTCACCCGAACATGGGCGTCAGCCGGCATCGGTTCGTATTTCATGATTTTCATGCGGAGCAGGCTTGCAGCGCCGCCCGCCTGCTGTCCACCCCGGCCCTGCCCGTATGTCACCGGACCATCGCCCAACGAGGCGTCCCACCTCCCGTCGGCTGAGGCATGGTGACGGCGCGCAATGCGCCTCCCTCCACACCACGAGGGGCGAACCAGACACTCGGGGGCTAAATCACGCCACTGCACCATCCGGCACACAGGTCACACTTGTTTCACCATTCGCCGGGTGGCAGTCTGAAGTTCGCCGGGCGGGCGAGTACCTCGTAATGCGGTCCACGTCAGTCCGCATCATTCTTTACCCGAGAAATGGATCTTGACGCTGGTCTGACGTTGATTGTGCAGATGGAGAGTTCCGCGTGCACGTCCCCGAAGGCAATGCAATCGCGGATCGAATTGACCAGGGGACGGACGATGCATGCCGGCGGCCGGACTGCCGGGCAGTGGTCCTCAACCAGATCGCGATCTGGTTCAGCCAAAGCGACTTAACGGGGGATCGGGTCGGGTGCAGGTACCAGTTCTTCTTCAGCCATACGTTCCTGTCCGGGGTGGGACGGCCTGCCCAGCAGGACGCGGGTCCCACTGCCCCTGACAGGGCTTCCGCACGTTTGGTTCCACTGCGCACTCGACACGTCGAAGCGAAGCCTCCGTGTCATGAGCCATCCCCATGACCAGCTGCCTGCGCACTGACTCACCATTTCGACAGGCATCGGCCCCGGCCGTGCTTATCGCCACGGCCGTGTGTGCGCCGTAACCACTGCAATCCGCTGCTGGTGCACAGCAGACGGAGTTCCGAGACCTTGATCATCCGGCCGCAAGGTTCATCGGGCCCTTCCATCCGCCCTGCTGAGGAGCCGAAATGCCCCAAGAGCACGCAGCACGAGATGTGCATGCCATATCAGAGTTTCTGCTCTCTCGCGTTGCCGAGCTGTTGGACTTGCCCGAGGACGCGGTGGATCGCTGGGCGCCGATGCACCGGTACGGCCTGGACTCGCTGAAGTTGACCGCTCTCGCCACCTCGTTATCCGAATTCCTCGGCTGGAAAGTTCCGGTCACCTGGATGTGGCAGTACCCGGCCCTCGACGAGCTGTCCCGTGCGCTCGTGGAGGGTCCACGTGCCGCGGAGACCACAGCCCCGGGCAACGATCGTCGTACGACATCGCACGAACCCATCGCGATCGTGGGCATCGGCTGCAGGTTCCCCGGCGGACCGGACCCGTCCTCGTTCTGGCAGTTGCTGTCCGAGGGCCGTGACGCCGTCGGCCCGGTGCCGGCCGCGCGACGCGATCTCCTCAACGACTCGGTGCGGTGGGGCGGGTTCATCGACGGCATCGACCGGTTCGATCCGCTGTTCTTCGGCATCTCACCCCGCGAAGCCGTCCAGATGGACCCGCAGCAGCGCCTGATTCTGGAGCTGGCCTGGGAGGCGCTGGAGGACGCGGGTGTCGCGCCGCACAGCCTCGTCGGCAGCGACACCGGCGTGTTCATGGCCTCCTGCTGGGGCGACTATGCCGCGCTGGCCCACTATCGCGGTCCCGACAGCCAGATCACCCCGCACACCGCGACCGGCATGCACGACGGCATCATCGCCAACCGCGTCTCCTACCTCCTCGGCCTGCAGGGCCCGAGCATGGCCATCGACGCCGCCTGCGCCGGGTCGCTGGTCTCGGTACACGTGGGATGCCAGTCGATCTGGATGGGCGAGAGCGAGCTGGTGCTGGCCGGTGGCGTGAACCTGAGCTTCGTCTCCGACTACTACACCGCCATGGACCAGATGGGCGCGCTCGCTCCGGACGGCCGCTGCAAGTCGTTCGACGCCCGGGCCGACGGCTACGTCCGCGGTGAGGGCGCCGGTGTCGTCGTGCTCGCCCCGCTCAGCGTGGCGCTCGAGCGTGAACTGCCGGTGTACTGCGTGATCAAGGGCAGCTCGTCCAACAACGACGGCCTGAGCAACGGCATGACCGCGCCGAACCCCCAGGCGCAGGAGAAGATGCTCCGCACCGCGTACCAGCGGGCCGGCATCAAACCCTCCCTCGTGGACTACATCGAGTGCCACGGCTCCGCGACGCCCCTCGGCGACCCGATCGAGGCCAATGCCATCGGCGCGGTCCTGGGCGGTGACCGCGGGGAGCCGCTGCGGCTCGGTTCCGTCAAGTCCAACGTCGGGCATCTGGAGGCGGCGGCGGGCATCGTCGGCCTGGTCAAACTCGCGCTGTCGATGCGCAACGGTGTGCTGCCGCCGAGCCTGCACTACGCCTCTCCGAACCCGCAGATCATGTTCGACGAGTACAACCTCACCGTCCAGGACCGGCTGACGCCGTGGCCGCGACGGTCCGACGCGCGCCGAGGGGGCGTCAGCTCGTTCGGATTCGGCGGCGCGATCTGTCACGTCGTCGTCGAGGAGCTGCCGCGCCCCGAGAGCTCACTCCTCCTGCTGGCAGAGGACTCCCAGGAGGCGCTGGCCGAGCGGGCCCTGGCGCTGCGCGAGGAGAACGACCTGCGGGCGATATGCAGCCGGACACCCGGCGACGGCAGGTTCCGGCTCGCGGCCACCGCCCACGACATGACCGAACTCAGGGGGCAGCTGGATGCCTTCGGCGCCGGCACTACGGCCGCCGGGGTCAGCGCCGGGGAGATCACCGAACACCGGCCGCGGGTGGCGTTCCTGTTCTCGGGCAACGGTTCGCAGTGGGTGGGAATGGGCAGGCAGCTGCTCGCCGGTATGCCCGTGTTCCGACGGTCCATGATGCGCTCCGACAAACGGATGCGGGAGCTGCTGGGCTTCTCGCTCGTCGACCAGTTGCTGTCACCTGACGGCCGCATCGACGACATGGACGTGTTCCAGCCGCTGCTGTTCTCCCTCCAGGTCGCTCTGGCCGACGCCTGGCGCTCGCTGGGGGTGGAGCCGGACGTCGTCGTGGGCCAGAGTGTCGGAGAGTTCGCCGCTTCCCACATCGCCGGCGCACTCGACTTCGAGGACGCCTCCCGCCTGGCCGCCCACCACGGCCGGCTCCTCCAGCAACTGGCCGTCGGACGCGGTGACGGCATCGTGGTCATGACCGGTGCGGACGACGTCAAGCAGCACCTGACCGGCCAGCTCACCGTTTCCGGCTACAACGGCCTGAACTCCACCCTGGTCACCGGCACCCCGCAGGAGATCGACGAACTGATCCAGCGGCTCACCGACGAGGGCGTCACGAACCACCGCGTGCGGATGGGCCACGCACCGCACTCGCCGCTGGTCGACCACGTCCTCGCCCCGCTGAGGGCCGAACTCGCCGGCATCAGGCCCCGGACCACGCGCATCCCGATGATCTCGACGGTCACCGGGGAGCTCGTCGACGGCGCGGAACTCGGGCCGGACTACTGGGTGAACAACCTGCGCCAGGAGATCCGGGTGGTCGACGCCCTGACGAACCTGCGCGACCACGACATCGACGCGGTGATCGAACTCAGTCCGCATCCCGTACTGCTCAAGTCCGTGTCGGAGATCCTGACGGCGGCCACCCTGCCCTCGCTCCGTCGTGGCGCCGACGAAGCCTCGACGCTGCTCGGTTCGCTCGGCGTGCTGTACACCGCCGGCCTCCCGGTTGCCCCCGGCCCGTTCACCACGGGTGACCGCAGGCGGCACGTCACACCGAGCCAGGGCGACGCCGCGGCCGACGAGCAGGTGCATCTCGTACCCGTCACGGCGCGTACGGCGGCCGCGCTGACCGACACCTGCCGTGAGCTGTCCAACCATGTCGAACGTGACACGGGCCTGCGCGTTTCCGACCTCGCCTACACACTGGCGGCCAGGCGTACCCACCACAACCACCGGGTGGCGCTGTTCGCCCGCAACCGGCAGGACGTCCTGGACGGACTCGCCAGGGTCGCCGCCGGTCAGCCGCACCCCGATGTCGTCACGGGCACGGTCGCCGGCAACAGCGACCGGCGGGTGGCGCTGGTGTTCTCCGGCGGCGGAACGCAATGGGTCGGCATGGGCCGGGAGCTGATGCGCTCGCACGCCGGCTTCCGTAGGTGGATGAACGCCTGCGACGCCGCCGTGCGCGCGGCCGGCGGCTGCTCGGTGCTCGACGAGCTCGCCGCCCCGGCCGACCGGGCCAGGTTCGAGGAGATGGACTTCCAGCAGCCTGTGCTGTTCGCCTTGCAGGTCTCACTGGCGAAGGTCTGGCTCGAACTCGGCATCCAGCCGACCGCCGTCGTCGGGCACAGCCTGGGCGAGGTCGCGGCCGCCCATGTCGCCGGCGCGCTGTCGTTGGACGACGCCGCTCGCGTGGTGGTCGCCCGGTCACACCTGCTCGAACGGAAAGCGGCCTCCGGCGCCATGATCTCGGTCGACCTGCCGGAGCAGGAACTGCTGCCGAGGATCGCCCCGTACGCCGAGCACGTGGCCGTCGCCGTGGTGAACAGCCCCACCAGCGCGGCGGTGTCCGGCTCTCCCGACGCCGTCAGCGCCCTGGAGGCCGACCTCCAGCGGGCCGGGATCCCGACCCGGAGGATCCGGGTCGACAGGCCGGTGCACAGCCCCGGTATGGATCCGCTGATCCAGCCGCTGCGCGAACGCATCGACGGCATCACCCCACTGACCAACACCCTCGCCTTCCGCTCCACGGCACTGGCCGAGACGGTGAACCCGGTCACCGACGTCGACTACTGGGTGCACAACCTGCGCAACCAGGTCCGGTTCGCCGAGACGATCGGTGCGCTGGTCGACGACGGCGTCGGCACCTTCATCGAAATCGGGCCGCACGAGACCTTGCGCGGCGCGGTCGAGGAGATCGCACTGACCCGTGGTGCCCGGGTGCACGCGATCAACTCCCTGCGGCGCAACGAAAGCGACGTCCGCTGCCTGCTCGGGGCCGCCGCATCCTTGTACGTCAGAGGCCTCCCGTTGGCCTTCGACTCGTTGTTCGCCGACGACGTCGAGGTCGTGGAAACCCCGCTCGTACAGTGGCAGAAGGACCGCTACTGGCTGGACACCACGCCGCACCCCCGCGGCGCGTCGGCACCGGTCGCCGAAACCGCGGCCGAGTCCGTGGTCGCGACGGTGGCCGAGCCCGTCGCCGAGACCGCGGAGAACAGGCCGCTGGAGGACATCGTCCTCGACGAGATCGCCGACGCGCTGGGCGTGCCGGCGAGCAAGTTCGGCGAAGGCGCGAGCCTGCGCGACTTCGGCCTTGACTCGATGCTGGCGCTCCGCCTCGTCAACAGGCTGCAATCGCTGTTCGGGCAGCGGGTGTCGCCGGTGGTGTTCCTGGACGGCCGGACCATATCCGAGGTCGTCAGCCACCTCATCGAGGCCATCGGTCGGCCGGCTGCGACCGCGGCGGCCGACCGGGCGCCGGCCGCGGAGGGGAAGCCGGCACGGGCGTCGCAGGTGGAGCCGAAGGCGGTGGTCTTGCCGGAGCCGCAGCCGAAGGCGGTGGCCTTGCCGCAGCCGCAGCCGAAGGCGGTGGCCGTGCCGCAGCCGCAGCCGGCGGCCGGGCCTGACCGGACGTTCCTCGACGATCTGTCCGAGTTGGACGCCGGGGAGCTGGTGGAGGAACTGGCCGCACGCGGGTTGCTGGACCCCACCGACGCACCGGCGTTCGACCAGTTGCGGGCCGACGGCCTCGGTCTCGAACTGGCACCGGCCTCGCACGGCCAGGCATCGCTGTGGTTCATGCAGATGGTCGCGCCGGACGCGGTGCCCTACAACTTCATGGTGGCCGCCCGGATCCGGACCACGGTCGACGAGAAGGTGCTCGACCGCGCCGTGCGGGCCGTGATGGAGCGGCATCCCGCGCTGCGCACCCTCTTCGTCGAGGCGGGCGGCAGCCCGTACCAGGTCATCCTGGACGAACCGCTGTACGAGTTCGTCGTGGTGGACAGTACGGACCGGGACGACGAACAAGCCCGCGAGGAACTGGCCGAGTACGGGCATCTGCCGCTCGACATCGACAACGGGCCGCTGGTGCGGGTGGTGCTGATGACGCGTGGCCCGGCGGACCACTATCTGCTGGTGCTCGTGCACCACATCGCGTCGGACGCGGCATCGGCCGACGTGATGATCCGCGAACTCCAGGAGTACTACGAGGGCGTCGACCCCGCCTCCGGTGCGCCGGTCGCCCCCTACACGGAGTTCGTCGAGTGGGAGCGGCAGTGGCTGGCCGGCCCGGCGGCCGACGCGGCCTTGAGCTGGTGGTCGGAGAAGCTGGCCGATCCGCCCGCCCATCTCGACCTGTCCACCATGGAGCGGCCTCCCGGGGTCACCTACGAAGGCCGCGACCTCACGTTCCGCTGGAGCGCCGAGGAGACCCGCCTGCTCAGGGAATTCGCGGTACGCGAAGGCGTGTCGATCAGCACCGTCGTACTGGCCGGTTTCTTCGCCACGCTCAACCGCGCGGCCCAAGTCGAGGACTCCGTACTGGCCACCGCCATCGCTCAGCGCGGCGAACCCGGCTGGGAATCCGCCATCGGCTACTACCTCAACACGGTGCTGGTGCGTGCGAAGCCCGCCGGTGACCGCAGCTTCCGCGACCTGCTGCGCGAGGTCCACGCCTTCTCGCTCGGTCTGCTGGAGCACATGAACTACCCCCTCGACCTGCTGGCTTCCGCCCTGAAGCCGCCGAGGGCCGAAGGCCGCTCCCCGTGGTTCGACGTGGTGGTGAACTGGCTGTCCTCGGACGCGTTCCCCCGGTCCGTCAAGCTCTTCCACGGCATCGGCGACACCATCGCGCCCGACGGCGCGCTGCCGCTCGAACCGCTTCAAGTACGCAGGCACCTCGCCAAATTCGACCTGGAGATCTCGATGGCCGACATCGATGGCGAGGTGGCCGGCCACATCCAGTACAAACCGAGCTACCTGGAAAGGGAGACCGTGACGGCACTGCTGGCGCTCTACCGCACCGTGCTCTTCGACTCGATCGCCCACCCCGACCTGGTGCTCCAGGACATCGCCCCGAGCGGCTGCCCCGAGAAGAGGGACCAGTGACCGAAACCCTGCACTCCGAGTTCATCGAGCAAGCGGTCAAGAACCCCGGCGCCCCCGCCGTCTACTCGGACGCCGGCGTCCTGACCTACGGCGACCTGAACGAGCGGTCCCGCGTGCTGGCCGAACGGCTGGTCGCCGACGGCGCGGGACCCGGTGTGCCGGTCGGCATCTGCGTCGAGCGCACACCCGACCTGCTCGTCGGCATCCTGGCCACGCTGCGCGCCGGCTCCTGCTACGTGCCCCTGGATCCGAAGTATCCGGCCGAGCGGCTGGCCTTCATGGTGCGGGACAGCGGGACCCACCTGCTGCTGACCACGCCCGCGTCCCGGGCCGGCTGCCCGGCCGGCCCCACCGTGGTGGTACTGGACGAGACCGTGACGACCGAGCCCGGCGAGAAGCCCGTGCCGATCGTGCCCGGCGACACCGCGTACATCATCTACACGTCGGGGTCCACCGGCCGGCCGAAGGGCGTGGCCGTCCACCACAGCGGCTGCGTGGCCATGCTGTCCGCAATGGACCGCATCCTCGAAGGCTGCGACCTGAGCGGTGTATCGGCGGCGAGTTCGGTCTGCTTCGACATGTCCGTGATGGAGATCTTCGCCGCCTTGTGCCGTGGCGGCGCCGTCGTGCTCGTGGAGAGCGCCGTCCACCTGCCGGAGAGTCCGTACGTCGACAGGATCACCCATCTCAACGTCGTACCTTCGGTGATGAACGGCCTGCTCGACGCCGGATGTCTGCCACCGAACGTGCGCACCGTCGTGTTCGGCGGCGAGCCCCTGCGCCGCAAGCTGGTGGACAGGACGTACCGGGAGACCGGCGCCGACCGGGTCTTCAATGCCTACGGCCCCACCGAAGGAACCGTCTTCTGCTCGTTCGGGCTGGTGCCGGAAGACGGGACCGGCGAACCCTCCATCGGCACGCCGTCACCGGGCGCCCGTGCCTACGTGCTCGACGAGAACCTGCGGCAGCTGCCGGCCGGCGTGCCCGGTGAGCTCTACATCGGTGGCACCGGGCTCGCCCACGGCTACGTCAACCGGCCTCGTACCACGGCCGAACGGTTCGTACCGGACCCGTTCCTGGACGGCGAGCGCATGTACCGCACCGGCGACGTCGTCACGTTCACCGACGATGGTGAACTCCACTTCGGCGGTCGCACCGACCACCAGGTCAAGCTGCGCGGCTACCGCATCGAACTGGAAGAGGTGGAGGCCCGGCTGACCGGCTGCCCCGGGGTCCGGGAAGCCGCCGCCGTCGTACGGGGCAACAGGCTCACCGGCTACGTCGTGCCCGAGGGCGACCCCCGAGGCGGCGTCTGGCTGGACGCCGGGCTCCAGACCGCCCTCACCGGCCGGCTCGCCACCCAGCTGCCCGACTACATGGTGCCGGGCACGATCGTGTTCCTGACCGCACTGCCGTTGGCGCCGGGCGGGAAGCTCGACCGCACCGCGCTTCCCGAGCCGCCGGCCGCCGGCACCGGCGGGCCCCTGACGGCCGCCGGCACGCCGACCGAAGTGGCGCTGGCGGAGATCTGGGGCCAACTGCTCGACCTCGAACCGGCGAGCATCGACGTCCGGGCCGCCTTCTACGACCTCGGCGGCGACTCTCTGCTGCTCGTCCGGCTGGCCAGGCTGATGACCCGGCGGTTCGACCGCCGCGTCCGCGTGCCCGACCTCTTCAGCTTCCGTGACATCTCTTCCCTGGGCCGCTGGCTCGACCAGGACAGCGGCGCCACCCCCGAGGTGGTCCAGTCGGCTCGCCTGCGCGCCAACGCCCGCCGCGCCGCGCTGCGCGGCCGCGGCGCCTCCACCGGCAGCTGAGCAGCCCCCACTCGACCGAAGCAGGAGCCTTCGCATGACCGACAGCCCCGAGCAGGACTACGACCCCGGTGATGTGGCCGTCATCGGCATGTCCCTGCGAGCGCCCGGAGCCCGCACCAAGGAACAGTTCTGGGACAACCTCGTACACGGCAGGGAGTCCGTGTCGTTCCTCGCCAAGGACGACATCCACGTCGACGAGACCTTGATCCACAGCCCGTTCTACGTCCGGGCCTGCGGCGTCCTCGACACCTACGACAAGTTCGACCCGTCGGTGTTCGGCATCAGCGACCGGATGGCGGCCGCGATGACCCCGGAGAACCGGCTGTTCCTGGAGAGCGCATGGGAAACGCTTGAGGACGGCGGCTACGACCCGGACCGGGTCAAGGCCGAGATAGGCATGTACGGCGCCAACAACCCGCAGACCGCGGCGCTCTACAGTTCCCCGCCGGACCGGGTGTCGGTCGGCCCCGAGGCGATCGAGGCCAGCCTGGCGTGGTCGCCGGACACCATGACGTCCAACGCGCTGTACTACATGGGGCTCACCGGCGAGGCCGTCACCGTTGCCGCGGTCTGCGCCGGCTTCCACTACGCGGTGCACCTGGCCTGCCAGTCACTGCTGCTCGGCCAGACCGACATGGCGGTCGCCGGTGGCGCGATGGTGCGTCTGCCCCACCCGCGTGGTCATCTGTGGGAGGAGAACCGCATCCTGTCCAAGGACGGCCACTGCCGCCCGTTCGACGCCAACGGCACCGGCACCGCGCTGTCCAGTGGTGTCGTGACCGTGCTGCTCAAGCCGCTGGCTCAGGCCGTCGCCGACCGTGACCACATCTACGCCGTGGTCAAGGGTTCGGCCGTCAACAACAACGGCGTCAGCGCGATGGCCTACGGCCTGGCGCAGCCCGAGCGGCTGAGCGCGTGCATCGCCAACGCCATGGAGGTGGGCGGCGTCGCACCGGACACCGTGTCCATGTACGAGGCCAACGGTCTCGGCATGCCGATGACCGACGAGCTCGAAGTGCACGCGGCGGGCATGGCGTTCGGCAAGCAGACCGGCACCACCTCGATCGGCGGGGTCAAGGGCAACGTGGGGCACGGCGGTGTGGTGTCGGGCGGCTTCGGTGCGCTGAAGGCCGCGATGGCCCTGTACCACAGGAAGCTCCCGGCCACGATCAACCTGACCGAGGTCAACGAAGACCTCGACCTCCCCAGCACCCCGTTCGTGCCGCAGCTGGAGACGGCGGACTGGGAGACGGAGTCCGGCGTCCGCCGCGCGGGCATCACCTCGATCGGCGGCGGTGGCTACAACGCGCACCTGGTGCTGGAGGAGGCACCGACGGTCGCCGAACGCGCCCCCGAGGCCGACGGCAGGCCCCGGCTGGCCACCCTGTCCGCCCTGGACGACGAAGCGCTGGCACGTCAGCGCGCAAGGTTGAAGGACTGGCTGGAGGCCCACCCCGACCTGCGCCTGGACGACATCTGCTTCAGCCTCAACCTGGGCCGCAAGGTGATGTCCCGCCGGTGGGCGGCCGTGGTCCGCAGCCGTGCGGAGCTCATCGCGGCGCTGTCCGACGACTCCCCCCGAGGCCTGGCCACCGAGACCGCTGCCGCGCCGCGCGTGGATCCCGATTCCTTCCGCCGCAACGACCACGGGATCGTGCGGTCCGGTACGGACGCACCGGCGCTGTCCGAGCTGGCCGCCGCCTGGGTGACCGGCCAGCAGGTGGACTTCGGCTCGCTGCACCTGGGGGAGGCCAGCCACCGCGTGCCGCTGCCGACCTACCCCTTCCAGCCGCGCCGGTTCTGGCGTACGGACTGGTGACCGTGAGCACACCGGCACTGGACGCCGTGGACCTGGGCGACCCGAACACCTTCGCGGACCACGAACTCGACCGGTTCTGGCGCACCCTGCGGGACACCGCCCCGGTGCGCTGGAACCCTCCGGTCGACGGCCGCCGCGGATTCTGGGTGATCTCCCGCTACGACGACATCATGGCCACCTACCGGGACGACGTGAACTTCACGTCCGAGCGCGGCAATGTGCTCGTCACGTTGCTGGGCGGCGGTGACGCAGGAGCCGGCCGGATGCTGGCCGTCACCGACGGGCACCGGCACCACGAGTTGCGCAAGATCCTTCAGCGGGTGCTCTCGCCGAGGGTGCTCAACGAGGTCGCACGGACGGTGCGGGTCAACACCCGGCAGTTGATCCGCGAGGCGGTCGAGGCCGGCGGCTGCGACTTCGCCGAGCAGATCGCGAGCCGGATCCCGATGACCACGATCTCGAACCTGCTCGGCGTGCCCGAGCAGGACCGGGACTTCCTTCTCTCCCTGACCAAGACCGCGCTGTCGACCGACGACGAGGACGTCGACGAGGTCGACTCCGAAATGGCCCGCAACGAGATCCTGATGTATTTCATGGACCTCGTCGAGGAGCGGCGCGAGTCGCCGGGCGATGACGTGATCAGCATGCTGATCGGCAGTTCCATCGACGGTGTGCCCCTGTCCGACGAGGACGTCGTACTCAACTGCTACAGCCTGATCATCGGGGGCGACGAGACCAGCCGGCTCACGATGATCGACTGCGTCCACACCCTCGCGGGCCGGCCCGGGCAGTGGCAACGGCTCAAGCACGGTGCGGTCGCCGTGGAGACCGCCGTGGACGAAGTGCTGCGCTGGGCGTCCCCCACGATGCACTTCGGGCGCAGCGTCGTCCGCGAGACCGCACTGCACGGCGTACGGATGCGGCCGGGCGAGATCGTCACGCTCTGGCACGCCTCCGGCAACCGGGACGAACGGGCCTTCGAGCGGCCCGGTGAGTTCGACCTCGGCCGCACCCCCAACAAACACCTGGCCTTCGGCTACGGCCCGCACTTCTGCGTCGGCTCGTACCTGGCCAAGGTGGAGATCTCCGAACTGCTGATTGCACTGCGGGACTTCACCACCGGATTCGAGCGGACCGGCGAGTCACTGCGCATCCGGTCCAACTTCCTGACCGGGTTCTCCACCCTGCCGGTGCGGTTCCGGCCCGATCACTCCGGGCTGAGAGAGGTCGGCTGATGAGCGGTCCCTTCGTCGGCACCGGTACCGCTTTCAACTGGCTCTGTGCCTTGGCGGAGCGTTCTTACCCCTCCTGAACAGACACCCGACCAGCGACCGCAGGGAGCGCGAGTGATGAACATCTACATTTCAGGACGAGGGGCATTCGCGGTGCAGGTCGCGGACGCCCTGCTGGATGAAGGGCACAAGATCGCCGGCGCGGCCGCCCCCCGGCTGCGCAAGGGGCACTCCGACGAGAGCAACGCGATGTCCTGGGACCGCCTACGCTCCTGGGCGTACCCCCGGGACATACCGTGGACGGACTCGGCCGAACTGCGCGCGAGGCATGTCCCGGACGGGGTGGACATCATCGTCGCCGCGCATTCACACGCTTTCCTCGGCCGCCACACGCGGGCCAGGGCCGCAGTCGCCACCATCGGCTATCACCCCAGCCTGCTTCCGTTGCACCGCGGCCGCGACGCGATCCGATGGACGATCCGCGACGGTGACAAGGTGACGGGCGGGAGCGTCTACCACCTCACCGAGCGCACCGACGCCGGCCCGCTCGCCGCCCAGGAGCACCTGTTCGTGCCCCCTGGCTCGACCTCGCAGAGCCTGTGGCGCGAGCACCTGGCCCCGCTCGGTGTGCGGTTGCTGTTGAAGGTGGTCGCCGACCTCGCCGCGGGCAGGCGGATCGAGGTCCCGCAGGACGAGAAGGTAGCGACCTGGGAGCCCGCGATGGACTCGCCACCGCTGTTCAAGCCCGAACTGATCGCGCTGCCCGGAACGGCGTGTGTCGATGGCAGCAGGTGGGCACTGCACACGCAGTGACAGTCAGTTCGAGGGAAGGGACAGTTCCCGGACGTTCCGTCCGCTGACGTACCAGGCGGCATTTGCGCACCGTGAGCTGAACCCGAGCTGAACCCGAGCCTGGTGAGGATGCGATGGACCTGTCCTTCAGCCGTGCGGAGGGGGCGATGACCAGGCGCGTTGCGATCTCCCTGTTGGTCAGGCCCTCGGATGCCAGCTCGGCGATCTGCCTCTCTCGGCGTCAGGTCCGAATCCTCATCGCTCGTTTGCCGTTGCTCGCCGGTCGAGGTCACTGTCTCCAGTGCGTAGTCGACCGCTGCCTCTTCGGACAGGTCGCAGCCGCGCTGGAACGCGGTGGGGTGGCGGTCGTCGCCCGTACTCGTACTCGTGGGTCCCGGACCGCGGCCTTCAGCGGCCGGGCGGGTCGTATGGTGGCACTGCGCCGGGTGTGACGGCCGACCAGGCCCGAAGAGCATCAGCGCGTTCCTGGATCAACGACATCCGGGCTTCC
The DNA here is from genome assembly GCF_043199875.1 of Streptomyces sp. NPDC048516. NCBI lineage: Bacteria > Bacillati > Actinomycetota > Actinomycetes > Kitasatosporales > Streptomycetaceae > Streptomyces > Streptomyces sp. NPDC048516. The sequence goes on along the minus strand of NZ_JBICWS010000001.1, from coordinate 201,871 downwards.
CACTCCGGCCCGTTCTGGTGATCAGGGTGCGTGGTGATCTGGCCTCCGTGTTTCCGGTACAGGAGGCCGGTCTCGCCGATGAACCATCCGTCCGCCAGAGCGTCGAGTCCGAGCAAGAGACCCGTGTCACCGGAAGCCGGCAGAGCCATCCAACCGCCGAGCAGTGCCAGGAGAGGGCGCCGGACACACAGCGTGGCGGGGTGGATCCGGGGACGACGGTGTTCGGCCCAGAACCCGTACGCACTCCCCCGTGGAAGCCGGCCGGGCTCCGGGTCACCGAGTTCGAAGGAGACGGTGCTGCCGTCCTCAAGGAGATCGATCGCTCGTGAGGTGGTCCACCCCACCGCCGGATGCTTGTCCAGGACGGCGATGTCGCGCGCAAGAGTTCCGGGAGTGAGTTGGTCGTCGGCGTCCAGGTTCTTGACGTACCCGCCAGTTGACCGGGCGAACGCCATGGTCCGTGCCACATGCGGGCCGCCGCGACGAGACGCTGAGATGCGGATGCGCGGGTCGCCCGCGGGGAGTTGGTCCGAGGCATGGACGTCGGCTCCGTCTTCCTGCACACACCACTCCCATGACCAGCCGTCAGGAAGAACTTGCGCGTGCAGAGACGCGTACGCATCCGGGAGAAAGTGCACCCCTTCGCCATGCACCGGGGTGACGATCGAGATCAGCCTGTTCATGAGAACCGTCCTGTGAAGCCCTGCGACAGACTCCGGCGCCGGCCGGGGCCGCGGAGATCCGCCAACCTGGGCGGAAACACTTCGTCCAGTACCTGGGGAGACGCGGACATCGACCGGGAGGGCCAAGACCGGGAGGCCAGTCGTGCCGTCCTCCTGCACGCTCCGTTCCCGTTCCCGTCGTTCCCGTTCCTGTTCCTGTTCCTGTTGCCGCCCCTGTTGCCGTTGTCGTTGCCGTTCCTGTCCCCAACCCCGTTCCCGTTCCCGTCCCGAGGGCATGGCCTGAGAACAGAGCGATTCATACGCCTCAAGGAGACGATCGTCCTGCTCCCCGACCCGGACGGGGGCATGGTGCTGACAACAGGCATTAGCTCCAACGCTCCAGCTGTGTGGTGTAGATCAGCTCGATACGATCTGCGGGAAGGGGGATCTCGGTGACCTCGACGGGTTTGCCTTCCGTCGAATAGCTGACCTTGCGGATTCTGATGAGTGGTACACCCGGCGGAATATCAAAAACCCGCATCTCTTCAGGTGTGGGCATGCCCGCCGTTACACGATCTACGATCCTGTCCAGCTCCACTCCAATGGTGTAGAGCTGGTGCATGGTGCCGCCCGGCCAGGGCTCGCGGGTGGGATCCAGGAGGTCTGGGTTGCCGCTCACCAGGTCGTACGGGAGGTAGCTGACCGAGCGGCCGGCGCCTGCCTTCTGGGCATGGCGTCGGGTATAGGTACGACGCAGAACTCGTGTTCCCGGTGGCAGTGCCAAGGCCTCGCGAATCTCTCGGGGTGCCTCGATGACCGCGTAGTCCGCACGGTCCTCATCGAGGTCCTGCAGGGGGATTCCTGAGTCGGCCTCCGACACTCCCGCGACCGAGCGCTCGCATTCCGGCAGCCGAACTGCTGATTTCTCCGCGTGATAGCGGGTGTTACGGCGCCTCTTGTGCGGAGGCGATACGCGCACCCAGGTGTTTCCGCCTGCCGGCCCTGACAGGACACCCTTCGCCTTCAGGCTCACAACAGCCTTGCTGGCGGTGTTTTTGTTGACGCCGTACTCCTGGGCCAGGGCGGCAATGGTAGGCATCTGGTCGCCAGGGCGCAGGGTCCCGTTCTCGATCTGCGCGAGGAGCGCGGCGACAACTTTCTGTGCGCCGCCGACGGCACTCGTCGCGGGCTGGGTCATGGCCACACCTTCGCAGATCGACCGCGTCGAATCAACACCTTCCTAGGAAGGTGGCCTCGGTCCGGGAAGTCCGTGAGAGGTCGCGAGAAGTCCGCGAGGGATCGCGAGGAGTCCATGAGAAGTCGCGAGAGGTCCGTTGAGAGGTCCATGCCGGCCTCTTGCGTGATCTTCCCGGCCTCGCAGCCGGTGACGTGCCGTTCGTCGAGGCGTCAATGAACGGCACGTCACCAAGCACACGTAACGACGGAGCGAGGAGGAGAGCCGCGCCCCCTCCCCCCGTGCCCGCGATCTGCTGCACGACGGCATCGAGCCGGCCATCAGGGCCCTTCCGGCTCGCTCGCTGTCCCCCGGCGCCTTGCTCGGGACCGCCAGCTGCATATGGTTCGACACCGGTCAGGCTGAGCGGTGTCGTCGTCGGCTGTCAGGCCCTGCATGAAGGCAGTGCGTCAGCGACGAGCATTGCGCTTCCAACCGATTCCGTATGACGGCACGCAGCCCGCCTCGCCGAGGGTGTAGGCGTACGCAACGCAGGGGCCCGCAGGGGCAACTACGCAAGGGGTACGGACCGGATCGCGGAGATATCGAACTGCAGCCGGACTCTCTCGCTCACCATGGCGCCGCCCGCTTCCAGGCGTTGGTTGTAGACCAAGCCCCAATCGGTGCGGTCGATGGTGGTGGTGGCGTCGAAGCCGGCCCGCTCATAGCCGAACGGGTCCAAGACGGAGCCGAGGTAGGCGAGTTGGAGCTCGACCGGCCGGGTGATGCCGCGGATGGTCAGATCCCCTGTCATGCGGAAGTTCTCTGCGCCCTCGTGGATCGTGGAGGTGCTGCGGAACGCCATTTCCGGGTAGCGGTGTGCGTCGAAGAAGTCGGTGCCGATGAGGTGTGCGTCCCGCTGTTCCACGCCCGTGTCGACGCTGGCGACCCGAATGACGAGTTCCGCCCGGGACCGGGACGGCTGAGCTCCGTCGAAATACAGCGCGCTGTCGTAATCGGTGAAAGCACCCCGCACCGTCGTGACCATCGCGTGTCGCACGGAGAATCCGATGCGACTGTGCGGGCGGTCGATGGTCCATTCTCCGGTCAGCGCGCGAAGTGCGGGGTCGAGTTCGACTCCGGTGGCCTCGGCCGCCGGGAAAGGCGTACGGGGGCCAACAGTCTGCGTCGGCTCGGTAGTCGCGCTCTGGCGACGGCTGAAGATGCCCATGCGGACGTAGCCTCCCTTGAATCGGATCACTCCGTGCTATCACGGCATTGACAGGCGCTACACGGCGAGATGGGCGGCCCCGTCCGGATTCCATGCCCCCGACTGCAAAGCTGCACAGGATCGACACGAAGAGGGAATGCACTGACGGATCCCACGAACCGCCGGATGGCCTCCCGGCGCCGCGGGATCCTCGCGAGGTCACCCCGGCCGCGAGCCGCGTCCCGGGATGCGCCGTAGTCGGCGGTGCGGTCGATGCGCCACAGCTACTGGTCGGGCAGTCCGGCCAACGCTTCCGTGGCCGCGCCCTCTCGGCCCCGCACCCGCCGGAGTCGAACGGCTCGCGTCCCGACAACTCGTGGCCGCCGCCTGTCACGGGAGTTCCACACCAGGCCCAGCCGCCCGCCTGGGCGCAGCACGCGGGCGGCTTCCGGGACCGCCCGCTGCGGGTCCACCCAGTGCTGCACAGGTTCCGGAACATCCGTCTGCTGCCGCCGTTTCCGGGTGGTGAGGAGCCTGACCTTGTGTATCAGTCCAGGGTCTGGGTGAGCTGGCGACGGGTGGACGTGTGCACAAGGTGGCCGCGCGCCCCGTTGACGATCGGCATAAAGGGCGGAACGTGTCCGCATTCCACGTCGGCGATGATCGGCACATTCAACGGGCCCAGGGCGTCCAGCACGGCCTGGTGCTGGGACAACGAAGGGGCAGCCGGTGCCGAGGTCCGTCCGACGATCACCGCATTCGCTTGGTCGAAGAAACCGGCCAGCCGCATGCCGTGCAGGTTGCGGCAGATGGTGAAGACGTCGTCGTCGCCGGTCGCCTCCACGTATACCAGCAGCCCGTCCGCGGCCTCGGCCCGTGCGAAGGCGGACACGTCGAGATAGCCGGTCCCGGTGAGATTGCACAGCGTTTCGATGCACCCGCCGATCAGCCGTCCCTCGACGTCCACGTCTCCGCTCCCGTCCAAGCGGATCCATGTGCCGGGTGTATCGAGCGGGCACTCGCGCACCTCGGGCAGGGCGGTGTAGTCGTCCCAGCCGGTGGTTCTGTGGTAGCCGGGCGGGGTCTGTGTGAATCGGTGTCCCTGTGGCGCCACGACGATGTCGAGCCAGGACATCAGCCCCTCGGGGACCTGATAGGGCGTGTCCATCAGGTTGTTGCCGTGAATGGTCGCGGACCCCGTGAGGAGGGTCAGTGGGGTGATGACGGTCGACAGATCGGAGAACCCGACGATCCAGGTCGGTTCGGCGACACGCAGTTGGTTCAAGTCGAGCAGTGGCAGCAGGTCAATCGCCGTCTCTCCTCCCCAAGGAGGCACCACTGCCCTGACGCGGGGATCCGTCAGCATCGACATCAGCTCGTCCGCACGCTCGGGGGCGGGAGCACTGACGTGTCCCGAGCCGTCCATGCACCGGCCGAGAATTACCTCAAATCCGCGTGCCTCGACTTCCCGGATGGCCACGTCGAGGCGCTTGCGGAACTTCTCGTTGACTCCGCTCGACGGAGAGGTGACTCCGATACAGTCACCGGGACGTAAGGGGCGGGGGTATCGAATTGGCATGCACCGGATTCTGGCACGGCGCGACGTCCGCAGGGCAATGGATTTCGGCGCGTGCCCTCCGCAGCGCCGCCCGGTCTGCCGATCACGTCCGAAGCCAGGCGCGGAGTGCCGCTGCCGTAACGGTGCCCGGAACGGCATAACCGCGCTGGTCATACCGGGTCGCCACAGCCTGAATTGCTTCACCGGCTTCGCCTGCTTCACCGGCTTCGCCTGCTTCACGTGCTTCGCCTGCAGGCCGGCCGGCGCGCGAACCGCGCTTACGGAGCGGTTCTGACGGCGCGCCTCTCAGGCCCGCTCCGGCGGGTGGGCCGCGGCCGGTCCGGACCATACCCCCACCCGCATGGGGGGAATATGCGCGCGAGCGTGCGCTGGTGCCCCCGGTCGTACCTATGGAACATAAACCTTGTGGCGCTCGGTTCGATCAACACGTGCGCGGATTTCCGCTTCGGCGCGAGCAGGGGTACGCGTACGGTCGTAGTCCATTGAGTGTGCTCGCATCTCCTTCATGCTTCTTTTCATCGCGCGCCGTAGTTTTCTGCCGATCGGGCGTTCCACATAACGATGGATGATCCAGGAGATCGCCAGCATGAACCCAGTGATTGCCGGAAGGAGCAGTCCGGCCGGAACATGACGGCGCAGTAGAGCGATCAGCGTAAACCCCACATACATATGTATCAGGTAGAGCGGGTAGGTGAGGTTCCCGGCGGTCGTCAGCCATCTCCATCGCAGCCGGTCAAAGGCTCCCAGAGCGATGGCCCCCATCATCACGAACGCGATCAGGATCGTCAGACGCGCCGGCCATTCCTCCACCAGACCGGCTTTCGCGCCGAGGTTGGTCACCAAGCGGCCGTGGACGTAGTGCTGGGCGAGCAGGAATGACACGGCCACGATGGCCCACAACAAGGCGTTGGGCCTGAATCGATGGATCAGATAAAAGGCGATTCCGGCGATGAAGTAAGGAGAGTACTGCGAGACCGCCCAGGACGTGAGCAGTTCATTATGAGAACCCAGCGAAAAGATCCCGGCCACTGTCCACAGGCCGCAGAAGAGCACGCACCTCCGGTAGGTGACACCGCGGAATATGACGATTGCGAACAGCAGATAGAACTTCAGCTCGACGAACAGCGTCCAGTAGACATCATCGAGATCAGGTACCCCGACTCCTTCTTGGAGCATGGTGAGATTCGTGAGGATATTTTGCCAACCGCCGACACTGCGGACATCCGGGAACGCCGTCAAAACTGCCGCTGTCAGCAGAACCGCAGTCCAGTAGGCCGGGTAGAGCCGTGAAACCCGAGATGTCACGAAGTCACCGAGCGAACGCCCCCAGCCGCTCATGCAGATGACGAACCCGCTGATCAGGAAGAATATTTCTACGCCGAGCCAGCCATACTCCGAAAGATGATATACGGATGACGATATGGCTTTGGGATCTTCCCCCCAGCCATCCCGCAGCGTGATGTAGTGGTACGCCACCACCAGCAGGGCAGCCACGAAGCGCAGCCCGTCCAGCACGTAAAGCCTCGGCGATGGATCCTTCGGAGGAGCGGAAGAATTTTTCGGCGCGGTGCAAGCCATTCCGGTCCTTACAACGGAGCAATGATTTACAGGGCAGGGTCGCGTCGGAATTTCTGGTTCGGTGCAGCCGTGGCATTTGGTCGTGCCACGGCGGTGGACGGAAGTTCCGCCGGTTGACGGCGGTGGCAGCTTGCTGGAGCTTGATGGTTCATCAAGCTCCAGCCACTCGCCCCATGGCCGGACATCGCTGATGCGAATTGCGGGGACATCAGCAACACCACGCCGCCCCGTCCGGCCGCAGCGCCTCCCGTTTCGCGAAAGCCGAGCCAGGTGGTGAAGTTGCGTCCGCCGGCCAACGACGGCATGGGTGACTGGCGAAGTTTCCGATAGCGGCCATCAACGTGGTCGGGGATGGCCACCGGACTGACGGCGCGTCCAAGGCCGGACGGCACTCTGTGCCGGGACAGGCGTGGCCAGAGCCAGATGATCAGGCCAGAGCACAGCGCCGTTGCTGTCACTGCCAGGGTGAGAATCTGCTGGCCGGTGAGAGACATGGAGCACTTTCTGTGGGGGCGGCTACCTCTGCACGGGCGAACCGCGGCAGATCGTCGTCCTCGCACCCCGCGACCGGAGACGCACGGGCGCTCAGCGCTGCAACAGCCCCTCCCGTAAGAAGGGTTACGGGTGGGAGCGATTGCGTGAGGTAAGAGGGAACGCACCCGGCCGAGGTTGCTTCACCGCTGCAACCTTTGAGCCCGTGACACAGGACAGCGTTGCCCAGAGCCCGGCGCCGGTGGAAGCCAAAGCTGCCCCTGATCGACACTTCCACAGTTCACAGCACCCGCACCTCGACTCAGGTCAGCAAACCATCAGCAGCGTTCCTCTCGCTGCCTGATGCAGTCCCCCGGCCGACCTCGACCTTCACAGCAGCCGCGATCGAACCGCCGAGCAGCGGCAGGCGCCTTGCCCACTTCGCCTGCCCGAGCCCACTTCGCCTGCCTGAGCCCACTCCCCCGTCCCCCGCACGTCGCCATCTCCCTTTCGGCCAGGCCCACCGCACATCGCCGGCCCCGCGCGCTGGCGAGCCCGTGCTGGCGAGCCCGCGCTGGCCGGTCCGTGCTGGCGAGCCCGCTGGACTTCGCTCCATCGCCGCTGACAGTGCGCGTCCCACACGCGCGATCTTCATGGCGATGCGACCAGTAGTGGGGCAGCGGAGGCCCAGATGACGGCTGGCTGCGCGAAATCGGTGCTCGAGTACGACGGCAACAGTCCTCCTCGAAGACCAAAGCACGACGACATGGGAGCACACCACGAACGTCATCCCGCCTGGCTTCGTTGATCTCTAGGAACAGCGTTTGTCGACAGGTTCCGGAGTCACTTGATGACCAATGAGCCCGTGGATGACGATGAGACATGACGGCACTGACGTGGCCGCGAAGGCAGGACGGCCAGCCGCCCGTTCAGGGCGACTGGCCGTCGGTGACAGGTAGGGGCAGATGCCAGGGTCTGTGTCCTGAACCGCTGATCTGTCACTTTCTGTGGCTGATAGGAAGGTTCCTCCACGAGCCGATCTACGCGGGGCATGTTCGAGCGCTGGGGAAATGGTTCCGGCGGCACTCGGGAGCACTCGGACGCCCGTGGTACACGCTGACGTAGAGCTGAGTCTGGCCCTCGCCGCCTGTCAGCCATGGCAAAGGGCGTTCGGACCGTCCCGGCCGCCTTACGGGACGGCCAGTATGCGGCCCCGCTGTGCACGGTTCTCCAGGATCCGGTGCACCTCGCTGGTCTCGGTCAACGGCAGCCGGGCGTGGACCGCTGCGCGTAGCAATCTCTGGGCGGCGTACTCGGTAAGTTCAGCCAGGGCCTTCACTGCGCGCTCGGGGTCGGCCGCATGCGCGGCCATGAGGGAGAACCCCGTCACGGACCTCAGGGCGAACAGGTCGGTGACGGGAATGCTGCCGAGCTCCCCGCTCGCGGCTCCGTAGGCCACCAGCCGACCGTACGGGGCCAGTACGTCCAGGCTGCGGCGCAGAACCTCACCGCCGGCCGCATCGAGGACGACATCCACTCCGCCGGGCACGGCCAAGCGGACCTGCTCCGGCCAGTCCTCGTCGGTGTAGTTGACGCCGATGTCGGCGCCCTGGGCTCGGGCGAAGTCAAGCTTGGCACTCGTACTGGCCGTGGCGATGACCGTGCCCGCGCCGAGGATCTTTGCGAGCTGCACGGCGAGGTGGCCGATGGCGCCTGCAGCGGAGTGGACCAGTACGGTCTCGCCGTGCGCCAGCTGCCCGGCGCGCAGCACGCCCAGGGCCACCGGCGCGACCATGGGGAGCGCGCTGGCCGTGCCGGCGTCGAGCCCGTCGGGTACCGGGACGAGCCACCGCGCGTCCGCGACGATGAGATCGCAGAAAGCGTCCTCCGAGGCCGTGGCAACCCGCCGTCCGATCAGGCCCGGGTCCGTGTCCGGCCCGACCGCCTCGACCGTGCCCACCACATCACCGGTGAGGGATCTGGGTAAAGGCCGCGGGTAGAGCTCGGCCTGGGCCATGCCGCGCCGGAGCTGCGTGTCCACGAAATTGGCGCCGATCGCCTCGGCCCGGAGAAGCACCTGCCCCGCCTTCGGAACGGGCGCCGGAGCCTCTTCCATGGCGAGGACCTCGGGGCTGCCGTAGGAGTGGTAGCGGATTCGTCGCATGGCAACTCTCCTTGAACGGGGCGGTATCCTAAACTGGACCGGTGGTCCAATTCGGACCGTACTGGACTGGTGGTCCAGTTGTCTATGGGCATGGTCCTGGATGAGGAGAGAACTGATGGCGGAAGGCCGCCGCGAACGCGCCGACGCGGCACGCAATCGGCGCGCGATCCTGAAGGCCACCGAGAGACTCCTCGCCGAACACCCTCCTGAACAGGTCTCGGTGGAACGCATCGCTGCCGCGGCGGGCGTCGGCAAGGGCACCGTGTTCCACCGCTTCGGCAGCCGCGCGGGCCTGATGCGGGAGCTGATGCTGGAACGCGCTCACGCCCTGCACGAAGCGGTGACGGACGGCCCCCCACCACTGGGCCCGGGCGCCCCTCCCAGTCAGCGACTGCTGGCCTTCCTCGACGCGGTAGTGGACGTGGTCGGCCGGAACAAAGGCTTGCTGGCCGCTCTCGGGCAGGCGGCGACAGCCCCCCGCGACGCCCAGGAGGATTCGCGCGAACAGCACTCGGTCTACGGGTTCTGGCACGGCCACATCAGCGCGCTGATCGCCGAGGAACGCCCCGACCTGGACGCCGAGTTGCTGGCCCATATCCTGCTTGGCGCTCTGCAGAACGGACCCATCGTGCGCCTGCTGGGGCAGGGAGGGACTAGACGGCTTGCGGTGTCGCTGCGGCTGTTGGTCACCCGCATGCTGGAGGGGTGACGGCCCGCCGGGGACGCTGCACCTCACGGTCGAAGAACGGTCGTCTCCCACTCGGGTGTCACTATGTGATCGCGTCCGCGGGAGACCTCGCGCAGTGCCTGCCGAGCGCGAGCCCTCACATCAAGGTCGTCGACCATGCCCCGCAGCCCGCGTCGTCCGCAGCGGACGGACGGTCCGGCGTCCCGTGGGGCCATGGAGCCCCACCGTCCACGCTCTCCTCGGCCACCTGCGGGAAGCGGGATTCACCGGCGCTCCGCTCGCCCACGGTTGCCGGGAATTCAGCCGGCGTGTACCGCTGGGCTCGCGTGGCGGCAGTCGGCAGACAGCAAGCGGCAGACAGCAAGGAGTCCCTGCGTTCACCCGCGGTCGCGGCTGGCTACAGCGAGGCCTTCCGTTCGTCGGCCTTGAGACCGCGCAGTGTCCATAGGCCGTACAGAGCCAGCAGCGGCTTGGCGGCCATCCACTCGCCAGGGCGGTAGTCATCCGCGCGCACGAGCCTTGCGGCAAGGTCAGGGCGCTGCCGCCGCAAGTACGCGCGGGCCTTGAGCGCGTGAGCCGGCTGGGAGACGAGTTTGATGCGGTCGACGTCCTCAAGCAGCGGGATGACGTTCGTGATGTTCTCCCATGTCGTCGTGCTTTGGTCTTCGAGCAGGACCGTGCCGTCGAACTTGAGCACCGATTTCGCGTAGTCAGCCAGCAACTGGGCCTCCGCGGCGCCACTGCTGGGCGCACCGCCACTGAAGATCACGCGAGTGGCACGCGCACTGTCAGCGGTGACGGAGCGAAGTCCGGCACGGACTCGCCAGCGGTTGATGAAGTTCGCCGTCGCCTGAGGGTTCCGGTACCCCAGCACGACCACGGCCTCGGCAGCGCCCTCGCGCTTCCCCACGAGAGTTCGAGACCAGCTCCAGTTCAACCACTCGCCCCAGGCCAGGGCTGCAGCCCCAGCCATCGCCAGCCCTGTCCTTCGTCGCATGCGGCGACTCTAGGGCACCTCGGTATCGGACCGAAGGCACCCACCGCGCCACGAACGACGCATTCGGTAAGGACGGCTGAGGGTGCCGCGCTTCGGTGGCTGGCGGGGAGCGCGGCGGATGCGTGGTCAGGCGGGGCCTTGGACCGGCGGCCCCGCCTGCTCGGGCGCAGTCCGGTCAGAAGCGCACTGTGCGGTCCCTGGTGACCGTCGGGACGGCGATGACGGCATCGAACGCGTCAGGGACCGGGGTGCTCAGATGGGAGCTCTGGAACCGGATTCCGTTGAGTAGTGGTGTTCCTTGGGCGTTGCGTGGTGTGTGGCGCAGATCGGTCAACGTGATCCGGTCGGCGAGACCGGCGTCGGTGAGGGCGGCCTCGACGCTGCCGGGCTCAGCAGGCTCAAGGTGGGCTTCGGCAAGGGTGAACCCGACCGCGACGCTCTGGTCGGGGTACATCTCCGGCACATGGTCCGCGGTGTGGACGAGGGCCACGGTGCGGTAGTCCTGGCCGAGCATCCCATGCAGGTACTTGCCCATCGGGAGCGTGGTGAGTCCGCCCGCGAAGTCCAAAGAGAACGCCGTCTTGTGGATGTGGTTGTTGTGTGCCGCGAGGACGATCCGGGTCCCCGGTTCGGTGTGGTTCAGGTGCCAGCGTACGGATTCAGCCATGTAGATCTCGCGCACCGACAGGTCCGCTGCCAGGCCCCGGCCGGACATCAGGGCATTCATCGCCTGGAACATGTAGTCGGTGTGGCAGGCCGCTTCCACTCGGCGCCGGGCGATGTCGAAGCGGCTCTGGCCGCTGCGGGAGACGTAGAGCGGTTCGGCGGCGCGCAGTCGCAGCAACAGCCGCGCCAGTACGGCAGTCAGTTCGTTCTGCTCGGCCACCGGAAGACCGGCCCAGGCAGGCCCGGCCGCAGCGCCGGAGCCGCAGCCCTTGAGGAACCGGTCGCTCACCTCCAGGATCCTCTCGACGAGGCGGAGCGCGTCGGGGTCCACCTCGCGCAGGTAGTCGGCCACCGGCTCCAGGGCAGGCCGTAGCGCCCCGCCGGCCTCGGGGACGTCGATGCCGGCGAAACGCAACGGGTGCTTGCGGGTGCGGTTGTGGCGGCGGAGCCAGTGCATGAGGTCCGCGGCGCCCCATTCGGCGGCGGCCGGGCTCACCGTCGCCAGGTCGCCGTCGTCTCCCTCGCCCTGCAGCCACCGGTCGAGCGGGAAGGCTTCGCTGAAGCCGAACTCCATGGCGAAAACGGTGAATCCGCAGCGCTCGGCGAGAAAGCGCAGCACTCGCTGGCGTGCGCGGGAGAACTCTTCGACGAAGTGGGCGCCCTCGCCGATCGCGACGACGCGGGCATCGCCGATGATCTCCCGGAGGACTTCGAGATCGTCGAGGGGCTGCTGCGGATCAAGGGTGGTCAGGGGGTTGGAGTGGGCACGAAACCAATCGGCGAGCACGGTCCGGGCGGAAGGATTAGCAGGCACAGCTGTAACTCATTTCTCGGCTTGGAGTTCAGGACACAGCGGTTCGTCCGCCTGCGGCGGAAGAACGGTGTGACGATGCGCAGACGCAGCCGGCGCCGGGCTCCGGGCCAACGGCGCGCCGCATCTGTCGACGAACTCCGTCAGAGAAAGTTGCTGAAGATTGCCATGATCGAAAACTAGCACCGGGTGTTGTGCACACGCACGCGAATAATCCGGCGCTTGATCGCGAGGCGGGAGCGTCCGTGGCGGGCTCGGCCACGGTGAGTACGCCCGGCCGACCGGCCGAGCTCTCTCTTCCAAGCGGTGAGCAGACCCCTCCACGTCCAACGAGGGGACCACGAGAAACGGCGTCCTAACATGGCCGCGTGGACGTCTCAGAACTTTCCGCCGAGGCGCGGTAGCGGCGCAGTGCGGAGATACGGGCGTCGGCGTCAGCCGCAGCACCTGTACCTGCCGGCCGGGCTGAATCCTCCGCAGGCGGCGCCCGCGGACCGCGCGGTACCGGCCGGGATCCGCCGGGTCATCGACGGCTGGCTGCCGCGGCCCGCGTACGTCATCGACCGGCACTGGAAGCTGGGCGCCGTCAACCGGGCTGCCCAACTGGTATTCGGCTACGGAGAACTTGACCACAGTTGCCTGGCCAGCTTCTTCACGCGGTCTCGTCGGCTCGTGCCGGTCACGTGAGCGCCGCGGCGGGCGTTCCGCCGCAGCCGGCAGAAGGGGCAAGGGGGCGGCGCCCGTGCCGGCCGCCGTCCCACTGGCCCCGTCGGCCTGCTGCCCCGGCCTGCTGATTGTGACGCCCTCGGTCACGGGCTCGGGGGCGGCGGTCTTACCGCCGTCAGCCGGGATACCGGCGGGCCGCCGACGGCGTTCCCATGGGTGGTGCCCTCATACGTGGTGCCCCCATGAGTGGTGCCCCCATGAGTGGTGCTCCCATGGGCAGTGCTCCCACGGGTGGTGCACGCCTACCACCTCCCCCTTGTGTGACCTCTGCACGGCATGCTGACTCACTCCCCCGTACGGGGAGTGAGCTCGAAGAGATAGCCGTTGGGGGGTGCGGTGCTCGGCTGCACCGAGCGGCACTCCCACCCGCTCTCCTCGAACGCCTCGTGCCACTGCTCGTATGTCGGCAGGTAGTCGCCCATCAGGGCGTGGACCGCCTCGAATCCGAGGGTGAAGATCGTGGTGTCCCGCCCGGGCAGTTCGGTCGTCCGGACGACATCGCAGATGAAGAGGCGCCTGGCCGAAGGGAACGCGGTGCGCAAGCGGCGCAGCGTGCGTACGCAGCTGTCGTGGGGCCAGAAGTCGTGGCCCATGAAGACGCAGGTAACCGTGTCGACGTCGGCGAACTCCGGGCGGGGTTCGAGGGCGAGGACGTCGCCCTGGAGCACAGTGATCCGGTCGGTGAGGCCCGCCTCGTCCACGGACTCGGTGGCCAGTTGCACGGAGGCGTGGGAGATGTCGACACCCACCCCGCGCGCACCCGGGTGGTTGCCGAGGATGCGGATCAGCCGCTGCCCGGAGCCGCAGCCGAGGTCGGCGACCTTCTCGACGGGCGGGTCGGCCAGCACCCGGTCGAAGAGGGGCTCGACCTCTTCCTCACCGATCAGCCGCGAGCCGAGGGCCACGGCACGCATGTCGCGGTGGTAGAAGGTGCCGGTCCTGCGCTTCGTCGAGGTGACGTCGGGCGCGGTGCTGAACAGTTCGCCGCAGCCTTTCACCAGCCAGTAGATGTAACCGCGGGCGGCATACGCCGCGTCGAACAGCGCTCCGGGTATGACCAGTTCGTCGTTCTTGACCTCGACGACGTTCGCCCAGTGCAGTGTGCGGTGGATGCTGCGTATGACCCCGTCGTCGAGCCGTTCGTCACCGCCGTTCCCGAACGGCGCCTCGCCGTGCTCGGCCAACTGGTCCAGAATGCCCAGCTGTTCCGCCGCGGACAGCGCCGCGGTGGCGACATAGGAGGAGAAGAGATCCGCCACCGGCCCGCGGGTCCACTCGGCCGGCTCCGGTGCGGCCGTCCTGGACGAAGACATGCTGTGCCACCCTTCGTTTCGACTGTGCTGATCCGGTCGCCGTGCGACCGGACGGTGGTCAAAGGCCGCGCGACACCACGGGTGCCATGTGGTCCCTCACCTGGTTGAGCCGCTGGACCACCTCGTCCTCGCTGTCCCCGCGCACGGAGATGATGGCCACGGCGTCGTTGCAGTTCTCGGGTTCGGACAGGGTGTCCCCGGGGCCGGCCATGATCTGGCACTCCAGCACCCATGGTTCGTCCGGCGGCGTCAGTGGCTGTTCCAGTACGCCGGCGCCCGCGTAGATCACCGTGAAGCCGGTCAGATGGGCGGCAGGAGCAGGTGACGCCGGAACGGTGCCCTCGACCTGCGCCTGGATCACCGCCTCGTCCAGATTGACGCCGGTCCGGGAGAGGAATCCGGCGATGACGCCGCCACCGCCGGCCCGTGCCGCGATCTCGCAGAAGACGATGTCGTCGTCACGTACGAACATCTCGTGGTGCGTCACCCCGGTGAAGCCCGGGTGGGCGGTCAGGACGCGCTGGTTGAACTCCAGCAGCGCGTCGAGTCGCGGGCCCGGCGCGACGGCCACATCGCGGCACGGACGCAGCTCGGTGTAGGACGTGGTCTCGTCGATGTAGCGGCCGGCGACGGCCGCGACGACCTCGGAGTCCTGGACCACGCTGTCCACGTGGTAAAGCTGTCCGTCGATGAACTCCTCGGCCTCGAACTCGTCCAGCCGGTCCCGTTGTTGAGCGGTGAAGGCGTGCACCTCGGCCGGATCGCGCAACACGAAGATGTCCCGTGATCCACTGCCCAGCCGCGGTTTCGCGACCACGGCGGTCGCCCTGTCCAGCAGGTCGAGGGCGGCTCGTTCGCTGAACGCGGCGAACTCGGGTACCCGGACGCCGTGCCGCCGTAGGTGCTCCTTCATGAGGACCTTGTCCCGGAAGTGCAGTGCCTGGGCCACGGTCTGGCCGGGGAGGGCAAGTTCCTCGCGCAGCTCGGCCGCGGGCAGCAGAAAGCGTTCGGTCACGGCCACCAGGCGATCCGCCTTCCGCCCCTTGAACGCCGCCTGGTATCGCACCGCGTCCTTGAGCGCCGCCATGTCGTGCGCGTCCACGGCAAGGACCGATTCCAGCTCGTCACCGACCGCCTCGGTCACCTTGGCCAGCGAGGTGACGAGCCGCACCGCGTACCGGTCGTGCGGCAGGAAGCCCCTCCCGCTCTCGTCCCGGTAAAAGGAATACCCGATCCGGTCGAGCAGAAGGACGGATAACCTGCGTTTTTCATAACCCATTACGTTCGCAACCCCCGGTGCGCCCCACAGGCGTGTCCACCCGCACTATGCGAATTACTCTCGGGTACTTCAGGAATGCCGCTGCCGACTTGGTCAGACTTTGTGCGGCTCGGCGGAGAGATACGAGATCAAACTCGGATGGCGACCTTAGACGGATGCCCCAACTAATGTCCAGCAAATTTTCGAAGAGTGGTAAATGTACGCCGGTTCCTGGCAGGTCGCACCATTCGCCCGTTTCGTTGAAACTCGACCGAAGTACGTCAACCTTCTCCTCCACTGAACGCCCGTGACCAGCACGAAGACTATTTCCAGTCACAAAACAAGCCAAGATCAACCATGCTTGACGATCACTTGTTCACACTGTTAAATGAGTGAATCTCTGCTGAATGGACAGTTTCGATATCGCGTCGCCCGAGGTGGTGGAACGTAAGTCGGCCGCACCGGGTGAGTGATAGCGGAGAAGGGGGAAGGTGATTCCGTGGGTCGCCTATGGAACTCCGGAGAGCAATCCTTAGAGAGGACTCCAAGACGGTTTCCGGACTGGGCTCCGGACGTTTACGAGTCCTTCGAGGGAAAACTGCTCGACACAGCACACAGTTATCCCTGTTATTTCGGTACGCAGGGACAGCAGCGCGGCCACAACTGGTTCACCGTCGTCGATCCGCGCTTCCCGGAGGAGCACGGGGTGCCGGCGCTGGCCGACGCTCTGAAGGAGTTCCGGGAACGCGCCCGGACGGGGCCGAAGCGGCAGTCGTTAATCGTTTTTGTGGGGCCGCCCGATCCGGAGGCCCAGCTCGCCGATCACCAAACCGCTTTCTGGACCCTCCTCAGGGACCTGAGCGCCATCGACACCTCGCCCTGGCCTCCCGGATATCCCGCCGACACCGGTGATCCGGCATGGCAGTGGTGCTTCGCCGGATCCCCCTGGTTCACCTTTATGACCAGCCCCGGCTACCGCGACCGCCGAAGCCGCGACCTCGGGCCGTGCCTGACGATCGTCCTCCAGACCCGCAGGGTCTTCGAAGGCCTCAGCGGCTCCACCGTCGCGGGCCAGGCGGCGAAGCGACGCATCAGAGAAGACCTGGAGCGGTACGACGCCCTCGCGCCGCATCCGTATCTCGGAGACCCCATGTTCTCCTCCACCCACAAGTGGCGGCAGTACGCGCTGCCCGACGACCAGACGGTGGGAACTCCCGAGAAGTGCCCGTTCGTCAACTGACCTCGGCGCCGCTACGGCCTGCCCCGCCCTGACGCGCCCTGCCGCGCCGCACCACCGCTCCACCACGGCTGCGCACCAGGCCGACGCGTGCTCCGCCGATCCGACCGGTCGAAAGGTGACTGCTCCATGCCCGCTTCAGACTTCTGGTCCCGTCATGTCTTCGTCCTCTTCAGCTCCGACGCGCTCTACCGGGGAGTGCACGGCGAGATGGTCGCCCGGCTCCGCAAGGAGGGCTTCCCCCCGGTCGCGGCGCGCCCTCTGCACGCCGACCCCGAACTGATCGACGATCTGTACGCGGATCTCATCGCCGGGCAGTGGCAGACCTGGCGGTATCGCCTGGTCGACGCCGTCCTCGCGCTCGGCCCCGCCATGGCCCTCATCTGCCGGTACGAGGGAGACGAGGACAACGCCCACGACGCACTCGCGCGCCGCAAGGGCTATCAGCATCCCGAGCGCGCCGAACCCGGCACCCTGAGACGGGACTTCGGCGCCGTCAACAGCATCGTCGGTCTGATGCACAGCTCCGACGGTCCGGTGGAGTCCGAGCGTGAGGCCGCCGTCTTCGGGCTGTCGGCGGCCGACGCGGCCGCCGGCCCGGAGGCCGCGGCCGCCGAGATCGACTACCTCTGCGAGATCACCACCCCGCACGCCCCGGAACGACGGGACTTCGACCAGGTACTGGCCTCGTTACGGACCAGAGTGGTCGCCTCGCTCTGGGAGGACCTGCCCGGCACCGTCCAGCAGGACGTCAGGACCCGCTTCCCCGAGCGGTCGGCACTGGGCCGCGTCGGAGCCGGAAACGACCTCGCCTCGCTCCTGGCGGGGCATGCTACCGACGCCCTTCTCGCCCTGCTGCGCTGCGACTTCGAGCCGGAAGCGGCCGGCGGGATGCGGATGTCGGTCGCCGACAAGGCGCTGCGGACGACGGGTGTCGTCCTCGACGACTGGGAGCGCGTGGTCCTGGAGTCCTCGCTGCACTTCCCGCCCCTGCGCGCGAGCCGGCAGGTGACGCCGTGACCTCCACCGACACCGCTGTCCGCGTCACCGTCACGGACTCCATCGCGTCGGTCGGCCGGGGCGCCTGGACCGAGCTGGTGGACGCCTGCGACGCCCCCGTGTTCCACAGCTACGACTTCCTGCGCAGTGTCGAGTCCTCGCCCCTGACCTACCCGTCCACCGCCTATTACCTGCTGGCCCACGACGGCGGCGAGTTGGTGGCCGCCCTGCCGGTCTTCCTCCAGCGGACGCGTGACCCGTTCGCCACGGGTCCCGGCGCCGACGCCGTCCTCGACGCACTGGTCGGCAACGTCTGGCACTGCTACGACACCCGTCTGCTGTGCCGGCGGCCGCTCAACGCCTGGCTGGTCGAACAGTTCTGGACGGCCCTGGGCGACCTGGCCCGCGACCACCGCGCACAGCTGTGGGGCTTGGTGAACATCGCCGCCGGGGAACCGCTGGCCCAGCAGCTCAAGGCCATCGGCGTCGAGGTCGAGGAGACCGTTCCCCGCTACCGGCTGCCCCTCGCGGGCGGACCGGCCACCCTGGACGAGCATCTGGCCGGCATCGGGCGTGCCTCCCGCAGGTCGTTGCGGCAGTACGCGCGCCGGGCCGAGCGCGCCGGCGCCGGCATCACCCTGCGCACCGGACGGGAAGCGCTCGACGACGAGGTACTGGGCCTGTGCCTGAGCACGGCCGACAAGCACGCCCCCGGGTACTACCCGCCGGACCGCCTGGGCGCGCTGATCGAAAGCCTGGGCGAGAACTGCCGGCTCCTGCGGATCGACTTGGACGGCACCCTGCTGGCCGTCTCCGTCTGCCTCTACGACGACACCCGCATGCATGCCTGGGCCGGTGGGTGCCGGTACCCGGCGGAGCTCAACTGGAGTCCGCAGTATGCGCTGTTCGATGCCGAGCTGAAGGCGGGATTCGCCTCCGGCCGCCCCGTCCTGGAGTGCGGCCGGCGCAACGACGAGTTCAAGACGCGCTACGGCCTGCAGGCATACCCGCTGGCCCGCGCGGTCCAGCGCCGCTGAAGCAGCCACCCGACGTCTTGGAATGGGGAATCACGCATGTCAGCCACAGCGGCAGAGGGATTCAGCCGCAGGGCCGCTGCCCTGCTGCGGTCAGCCGCCAACGATCTGAAACGCGACGACGAGAACGCCGAACGGGAACTCGGCCTGGAACCGGGCACCTTCGCGGACCACACCTCCGGGAAGCGGCCGCTCGACTGGGCACTGCTGCGCCGGGCGGCCGAGGTCTGGCCGCTCAACGAGCGCGATCTGCTGCCCGTCCACGACGACTGTCCGGCCGGGCTGTCCGTGCTGCGGGCCAAGGAGTCCCTGGGCAGCTCGCGCGTCCTGGCCCGGGGGGGCGAGGGGTATTACGAGTACCGCGATACCGCCATGTCCAGGATCGCCTCCTACCGGCCCGAGTGGATCCGGATGCTGCGGGTGGTCGAGGACAATCGCGCGGACAACCCGCGGGTGCAGTGGAACCACGGCCATCTGCTCTACCAGTTCACCTACTTCGTGGGCCCGGTGAACTACTACTACCGCTGGGGGGACACGTCGTACTGCGTCCCCATGGAGACCGGTGACTCGGTCTGGGGTCTCCCCTTCGCCCCGCACTCCTTCACGGCCCGCAGCGACTCCGAGCCCGCCTACATCCTCGCGCTGACCTACGGCGGCGCCCTGGTCGGCGACGCCCAGCGCGAACTGGCGGTACTGGGCCGCCGCCCGGCCCATGACCTCGCGCTCCCCGTCGCGGGGTCCCCCTCGTCCCAGCCCGGTCTGATCCGGTCGTTCATGGCGGCGCGGTGCCTCACCCCGGCCGAGCTCGCCGACCGCACCGGCCTCGCCGCCGATCGCCTCACGGAGCTGTGCGGCCCGGGCGACACGGACGGCAGGGGCGGCACGGACGACACGGACGGCAGGGGCGGCCCGGGTGACACCGCCACGGAGTCCGAACTCGCGCTGCTCGCCGAGGCGTTGGGGGTGTCCGTGCGCGACCTGTTGGCTCCCCGCAGCACCTCCCACCGCGGCGTGTCCATCCAGCACGGCCGCGACGCACGCAGCTGGGACCACCCCGGCAAGGACGGCCCCGCCTACCGGTTCACACAGCTGGCCGGCGACCCCCTGCACCCGCACACCACCGCACTCCAGGTCGACGTCCGTGCGGCGGCGGCCTCGGACGACGCCCGTCTGGTCACGCATCAGCACCAGTACCTCTACGTGCTGGGAGACGCCCCGGTGGAGGTCTCCTGGGAACACGACGGCCGACGCCGCACGGACGTGCTCGAACCGGGCGACTCCGCGTACATCGAACCGCTCGTTCCACTCACCTTCTCCACCGCCGGAGACACCCTCCCGCGCCTCCTGCTGCTCAGGATCGCCGGAGCCGTCACCCCCGACGTGCGCTATGCCCTGGGGTCCATGGCCCACGGAGGCATCGACCGCTACATAGCCGAAGACCGCCTGTGGTACAGCAAGGAAGGGAACTGAACACCGTGCCGGAATCTCAGCCGCCTCGGGCCCCCGGGTCCAAAGCCGCCCGACTGCGGGCGCAGCTCAACGGGTCGTCCGTGGTCCGTGCGGTGGGCGCACACGACGGTCTGACCGCCAAGCTGGTGCAGCGCGCCGGATTCGAGGCCGTGTGGGCCTCCAGCTTCGAGATCTCGGCGAGCCACGGCCTGCCGGACGCCAGCCTGGTGACGATGACGCAGTACCTGGACGCCGCCATCGCCATGGACGCGGTCACCGACATCCCCGTCATCGCGGACTGCGACACCGGCTTCGGCGGGCCGATGAACGCGGCCTACGCCATGCAGCGGTACGAGCGGGCCGGCATCGCCGCGCTGTGCATCGAGGACAAGCTGTTTCCCAAGATCAACAGCTTCGCCGACGCGGCGCAGGACCTGCTGCCCACCGAGGACTTCGCCCTGAAGATCAAGAACGCGGCCGAGGTGCGGACGGATCCCGACACCGTGCTCATCGCCCGCACGGAGGCGCTGATCGCCGGCCTGGAGGTGCCGGAGGCCCTGGAACGTGCCCACGCCTATGTCGCCGCGGGCGCGGACGCCGTTCTCGTGCACAGCAAGAGCCGCCGTCCCGAGGAGGTGCTGGAGTTCGCCGACGGGTGGCAGTCCGACGTTCCGCTGGTCGCCGTTCCCACCACGTACCACACCGTCACCGAGAGCGAGTTGTACGGGGCGGGCTTCCGGCTGGTGATCTACGCGAACCAGGGCCTGCGCGCCGCGGTGAAGGGCGTACAGGAGGTGCTGCACGAGCTCGACTTGGCCACCGGTGCCGCGGCGGTCGAGGAGCGGATCGCGCCGATGGCGGAGGTCTTCGCGCTCCAGGGCATGCCGTCGAGCTTCGGCACCAAGCCATGACCGGCTCCGCCACGTTCCTGGAAGCGTTGGAGGGCGCCGGGATCGGCCTGGTGTCCGGGGTGCCGTGCTCGTACTTCGCGGGGCCGATCCGGCTGCTCGGAGGGCACCCGTCGATCCGCTACGTACCGGCCGTCAACGAGGGCAGTGCGCTGGCCATCGCCGCCGGTGCCCGGCTCACCGGCGAGCCGGCCGCGGTCATCGCGCAGAACTCCGGGTTCGGCAACCTGGTCAACCCCCTCACCTCCCTGGTCCTCCCGTACCGCATTCCGCTGCTGGTCTTCGTCAGCATGCGTGGCTGGCCGACGGCGGATGCGGGCGAGCCCCAGCACTACTGGATGGGCAAGGTCGTGCCCCCGTGGCTGGACTCGCTGGAGGTGCCGTACTGGTGGCTCACCCCCGAGGGGCCGCCCGTCGAGGCGCTGCTCAAGGAGGCCCGGCCGGTCCTGGACGCCGGGCGGCCCGCTTTCGTCCTGGTCAGCAAAGGAGCGATCCGCGACGAGGCACCGGCGCCGGCCGAGGCCACGACAGCAGAGGGTTCGCTCCCCGACCGCGACGACGTGGTGGACGCGGTCCTCGCCGAGGTGCGCGCCGAACGGATCCTGTCCACCACCGGCTTTCTCTCCCGCGCCCTCTACAACCACCGGGACCGGCCCGGCAACTTCTATATGCAGGGCTCGATGGGCCACGTCGCGGGCCTCTCGCTGGGCGCCGCACTGGCCCGGCCCGAGGAGCGCTTCGTGGTCCTGGACGGCGACGGCTCTCTCCTGATGCACATGGGCACCCTGGCCACGGTCGGCGCCTGCGCACCGCACAACCTCGTCCACGTCGTCTTCGACAACCAGGCGTACGACTCCACCGGCGGCCAACCGACGACCTCCGCCACCACCGACTTCGCGGCCGTCGCCCGGGGCTGCGGTTACCGGGAAGTACGCCGAGTGGGCTTTGTGGCCGAGTTGCGGCCGGCCCTGCGCGCGCTCCTCGATGCCGGGGGTCCCGGGCTGCTGGCCGTGGACGGCACGGTGGGCGGCTCGTCCGGGGAGCGTGCGTCCAGCAGTCTGTCGGCCCCGGACATCGCCGCGCGGTTCGCGGGCGGGTTCCCCGCGGGTGCGGTGGCGGAAGCGGGGCCGAGACCATGACGAGCACGCCCGTGGCGGCGGTCAGCGACATCTGGACCGGCCTGGCGCGGCTGCCGGGCCACCCGGCCGCCCACCTGGGCCGCGGTGCCGCGGCACGTCTGGGTGCGGCCCTGGCCGGGCTCGGCGCGGAGCGGATCCTGGTGGTGCACGGCCGTACCTCCTACCAGCGGTCGGGCGCCCACGAGTTCGTCTCGGCCCTGCCGGCCCGGCACACCGTGGAGCACTTCGACGGGGTGCGCCCCAACCCGGACATCGAGCAGATCCGGGCCGGCATCGCCGCCTTCCGGCGCTTCCGGCCGCAGGCGGTACTCGGCATCGGCGGCGGCAGCAGCCTCGACGTGGCCAAGGCGATCGCCGTACTGGCCGCGCAGCGGGAAAGTCCCGAGGAGTGCCTGCGGCACCCCGGCGCGCTTACCGAGGACCGCCGGTGCGCGCTGGTGCTGATGCCGACCACCGCGGGTTCCGGCAGCGAGATGACCCGGTTCGCGACCGTCTACGCCGATGGGCGCAAGCACTCTCTCGACGTGGCGGGGGCCAGGGCCGACCTGGTCATCGTCGACCAGGACCTGACCGCGTCGCTGCCCCTGCGGGAGTGTGTCGCGACCGGGCTGGACGCGCTGAGCCAGAGCATCGAGTCGTACTGGTCGGTCTCGGCGACCACGGCCTCGCGGGCGCTGGCCCTGGACGCGCTGGACAGGCTGATGCCGGCGCTGGCCCGCGCGCTGGACACCGGTTCCTTCACGGATCCACGGGTGCGCACCGGCATGGCCCACGGCGCCTCCCTGGCCGGCGCGGCGATCGACGTCACCCGCACCACCGCGGCCCATGCCCTGTCGTACGACCTGACGATGCGGCTCGGGCTGGCCCACGGCACGGCCGTGGCCCTGCATCTGCCCTGGCTGCTGAGGCGCCACGCCGCGGTGACCGAGGCGGACTGCCGGCATCCGCGGGGCGCCGCGGCCGTACGCGACGCGGTGGCCGTCGTCGAGAACCGCGCACACGGCCATGCCGGGCGAGGCGTACGGCAGTTGACCGAACAGCTGCTGGCGCTGGCCGGCCAGCCGACCGGCATCGGGGAACTCAGGCTGCCGGTGGACCCGTGGTCCGGCCTCATGACGGCGGCTCTGAGCTCCGGCCGGGCTGCCAACAACCCCTGCGTACTGACCGAAGCCGACGTACTGCGGCTACTGCACTGAGCCCGAACCAGGAGAGGCGGACCATTCATGGCCACCCCGCACGTGCTGTACACCGATCCCGCATGGCTCGTCGAGGAGGGCGTCTGGAGCCCGGATCGCGCGACCGTGGAGCGGGAGATCCTGGGGCCGGAGGTGGAACTGCGCTTCGGCCCGTTCGAGGACGGCAGATACCAACTGACCGGGCCGGGAATGCTGGAGCGGGCTGCCGGGTGCGAGGTTCTGGTGGTCTACCGCACCCAGGTCACCGAGGAACTGCTCGACGCCGCCGGTGAGCGGCTGCGCGTGGTGGTACGGCAGGGCGTCGGCACCGACAACCTCAATGCCGAGCTGCTGACCGCCCGGGGCATCCCGGCCTACCACATCCCCGACTACTGCGTGGACGAGGTCGCCGCCCACACCTCCGCGCTGGCGCTCGCCCTGGAACGGCAGCTGATCCCCCAGCACCAGACCCTGGCCGGCGGCACCTTCGACATCTACGCCGGAGGCGCGCCGCACCGCACGAACCGCCGCACCCTCGGCATCGTGGGCTTCGGCCGGATCGGCCGGGCCGTCGCCCGCAGGCTGGGCGTCTTCTACGGCGGGGTGAAGGTGTACGACCCGTACCTCGGCCGGGATCTCGCCGAGGGCTACGGCGCACAGGCCGTCGACACACTGGAGGACCTTCTCGCCGAGTCGGACCTGGTCACCCTGCACTGCCCGCTGAACCCCGAGACCGAGGGGCTGATCGACAGCTCCGCGCTGCGGGCCATGAAGCCCGGCGCGTATCTGGTCAACGCCGCCCGCGGCAAGCTCGTCGATCCGGAGGCGCTGGGCAAGGCGCTGGAGCAGGAGTGGATCGCGGGGGCCGGTCTCGACGTGTTCTCGCCGGAGAACCCGCACCACGACCCCAGGTGGCAGCCGGTGCTCCGGCACCCGCGCGTGGTGGTCACCAGCCACCGGGCCTTCCTGTCCGAGGAAGCCGAGGCCAGCAGCCGCCGTCGCGTGGCGGAGCTGGTGCGGGCAGCGCTCGACGGGCGTGCCGAAGGCCAGCCAGGGCGCGTCCTCCCTCAGGGGGCTGCCGGATGACCACCGCGTCCCCGACGGCAGCGCACGCACACGGCGAGGACGTCATCGTCCTGTCCACCGGCGATGTGCGCATCCCGCTGCACCCCGTCGCCGACACCACGGCTGCCCGGCGCGCCGACCAGCCCTACCGGCCCCCGGCCGGCGACCGGGATCTGCGCGCGCTGATCGCCGCGTACTCGACGGCGCCCGGCGCCGCCGTGGACGCCGGGCAGGTCCTGGTGACGCCGGGCGCCCGGCAGGCCCTCGTGGCCGTGCTGCGGGCCGTGCTCGGCGAGCGCCGGGAAGTCCTCTTCGCCACTCCGTACTGGGCCAGTTACCCGCAGCTCATCGAGCTGGTGGGCGGCGTTCCGGTGCCCGTGCCGGGGCGGGTGGGCGACGGCCTCCTCGACCTGGACGCGTGGGAGGCACGGCGCACTCCCGCCACCGGCGCGGTGATCGTCAACTCGCCGCGCAATCCGGACGGCGCCGTGGTCCCGGCCGACTCGCTGCGCCGGCTGGCCGAGTGGGCCGGCCGGCACGGGCTGACCGTCCTCTTCGACGAGGTCTACCGGGGTGTGGCCCTCGGCGACCGCCCGGCCCCCTCGGTCCTCGACCTCTTCCCCGCACTCCCCGAACACTGCGTGCTCATCGACGGGTTGTCCAAGAGCCATGCGCTGGCCGGGCTGCGTCTGGGCTGGGCGATCGCTCCCCCCGCGACGGCCGCCCGCGCCACGGCCATCGCCTCCCACTTCATCGGCCACACCAGCGGCCCCGCACAGGACATCGCACGCGCCCTTCTCGGCGGGGGCGAGGGCGGGGGTGAGACGGCAAGGCTACGGATCGGTGCCGAGCTCACCGCTCAGCTGGACACGGCGATGAAGGCACTCGACGGCATCGAGGGCCTGTCGTGCCCGCGCCCGGAGGGCGGCATCTTCCTGTTCCCTGACATCCGTGACTGGCTCGCCGACGCCCCGGAAGCGGCTCGCCGCTCCGCCGTCACCTGGCTCAAGGAGCGACACGGAGTCGCCGTCGTGGACGGGGCGGCCTTCGGTGCGCCGGGACACCTCCGGCTGTCCTTCGCTCTGCCCTCCGAGCAGCTGCGGTCCGGTCTGGAGCGGCTGCGGGACGCGCTCACCTCCCGTGACGCCTGAGCCCCCGTGCGGCCGCGCCCCCGCGCCCCCCGCGCCCCCGACAGGTGACGCTTCCGGGTCACCGCATGCGAACGACGTGTGGAAGGAACAACGCTTCGTGAATGTCGCCCTGCTGGACCGGCTTCCGTCTCCGGTACGTGACCAGCTGAACGACCGGAGGATCGCACTGCCCCCGATAGCGGCGCTGGTGGAGGCCGACGAGGACGAGCCCGTCCTGCTCGTCGGCTCCTACGCCTCCGGGGAGGCGAACCCCACCTCCGACCTCGATCTGCTCGTCCTCACCAAGCGCCGGCGCCGTCGCCGGCGGCCCGGCACCACCAACCACCCCTCGATCTTCGGTGACAGCTTCGACGGACAGGTCGGAGACCTTCCCGTCAACATCGAGTACGTGGCCCAGGAGCGCCTGCACGACATCGCCCAGGTGCTGGAGGCCGCCGCGGAGGGCGGCGGCGTGGACCTGCCGAACCTCCAG
This sequence comes from Streptomyces sp. NPDC048516, assembly GCF_043199875.1. Taxonomy (NCBI): domain Bacteria; kingdom Bacillati; phylum Actinomycetota; class Actinomycetes; order Kitasatosporales; family Streptomycetaceae; genus Streptomyces; species Streptomyces sp. NPDC048516. Next base: position 175,945 of record NZ_JBICWS010000001.1, on the reverse strand, counting down.
GGGCTGGAACTGCGGCTGGTCCAGCGGGTGCACAGCGGCATCGCCCTGGCCGGGGCCGGCGAGCTGAGCAGGCTCCGCGCCGGCCTCGATCTCGACACGGTCCGGTCCGCCGCCACCGCGCTCGCCTTCGTGGGCACGCTCAGCCTGCTGGAGGACACCACCGTGCTCGCGGGCCCCACCCGCGAGCTGATGTGCCGGGGCGCGGCCGAATCGCTGCTCATGTCCGCCGTCAACGCCTTCGGCCCCCTCACCCACGACGGCAAGCACCTCATGTCCCGGGCCGCACAGATCGCCACCCTGCCGGACGTGCCCCTCGTCTTCGCGCGCGCCGAGCGGCTGCTGTTCACCGACCGTCTCCCGGTCGACGAGGCACGGGAGTTCATCCTCGACCTGGCACAGGACCTCTTCCGCTCCTTCGCCGGCCCCCGCTGTCCCTCCCGGGTGGCCGGCATGCTCGATCCGTTCGTCCCCACCTGGGCGTGGACGGGGCGCGTCTTTTGATGAGCGCCTTCGCGACCGGCCCGGGACCGGACCCGACCCCGTGGGACCGGTTGGACACCGATCCGCCGCTGTTCGCCTCCGAGCCCTGGCTGACGGCCATGGCCGGGCGCATCGACGGGGAACACCGTCGCTTCGTCCGCCGGCCGGGAACGCCGGAGGGCACCGGATTCTTCGGCACCGTCATCGCGGACAGCCGGGTCTCCGAGAGCAAGAACCCCTGGGAACTGCTCTTCGAGCCCTGCAGCCTGCGGTCGCTGACCCCGGACGCCGTCACGGCGCAGTCCGCGGCACGGACCGGGGGCCCGCCCCGTGAGGGGTGGTTCCCCTCCCTCGTCCTCACCTACCCCGGGCTCGAATGCTTTCCGGCCGGCCCCGGACGCCACCGTGCCGGGGCCCTGGACGCCGCCGTCGCGGACATCCTCGACCAGGCTCGGCACGACGGTTTGCGCTCGGTCGCGTTCCTGTACGTCCAACCCGAGGAACACGCACTCGCCGAGGCGCTGCGCAGGGCCGACTTCATCGAATTCCCCCTCGCCCTGCGCTCCACCCTGTCCCCGCCGGGGACGTCGTTCGCCGACTACCGGGCCTCGCTGAGCCGGGACGCGCGCAAGGGCATGTCCCGGATCCGGCGGCGGCTGAGCGAGCGCGGGGTGACGATCCGGCGGCTCAGGCTCTCCGCAGCGGACGACGCGACCGTCGACCGGCTCGTCGACCTGCGTATGCAGCACCGTGCGAAGTACGGCCGCCGCTCGGACGAGGCCGGGGAGCGCGCCCAGCTCACCTCCTTCCGGGAGAACTTCGGCGATCGCGTGCACCTCGTGGCGGCGGTGGCCGACGGCCGGATCATCGGCTTCTGCCTCTTCCTGGACGCGGGGGCCGTACGGCACGCCTGGACGACCGGTACCGACTACACCGACGACCGGTCCAAGGACACGTACTTCGAGGTCTGTTACTACACACCCGTGGAGGACGCCTACGTGTCCGGGTGCCGGGAACTCTCCTACAGCTACGGAACGGAGGGCGCCAAGATCGAACGCGGCTGCCGGCTGGACGAGGTGAAGGGGTTCGTCCTCCCCCTGGACCCTGGCGACCGGGGCCCCGCCCGCAACGCGGCGGCAGCCCTGACCGGAGGCCTGGCCCGGCCCTCGTCCCCCCACGAGTAGAACCACGCGACGGTGGAACGCCACAACACAGCGAACAGCGACGGGAGTCCGATGTACGGCAGCGTCATCAAACGGCTGGGCATAGTGGGAGAGCGGAATTTCGGGTGCTACTGGGCGGCCCGCACGCTGTCCCTGATCGGCGACTACGCCTTTCGTACGGCCTTCGCGACCCACATCATCAGTGTCAGCGGCTCGGCCGCCACACTGGCCACGGCCACGGCCGTACTTCTGCTCCCCTCGCTGGTGTTCTACCTGGTGGGCGGCGCGCTGGGAGACCGGACGGGCTCCCGCCGCGCGGTGATGGTGTGGGCGGACACCGCCCGCTTCGCCGTCCTCGCCCTCATCGCCGCGGCCACCTTCTCGACCAGCAGCATCGTGCTGCTCGTAGCACTGGCCGTACTGATCGGGGTCGCGGACGGCTTCTTCCAGCCGGTGTCCTTCGCCTACATGCAGGAGATCACCTCCAAGGAGAAGCTGGTCGCCGCCAACTCCGCGCTGTCCGTGGGTCAGCAGATCGGACTGATCGGCGGCCCGCTCATCGGCGGCTTCGTGGTGAGCCTGGCGGGCGCCCCCGCCACGTTCGCCTTCGACTCGGTCACCTTCATGGCGTCGGCGGTCCTCCTGCTCCTCGTCCGGACCCCCCGTAGGGCGGACGAAGGGCGCAAGGACGGTGCGGGGAACAAGGCGGAGCCCGCCGAGGAGCCCGCGGCGGGCGGCGCCGCCCGCCTCCGGCAGATCGGCGCGGACGTCGCACAGGCCGGACGGTACGTGGCGGGCGTGCGATGGCTGCTGATCTCCCTTGCGGTCGGCGCCTGCACCAACGCCGTGTACGCGGGAGTACTCGATGTTTCGGTGCCGCTGATCATGGCCCCCGAGGGAACCGGGGGCGCCCGCTCCCTGGGCACCTTCTACGCGCTGCAGGGCATCGGGGCCCTGGTAGGAGCGGCCGTCCTGGTCAAACTGACGGTGCGCAGGATGGGACCGGCCCTCTTCTCGATGCTGGCCCTCATGGCGTGCTCCCTCGCCGCCACCGGAGTGGTCGGCGGCGGCACCGGCGCCCTCGCCATGGCCTTCACCTACGGAATCGGGCTGCACTTCTTCAACTCGCTCTTCCCCAGCCTGCTCCAGGAGCAGGTGCCGGAGTCCCTGCTCAGCCGGGTGGGCAGCCTGGCGTTCCTCGGGTTCAACGGGCTGATGCCGCTGGGCGCACTGCTGATGGGTCCGCTGGTGGCCGCCCTCGACGCCCGGGGCGCGGCGATCGCCGCGGGCCTCGCGGCGGCGTGCGTGAGCCTGTCGGCCCTGCTCTCGTCCGGCGTACGGCAGTTGAGCAGCGCACGAGCCGAGCCGGACGCGTCGCCGGCCGACGCGGACGGCGACGAGGAACCCGCCGGCTCGGACAGCAACCCGGAGGGCGTCTCCCCCTAGCAGCCTCTCCCCTGGAAACCGCGTCCGTCACGACCACAGCCCCGGCGCCATACGACAGGAGAACAGGGCAATCATGCACAGGACGGTTGTCTCCGCGATATCGGAACCCTTTGACGCGAGCCGCTGGGACCGGCTGAACCCGGCCGCCGCCGTCCAGGGGAGCCGCTGGCTGGGCAGCATGCTCAGCCGGTTGCCCGGTGAGCCGGTGCGGGTGCTGCACGAGGGTCCGGACGGCGACATCGGCTTCACCGGCGCCGTCGTTTCGGACGGCGACGCCTACGAGGCGTACAACCCGTGGATGATCCTTCGCAGGAAGGACCCGGTGTTCTCCGAGGTACACGCCTCCGGCCGCCGGGTCCTGCCACAACTCGGAGACGCCCCGCGGGAAATGCTCCCCGGGCTCCTGCTGGTCGCGCCCGGGTATCTGGGGGACCCCGTGGGCGCTGCCGCCGGGCACCCCGAGACGGTCAGCAAGTGTCTGGCGGACGTCTGCGCATGGGCGGCCCGGACGGGACTGGCAACGGTGTCCGTCCTCTACACGAGCCCTGCGGCGTCGGGGGTCGTGGAACCGGCCGTCGCCGCCCTCGGCGGTGAGAGTTTCGACCTCACCACCCGCTCGATGATGCCCGTGACCTGGGACGACGCGACCGGATTCGACAAAAGCCGGTCCAAGCGGCGCCGCGCCGAAATACGGCGTCAGTTGTCGCGACTCGACGAGCTGGGGTGCGTGGTGGGCACGGGTGACCCCCGCGCCCTGTTCGAAGAGGCCATCGAAGCCAGATGCGCACTGCTGCGCTGGTACGGCCAGCCCGTCGACGAGGCCGCCGAACGGCGCAGGCTGCGGGGCCTGATCAGCACGTTCGGCAAGGATGTGCTGCTCTTCACCGCACAGTTGGAAGGCCGCCTGCTCGCGCATGCGCTCTTCGTGGCGGACGGCAGGACGCTGCAGAACGTCTACGTCGGCACCACCGAAGCCGGGAGAAACACTCCTTACGCGCATCTGGCGGTGACGTACCACGAGCCGATGCGTCACGCGTCGCGGGACCGCTACGGCTGGATCGACTACGGCGTGGGCCATGGCGAGACCAAACGCGTGCAGGGATGCAGTTCGGTGCCCCTGAGAGGCCATGTGATCGCCTTGTAGACGTGCGCTTTCACCCGGGCCGTGCGCTGCCCGACGGATCAGGTCAACAGATGGCTGGGGTGGGAGAAGCCGCGCGCCGCGGCCAGGAGGGCGTGCATCTGTCGTGGCCTCCGTGCTGTACGGGGCCGCCCGCCCTCCCGGCTTCCGCGCGTCTCGCCCCATCGGCGGACACGCGCTCCCGGCCGGACCGTTGCCGCCGTACACCTGAGGCTCGGCACCGGACCGGCAAACCGGCGTCGAGGAGCCGGCTCCCTTGAGCGTCAGGGGAGGACGCGCGCGAGAAAGCCGCGCAGGTGCTCGGTGATGGTCTCGAGGTGGCTCTCCAGAGCGAAGTGTCCGGAGTCGAGGAGGTGGATCTCGGCGTGGGGCAGGTCCCGGGAGAAGGCCTTGGCGCCGTCGGGGCCGAAGATCTCGTCGTTCGCGCCCCAGACCGCCAGCAGCGGGACCTGCGAGTCGCGGAAGTACTGGTGGACCCGCGGGTAGAGGTCCACGTTGGTCGGGTAGTCGCGGAAGAGCTTGAGCTGGATCTCGTCATTGCCGGGGCGGTCCAGCAGCGCCTGGTCGTGGACCCAGTTGTCGGGGCTGACCAGGCTCGGGTCAGCCACTCCGTTGACGTACTGCCAGCGAGTGATCTCGGGGCTCAGCGCGCCCCGCATGGGCGCTTCGGTGTCCGGTCCGGGCGCCTGCGCATAGGCGAAGACACCGTCCCAGAAGGGCTTGACGAAGCCCTCTTCGTAGGCGTTGCCGTTCTGGGTGATGATCGCGGTGACACGGTCGGGGGCCTGGAGCGCGAGCCGCCAGCCGATGGGAGCCCCGTAGTCCTGTACGTACATGGCGAACCGCTCGATGCCCAGGTGCCGGAGCAGGCCGGAGGTGACATCGGTGAGGGCCTCGAAGGTGTAGGGGAAGTCCGGCAGGGCCGGCATCGCGGACTGGCCGAACCCGATGTGATCGGGGGCGATGACGTGATAGCGGTCGGCGAGCGCCGGGATCAGGTGGCGGAACATGTGCGAGCTGGTCGGAAAGCCGTGGAGGAGAACCACGGCGGGTGCCTCGGGGTCGCCGGCCTCCCGGTAGAAGACCTCCAGCCCGTTGACGGTGACGGTGCGGTGGTGAACTGCGGAGACCATATCCCTAACCTTTCTATCGAGATTCAGCAGTTATATATCCAGTCACCCACCTTCCACCTAACCTGTCAAGTTACTTTTACTGGTTAGATAGAGTGAGGCGGAAGGATGCGGTGCGGTGCGGTCGGAGGCGCCGGTGAAGCAGGGGCGCGGGACGGCGGGAGGGGGCGCGAGGGTCAGCCTGTGCACCGGCACCGACAGTCCCGAACGATTCGTGATGACGGGATCACGGCGGCCCCTGCACAAGAATGAGCATCGGCCCGAGCGCACAAAGCGCAAAGCACCGAGCTACTGAGCTACTGAGCTACTGAGCTACTGAGCAAAGTGCCATGAGGCTGACCCGGCCGGCCACCCCGCAGAAGGATCCGCAATGGCGACGCTGCTGTCCGTCAATGTAGGAATGCCCGAGGACGTCTCCTGGCAGGGAAGGACCGTCCACACCGGCGCCTGGAAGTCTCCCGTGCACGGCCCCCGTATGGTGCGGCGGCTGAACATCGACGGAGACGGTCAAGGAGACCTGGCCGGGCACGGCGGCGAGATCCGTGCCGTCCTCGTCTACCAGCTGCAGTCCTACCGGTACTGGCAAAAACAACTCGGCCGCGACGACCTGACCTTCGGGATCTTCGGCGAGAACTTCACCGTCGACGGTCTGCCCGACGACGACGTATGCATCGGCGACCGGTACCGCATCGGCGAAGCCGCATTCGAGGTCACCCAGCCGCGCGTCACCTGCTACCGGGTCGGCATGCGCCTGGGAGAACCCACCATGGCCTCCCTCCTGGTCGCCCATCGCCGCCCCGGCTTCTACCTGCGCGTGCTCACCGAGGGGCGCGTCCAGGCCGGTGACGAGATCACCCTGACCCGTAAGGGTCCCGAACAGCTCAGCGTCGCCGACGCCGACGCGTTGCTCTACCTCCCCGACCGCGACCCCGTACAACTGCGCAAAGCGCTGAACATCCCCGCCCTCAGCCCCGGATGGCAGCAGTCCTTCCGCGACCTCGCGGCCGCTCGGCAGCCCGCGCAGGAACCGGGATGGCCGGGCGAACGCACCGGCACCGGGCAGCCCAGGGAAGAGCCGGGATGGCCGGGTTTCAAGACCATGCGCGTCGCCCGCATCGTCCCCGAAACCTCCGCCGTCTCGTCGATCTACCTCGGCAGCACCGACCACACCCCCCTCCCCGAGGCCCGCCCCGGCCAGTACCTCTCCCTCCGCCTCGCCGTCGGGGAGGCCGCCCCCACGGTGCGCAGCTACTCCCTGTCCGCCGCGCCCACAGCCGACACCTACCGCATCAGCGTCAAGCACGAGCCCCACGGACAGGTCAGCGGCTACCTCCATGGCACGCTCCGCCCCGGGGATCTCGTGGACATCGCAAGCCCCCGGGGAACGTTCGTGCTCGAAGAAGGCACCCGCCCGGTCATCCTCGTCTCCGCGGGGATCGGTGCCACTCCCGTGCTCGCCATGCTCCACCGGCTCGCCGCCACCCGGGACCCACGCCCCGTCTGGTGGATCCACACCGCCCACGACCACGCCCACCACGTTTTCGCGGACGAGACCCACGCGCTCCTGGCACAACTCCCCCACGCCCACGAGCACATCTACTACACCGCCGGGGCCACCCCGCATCCCGCCGGGCCCCACATCACCCGGGGACGTCCGACCGCCCCCGCACTCGCGGCCATGGGCATTCCCACCGATGCCGACGCCTATCTCTGCGGACCGCCGGCCTTCATGGACGACCTCGGCGGCTACCTGCGCGAGTACGGCCTGCGCCCCGAGCGGATCCATACGGAACAGTTCAGCGCCCTCCCCGCCATCAACCCCGGCGTCACGCCCACGGCCGCGATCCGGCCGCACCAACCAACCGGCCCACCGGGCTCCGGCCCCCTGGTCACCTTCGCCCGCAGCGGCATCACCACCCCCTGGTCGCCCGCTCACGCATCACTCCTCGACCTCGCCGAAGCCTGCGACGTCCCCACCCGCTGGTCCTGTCGCACCGGCGTCTGCCACACCTGCATCACCCACCTCGTGACAGGCGACATCACGTACACCACCCCACCCCTCGAACTCCCCGAAGCCGGCACCGTCCTCGTCTGCTGCAGCACACCGGCCACGGAAGTCGTCCTCGACCTCTAGCGGCCGCCGGGCAAGGGCACAGGCCGGCCGCACCGGAGCAGTTGCGGCCTCAGGGGGTCGGTGCCGATGTGGAGACGAGGCGCGCGCGATCCCGCCCGCTGGGACGGCATCGGCGTCACCCTCGTCTCGCCGGGCGCGACGGAGACGAGCTTCTTCGACAGTGCACCCGGCGGTCTGCCCGACCGCGGCCTTCTGCCGGCGGAGCAATTGGGGAAGACGATCGTCTGGACCATTGGCCGGCCGAGTGGTGCCCACATCAACAGGGTGATCGTCAGGCCGATCGGCCATCCCGTATGAGCACAGTTCACCTCGACGGTGGGGCGAGCGTCCCGGCAACCGGCCATCAGAGAGACAGCTCGCACCGCCCCGCTTCGGGATCACCGACGCATACGGCCTGATCAGCACTATGGGCCGGCAACTGGACGGTACCTACTGGGCTTTCGCCGTCAGCATTTCGCCGTCAGTATCCGGCGCGGGAAGTGGCGGGGGCGTCGAGGTCGTCCTCCAGGTCGTCTTCGAGGAAGGTGTTCCCGTAGACCGGTTCGATGAAGACGTTGCGGTAATCGGGCTTCGCGGGGCGAGGAAGAGGGGCAGCGAGCTTGTGGTGCGGCTGCGGTGTCGTGGGGGCCATGAGATTCCTTGGTGTTCTACGCCGCAAGCGGCGGTCGGGTGGTAAGGGTCGCACGGTCAGGGCCGCCGTCGACGAACTTTTGGAGGGGGTGCGGTGTGGCGTGGTGCGGTGGAGGCCTGCCATGACGTCGGGGGCCGATGCCTCTCCCCCCGCTCTCGCGGGGTTCAACCCCGCCGGCACAGCCGTGGAGATGATGCGGTGGGGCCCGTTCGGTGCGGTGTCATGGCAGGTGTCAGTGTCGGCCAAGCACTGCGAATCGCGCCGGAGCCTCGATTCTGTGATCATGATACGTGTAGTGGCCCACCGGCTCTTGTCAGGCGACGCGTGCGGGCGTACCTCAAGCTCCGCGCAAGCGCATGCGCAGCGGACGGCCGGGGACGGCCGGGAACAGCGGGAAACAGGCGGGAACAGCCGGATCCGGCTAAGGAGCCTCCCTCCGGGCGCGGGCTCTCACCGCCGGCGGCAGCAACTGTTCGCGCAGTGCGGTCAGTTGGTGTGAGGTCTCCACGGCGCGGGTCTCGTCCAGCGTGGTCAGGGCGAGCAGCAGGGCGTCGGCGATGACCAGGCCGGGCAACGACTCGGCGGTGATGCCGGTGGGGGTGTGCGGCGCGGTCAGTACGGCCTCGACGCGGTCCTCGAAGGTGTCGCCGAGTTCGTCGGTGACGAAGACGACCTTGGCGCCGACCGCGCGGGCCCGCTCCACCAGGACGGTGAACTCCGTCAGCGGGCGCGCCGGCTGGAAGACCACCACCGCGTCGCCGCGCCCCAGTGGCAGCAGCGCATCGGCGAACGCGAATCCGGTCGCGCCCAGGAAGCGGGCCCGGCGGCCGGTCCGGGCGAGCATCAGGGCGAGGTGCCGGGCGGCGATTTCGGAAGCCGCGACGCCATAGCAGAAGACCTCTTGGGCCTGGGCGAGTGCGGCCACCGCGCGCTGGAAGGACGCGGCGTCGGTCAGCCGCCGGGCGTGTCCGATCCGGTCCGCCGCCTCGTCGAAGACGTCGTCCCAGATGCCCGACAGGTCCTTGCCGACGTGGGCGATGCGCTGCCGAAGACGGACCTCGGGGGCGACTGCGGTGGTGAAATCGGTGGTCAGGTCGCGCTTGAGGGCGGGCAGGCCGGCGTAGCCGATGCGCTGGAGGGCGCGTACGACGGTGGCGTTGCTGGTGCCGCTGGCGCTCCCCAGCTCCTGGGCGCTGGCGAAGAGCAGTTGCTCGGGCTCGGCACCGATGAGGTGCTGGGCGACGGCGCGCTCGGAGGTGGAGAGCTCGTCCCAGGCATCACGGACGGCGGCTCGCAACCGCGTCATGCCGGTGCCCTCACCCGCGGAACCCACAGAGCCTTCTGGAATCCCCATTACAACCCTTGACTTTCATGAGACCGGCATTACTCTCCTGGACAACGCATTCCAAGAGACCCACTTGCTGAAATCGACGTTACAGCAACACGACGTCGAGGCACCGGGTCCTGCGCAGGGAGAGACATGGCACAGCGCACCCTTCCGGTCATCGAGATCACCGGTCCGCCGGTCGAGCGAGGCCGCCAATACGGCGAGGCGGTGCGCGACCGCATCCACGCCGCCACCGCGTACTACGAAGCCGCCTTCGGCGCCGCCAGCGGGCTGACCTGGCAACAGGTCACCGCCCGCGCCGCCCGCTGGCTGACACCGGTCCGCGACTTTGCACCCCACCTGGTCGAAGAGATGCAGGGGATCGCCGACGGCGCGGGCGTCGGCCTGCTCGACATCCTCGCCCTCAACGCCCGGGGCGAGGTGCTCTACGACAGGTCCTTCGCCGAGATCAGCGACGCGGCGCCGGCGGACGGCGAGGAACCCGCCGAGGGCTGCACCTCGTACGCCGCCTACGGGGAGGCCAGCGGCGACGGCCATGTCTACGCCGGGCAGAACTGGGACTGGCGGGCCGGCGTCGCCGACACCGTCGTACTGATCCGGATCGTCCAGCCGCCCGGACCGACCCTGATCATGCAGGTCGAGGCCGGGCAGATCGGCCGCCAGGGCGCCAACTCGGCCGGTATCGCGCTCAACGCCAACGGCCTCGGCGGGCGGTTCGACGACGCGATCGGGCTGCCGCAGACCGTCGTACGGCGCAGCGTCCTGGACCAGGAGAGCATCACCGACGCCATCGAAGTGCTGTGCCGCACCCGCGCGCACATCGCCAGCAACGCGCTGCTGACCTGCCGCGAGGGGTTCGCCGTCGACCTGGAGACCACCCCGGCGGGACACGGCTGGATGTACCCCACCGACGGGCTGCTGGTGCACGGCAATCACTACCAGGCCGGTGTCCCGGCCGCGCTCAGCGCCGGATACCGCCCGATGTCGTCCGACTCCCTCATACGGGTCCCGCGCGCCGAGGCCGGGCTGCGGGCCCTGCGTACGTCCACCGGACCCGACGCATCACGCAAGATCATCCGGCAGGCGATGTCGGACCACCTCGGCCACCCCGAGTCGCTGTGCACCCACCCCGATCCCCGGAAGCCCACGCTCCGGCACTGGACGACACTGGTCTCCTCGTGCGTGGATCTGACCAGCGGCGAGTACCACGCCACTGCGGGTACCCCCTGCGAGAACGAGTACCAGCGGGTGCCGTGGAACCTCTACGACGGACCGGGGGCACACCGATGAAGCGCGGCTCCCGACCGACCGCTCCACTGCTGGCCGCGGCCGTCGTCGCCCTCGCCCTGAGCGCGGCGGGATGCAGCGGCGCCACCCACGCCCTCGGCGGCGGCAAGACGCTGAACGCCGCCGATCTCCGGCTCACCCCCACCACCGCCAAGGCCACCGGACGGCTCGACACCGTCAACTGGCTGCTGGAGGACGAACCGGACTCCCTCGACCTGGACACCCAGGGCACCAGCGCCGGCCGGGCCGTCCTGACCAACGTCTGCGAGCGGCTGTACCAGCTTCAACCCGATATGTCCGTCCGCCCCTTCCTCGCCCGCAAGGTCACCCGCCCCGACCCCACCACCCTGGTGCTGAGCCTGCGCGACGACGTCACCTTCCACGACGGCGCGAAGATGACCGCCGACGACGTGCTGTGGAGCCTCAAACGCCACGCCGACCCGGACATGGAGCAGGCCGACGAGTTCGGCAACGTCGAGAAGATGGCCACCACGGGCCCGCACGAGATCACCATTACCTTCAAACAGCCCGACGCCCTGTTCACCAAGGCGCTCGCGGGCGATGCCGGGCTGGTGTACCACCGCCGCCAGGTGCAGGCGGCGGGAGCGGAGTTCGGTACACCGGGGCGCGGTGACGCCTGCTCGGGCCCGTACGAGCTCACGAGCTGGAAGTCGGGTGACTCGCTCACCATCCGCCGCTACGACGGCTATTGGGGCCGCAAACCGCTGACCCGGCAGGTCGTCTTCCGCTGGGCCTCCGACAGCGCCTTCGTCAATGCCCTGACCACCGGCGCCGCCGACGGCGGCTACGCCGAATCCCCCAACACCGCCGCCGCCCTGGCCGGCCGCAAGGGGCTCACCGAGCACTACGGTCCCAGCACCGCCTCCCTCGCCCTCATCCCCACCGAGCGCGGTGGCCTCAAGAACCCCGCGATCCGCCGCGCCCTGTCTCTTGCCCTGGACCGCGCCGGCATCGCCGACTCCGGCTACGGCGGGCTCGTCCAGCCCTGGGCCACCCCCGTCGGATCCGGCGCCTGGGGCTATGCGAAACCCGCATTCTCCGCTGCGCAGCGCACGCTGGACGCGTCCGCCCCCGCGCGGCCGGACGCCGCCGCTCTCGCCCGGGCCAGGCGGCTGGTGAAGGCGGCAGGGGCACCGGCCCTGCCGATCGTCATCGGTACGGACGCGAGCCAGGGCCGCACCGTCATCGCCAACGCGGTACGGGCCGCGCTGCAGCGCATCGGGCTCGCCGGGCAGATCAAGACCGTGCCGACCGCCCAGTTCGAGGAGTTCTACAGCTCCCCGCAGGCCCGCTCGGAGATCGACGTGCTGGTCGGCGACTGGTACATCTCCAAGAGCGACCCGATGGGCTTCTACGACAACGGTCTGTCGGACAGCCCCAACAACTGGGTCGGGTTCAAGAGCCGTGCCTACGACAGCACGGTCCACCAGGCGCTGCGCACCCTGGATGACGGCGCGCGCGCCCGGCTCGCCATACGGGCGCAGAAGGAGTTCGCCGACGCTGCGGTCTGGATCCCCGTGGCACAGGTGCCCTCCGTCCTCGTCCTCAAGGACGGTCTCACCGGACCGCCCGCCTCACAGGCCCACCTCTATTACCCCTGGGCCGCCGAACTGGGTACCGCGCCCGGGTCCGCCCCCACCCACCAGCCCCGAGAAAAGGACTGAACCGCCGTGGTCCGCAGACTCGTGCGGCGCATCGCCGGCCTCCTCGCGACGCTGTTCGCCGCCTCCTTCGCCATCTTCGCGTCCGTCTACGCCGCCCCCGGCGACCCGGCGGTCTTCCTCGCCGGCGGCCGCGACAAGCTCACCCCCGAGAAGATCGCCTCCGTCCGCGCGCAGTACCACCTCGACGAACCGCTGGTCGTCCAGTACGGCCGCTGGCTGTGGGACTGCGTGCACACCGACCTGGGGAAATCCTTCCGCTACGGAGACCAGGTGGCCGATCTGCTGGCCGCCCGGCTGCCCACCACCCTCGAACTCGTCGGCTACGCGACGGTGCTGTTCGTCCTGCTGGGCGTCGGCGCCGGGGTGCTGGCGGCGGTCCGCCGCGGCTGGGTGGACTCCGCCGTCGTCGGCGCCACCACCCTCGCCGGCTCCGTCCCCTCCTTCGTCGCCGCCCTCGCGCTCATCGCGCTCTTCGGAGTGCGGCTCGGCTGGTTCCCGGTGACCGGCGGCGGAACGGGCTTCGCCGGGACGGTCCACCACCTCACCCTGCCCGCCCTGTCCATGGCCCTGGGCGCGCTGGCGATCATCAGTCGGGTCACCCGGCAGGCCATGCTGGATGCCGCGGCCGCCGACCATGTGGAAGTCGCCCGGGCCTGTGGCGTACCCGAGCGCGAGATCGTGGTGCGGCATGTGCTGCGCAACGCCCTCGGGCCGATCGTCACCATGTGCGGTCTGGTCACCGCCGGAATGCTGGCCGGCACCGTCGTCATCGAGACCGCCTTCGGGATCAGCGGCATCGGCTCGCTGCTCGTCGGGGCCATCAACACCCATGACTTCCCCGTCGCCCAGGCCGTCCTGCTGCTGATGGTCACCGGCTACATCCTCGCCACCACCCTCGTCGACCTCGTGCACCCCCTGCTCGACCCGCGGGTCAAGGCCGCAAGGAGCACCGTATGACCTCCCTCGACACGGCGGCGGGCCCCGTCCCGACGGTGACCGCCGGCCCCCGCCCGCGTACCAGGCGCCCGATCGCCCCGGCGGTGGCCGCCGCTTTCCTCGCCCTGGTGGTGCTCGCCGCGCTCTGCGCGCCGCTGCTCGCCCCCTACGCGCCGGATGCCATCGACCTGTCGTCCTCCCTCGAAGGCACCGGCCGGGCTCATCTGCTGGGCACCGACGCCTCCGGCCAGGACCTGCTCAGCCGGGTCCTGTACGGGGCCAGGACGAGCCTGATCGCGCCGCTGCTGCTGCTCGCGCTGGCCGCCGTGCTCGGCGTCACCCTGGGCACCGTCGCCGCCTGGCACGGTGGCTGGGTCGACACCCTGGTCAGCCGGGTCACCGACGTCATGTACGCCTTCCCCGGCCTGCTGTTCGTGGTGCTGATCATCGCGGTCTTCGGCTCCGGCATCACCACCTCGGTGATCGCCCTGGGGCTGGCCTTCGCCCCCACCATCGCCAAATACACCCGCAGCATCGCCCTCGCCGAACGCGCCAAGCCCTATGTCGATGCGTACCTCGTCCAGGGCATGGGCGGCGCCCGGCTCTGCGCCCGCCACCTCGTCCCCAACCTCGGCCGGTCACTCGCCGGCTACCTCGTCGTCCTCTTCGGCGAGGCCCTGATGAGCCTGGCCACCCTCAGCTATCTGGGCTTCGGAACCCAGCCGCCCAGCTCCGACTGGGGGCTGATGGTGCAGGAGGGCCAGGCCGCGATCGTCCAGGGGGCGCTGCTGCCGGCCATGGTGCCGGGCTGTGCCGTGGCCGCCGTCGTGGTGGCCTTCAACGTCGCCGGTGTCCGGGCCGCCGACCGCCTCTCCGCCAAGGGATAGCCGCCATGCCGAACCCGACCGCTCACCCTGCCCCCGCCCCGTCCGCTCCCCCGCCGGACGCTCCTCCGCTGCTGGACATCGACCGGCTGACCCTCCGGCTCCCCGGCGCCGCCCGCCCCGTCCTCGCGGAGGTCTCCCTGTGTGTCGGCCCCGGCGAAATCGTCGGCCTGGTCGGCGAGTCCGGATCGGGCAAGTCCACCACCGCCAAGGCCGCGCTGCGACTGCTGCCCCGGGACGCCCGCACCGAGGGCACCGTCCGGGTGTCCGGCACCGACGTGCTGTCCCTGAGCGGGGCGGCACTGCGCGCACACCGCTCCGGCTCCGTCGCCATGGTCCACCAGGACCCTCGCTCGGCTCTCAACCCGGTCCGCAGGATCGGCGACTTCCTCACCGAACGGCTCGCCCGCAGCGGCCTCGACCGCCCCGCCATGCGCGCCCGCGCCCTCCAACTCCTGGACACCGTGGGCCTGTCCGACCCGGAGCACCGCATCCGGCAGCGGCCGCACGAACTCTCCGGCGGCATGCTGCAACGCGTCGTTATCGCCGGCGCGCTCGCCACCGCCCCCCGGCTGCTGCTCGCCGACGAGGCCACCAGCGCGCTGGACGTCACCACCCAGGCCGAGATCCTCGCCCTGCTGCGCACCCTGCGCGACGAGCACGGCATGGGCGTGCTCTTCATCACCCACGATCTGCAACTGGCCGCCGCCTACTGCGAGCGGGTGTACGTCATGTACGCGGGCCGGGTCGTCGAGGAACAGCCGGCCGCCGCCCTGTTCCACACGCCCCGCCACCCCTACACCCGCGGGCTGCTCGCCTGTTCACCCGACCTGGCCGAGGCGCCGCGCGTGCTGCACCCCATCCCGGGCCGCCCGCCGTCCCTCGCCGACACCTTCCCCGGCTGCCCCTTCCACGCGCGCTGCGCACACGCCGACGACGGCTGCGCGGCCTGGACACCGACCCCGGCCGCGCTCCCCGGCGCTGGCTCCGCCTCCTGCCGCAAACTGCCGGACGCCCCGGGACCGTCCGCCTCGCCGCCCCCGATCCCGGCCCCGCCCTCCCCCTCGCACGAGAAGAGGCAGCCATGACCGGCGCACACCCGCTCCACGACCCGGCGCACCCGCACGCGCACAGCAGCGCGCCTGTTCTGGTGGCCGAGGGACTGGCCAAGACGTACCCCTTGCCGGGCGGCGGCCGGCACCGGGCCGCCGACGGGATCTCCTTCACGGTGTCGCGCGGCGGCTCGACCGGGATCGTGGGAGAGTCCGGGTCCGGCAAGACGACCGTGGCCCGGATGCTCGTCGGGCTGGTACGGCCCGACGCCGGCACCGTGACCGTCGATGGTCACGCCCGCACACCCCGTACACCACGGGGCCGGGCAGCGCGGCTGGCCAGGGCCCGGGACATCCAGATGGTCTTCCAGGATCCCTACGTCTCGCTCGATCCCCGGCTTACCTCACGCCAGTGCCTGCACACCGCGCTACGGCTGCACGGCGCGGTACCGCGGCAGGCCGACCAGCGGGCGACGGAACTGCTCGACCTGGTGGGGCTGGGGGCACGGGAGGCCGGTGCCCGGCCGCACGGACTGTCCGGCGGGCAGCGGCAGCGCCTCGCCATCGCCCGCGCTCTCGCCGTCGGCCCCAAGGTGCTCGTCCTCGACGAGGCCGTCGCCGCGCTGGACGTCTCCATCCAGGCACAGATCCTGCACCTGCTGGCCGGGATCCGCCGGGAGACGGGGGTGGCGCTGGTGTTCGTCAGCCACGATCTCGCCGTGGTCCGGCACCTCACCGACGAGACGCTGGTGATGCGGCACGGCCGGACCGTGGAGCAGGGACCCACCGAGCAGGTACTCGCCGAGCCGGCGGCCCCGTACACCCGGGCCCTCCTGGCGGCCGTGCCGCACCTGGGCTGGGACCCTGCGACGGCAACGGCGACAGCGGCCGCCGCGGCAGCAGGGTTCACCCCATGACGATCGACGCACAGGCACGGCGAGCGCGGCGTCGAGCCTGGCGTGCAGCGCGTCGACGTCCCCGCGCAGCCGCTCCGCCTGCTTGCCAGGTGAACGCTGGGACGGCCCCTCGGCAGGGACCAGAATCGGGCTGATCAACCGGGCTGCCGACCTGACCACCAGCGTGCTCTACGACCGCGCCGGCACCGGCTGGAGCGAAGCGGTCGAGCTGCACCGCAGCGCCGCCGAGGTCACCGACGAACTGGCCTGCTGCGTGCCGCCGGCGTCCCCACCCCGGCGAGGACACCCACGGCGACCCAGCCGGCACGGTGCGCCACCACGGTTGCCGGATGCCGCGGCACAGCGGCAGCGTCCGATTGCCGCAGCCCGACGGCCACCGTCGCCCACGGCACCGGGCGCCCCGCGGCCACGCCACGGCCGAGCGGCGAGCCGGGAGCCGGATCGTGCAGCGCGCCCGAGACGGCTCCGCCGGCCGGGAAGCCCGGATTCACGCGCCTCGCCCCGGCGGCGTCACGCGGGAGTCACGTCAGTTCCACGCCGCGGTCATGGCCGACCTTTCACCCTGCAACAGGTATGCCAGCTCCTAAAGACAAGGGGAAGCATCATGACGAATCTCCGGAAGCGGCTTCCGCACGTGATCGGCGCCTCGCTCCTGGCAGCGGCGCTCACCGGCACAATGGGCGCCATGAGCGCTGTGGGCGCTGAAGCGACACCCACGAAGGCAACAACGTCGAAGTCGGCACCGGATGTGCGGTGCCGATTGGTGCTCAACAAGAAGACCGGCAAGTTCTTCGTGTTCCCGAGGGGCTGCAGGTTCGGCGGCGGTGGAACCACGGGCGCCACCACCACAGGAGCCACCATCGGCGGACGCACCGGAGGAGTGACCACCGGCGCCACCACAACTGGCGCGACCACCACCACAACCGGTGCCAGCAGCACCACCGGCGCCACCACTACCGGCGCGACCACCACCACAACCGGTGCCACCAGCACCACGGGTGCCACCACCACCGGCGCCACCATCGGCGGCGGAACCGGCGGAACGACCGGCGCCACCACCACCGGCGCCACCATCGGCGGCGGAACCGGCGGGACCACCGGCGCCACCACCACCGGCGCCACCATCGGCGGCGGAACCGGCGGCACCACGGGTGCCACCACCACCGGCGCCACCATCGGCGGCGGAACCGGCGGCACCACCGGTGCCACCACCACCGGCGCCACCATCGGCGGCGGAACCGGCGGAACGACCGGCGCCACCACCACCGGCGCCACCATCGGCGGCGTGCTCGGCGGCACCACCGGCGCCACGACCACCGGTGCCACCATCGGCTGAGGCAACAGCCGTACGAGTGGCGCCACCACCGGCGCCACTACCGGCTGGGGCGAGCGACACGCAGCGCAGAGCTCTCGGCTTCTGCTGAGAGGCGAACGCGATCTCGCGGTCTCCCTGCTGCGCTGCGTGCGCAGCCGAGAGGTGATCTGAACCCTGAGGTCTCTCCGGCGGTTCGTCCCCACCACGGGCCGATTCCGTCGGGGGGCGTTCGTTCGCCGTGTCCTGCGGGGAACGGTGCGCCTCACCTCGGACAGTGCGTCAGTTGGCCACAGGTTTGGTCACGGGCGCACACGCCGGCCTTCGCTTCCCAGCGGGCCTTCGTTTCCCAGCGGGCCTTCGCTTCCCAGCGGGCCTTCGCTTCACACTCGGGCCTTCGCCCCGGTTACCTGTGGTTCCTTGTCACGGCGAAGTGGGCGGGTAATGCGCTTCCGCGTGGACGACACCCTCGACCCGATCCACAGCAGGAAGTTGGTCGGGAGGAAGACCATGTCCGCCACGACCATCGCCAGCGAGAAGAACGGCAAGCCGCAGATCACCGCGATCGTCGCGTGTTCGGTCATCAGGATCGCCAGCAGCACGTTCTTCACCCGGCGGTTGAGAAGGGTGAAGGGGAAGGCGACCTGCGCGATGACGGTGCCGTAGGTGATCAGCGTGACGATCACGGAGCCGCTGTCGAGAGCCTGGGACAGCGGAGTCCACGGGCTGAAGTAGTTCAGATGCAGCGGATAGTGCAGGGCTGTTCCGTCCTGCCAGCGCGGCCCCTGGATCTTGTACCAGCCGGCCGTGGCGTAGAGCAGACACACCTGGGCGGCGATCACCAGCATCGCCGAGTTGTGGACGAGGTTGGCGGTGACATCCAACACCCCACGCACCTCGGAGAAGCGGCTCCGCCCTGCCCAGTACCACAGGGCCTGGATCAGCCACAGCCCCCAGAAGATCAGAATCCACCCCCACGGGAGCTGCGCGAAGCCCGTGATCTGCGCGAGGGCGAGGCCCAGGCCGCAGAGCACCCACAGGGCCACGCCCACCGGATTCCGATCCTCCTCGCCCAACGCCGCGGCGCGCGCCCGCCGTCGGGCGTCCAGCGACCACACCTGCCCGCAGCGGGTCAGCACCAGATAACTCGCGATCAGGTGGATGAGGGTGTCACCACCGTCGCCCAGCAGGACGTTGCGGTTCAGAAGCGACAACACTCCGATCATGAACAGCAACGAGGTCGTGCGGGTGTGCCACCCGACGAGCAGCAACAGGCACGCCACGATCGTCCCGTGGTAGACCAGCTCGAACCACAGCCTGTCGCTCGACCACAACAGCACCGTGAACGCGTGGTTCGAGTCGACGAGGCGATGGGCCAGGTCCAATCCCCACGGGCTGGTGGTGCCGTAGAGCTCCTGGCGGTGCGGCCACTCGCGGATGAGATAGAGCCCGAAGGTCAGCGCGAAGCCGATCCGGACGACCGCGGCCTGGTAGGGTGCCAGCGTCAGCCCCGTGATCTTGTTCAGGCCTCTGGCGATGGCCCTGTCGAGCTTTGTGCCCAAGTCCTTGAAGGGGGAAGGTGCCCGGGCGGTGTCCTTCTCGACGCTCACTGGAACTCCTTCTTGGAGACCGGCCACCACGGAAGCACCTGGTAGGTCGTCTGGGTGTTCACGCGCTCAGTACTCCACTTCGGCGGGATGATCGGGGTGTTCGCCGCGTAGATCTGCACCTTGACCACCTGGCCGCCGTCGACCCGGGGCCCGATCCGGTGTGCCGCGATCCGGCGCACATAGGCCTCGGAGAGCTCACCCCGCAGGCCGACCGGCCGCCCCTTGACGTCGTGCGTCCTGTTGTAGAAGTCCCAGGCCTGGCGAAGCAGGTTCTGGTGCGCGTGGCTGGGTGCGGGATTGCCCCTGATCGCTTTGATGTCCTGGGCGGTCAGGCCCACCCAGTTCGTCAAACGCCGGGAGCCGTCGGCGAACTTGACCTCGGCGCGCGCGTTCACGGCGATGTTCTGCTGGAGCGGGTTCGGGGCGAAGAGCTGCCAGTTCTGGTCGAACTCCGGATAGACCCAGCCATTGACCAGCCCGGCGTACTTCCTGCTGAGGGCGTTCGGCGGGGCGACGAACAGGAACAGCAGGACCACGTGGAGGGTGACAACGATCGCCAACACCGCGATGGTTCCCGCGATCGCGATCCGCGACAGCAGCGACCAGGACCCGTTGGGCGCGGGCGGCAGCGCACGGGGGGCGGTTGACGCACTCGGCGCAGGACCTCCGTCGGCGCTTTCCGAGCCGGTCTCGACCGAGGCTGTCTCGCGTGGCTCCACAATGCTCCCTCGATCGCAGGTCCCGGACATGCGGCGGATTCACTGGCGGATCACCTGGACTTTCATCGGATCACCGCGTCTAAATGAGAATAAATGCGCGCATTGCCGCACAAATACTCTATTGAGCCGAATGGTTGATGGGTCCCCTGCGCGGCAACCGCGTACGACGAGGCGCCGGGACCGCCCGCACACCGCGACGGAGCCACTTCACGTCACGCAGACCGGCCGCACCGGGGAAACCCGGAGGGCCCCGCCTCGGGGCCCCTCAGGAACCCATAACCCCTGCGACCACGGAGAGTCACCAGCCGGAGTCACCAGCCGGAGTTGCCGACCGGAGTCGCCGGCCGACGTCGCCGGCCGACGTCACGGGCCGGAGTGACCGGCCGGAGTCACCAGCCGGCACCCGGCCGCTGCAGTCCGTCCACCAGGTGGCACAGCCGCGCCGTGGGACGAAGCCCGAGCTCGTCGCGAAGGCGGTGCGTATAGCGTTCGAATTCGTCCAACGCCTCGGACGGATTGCCTTCCGCCAGGTGGGCGCGGATCAGCGAAGCCTGGCTGCTCTCCCGCAGCGGGTTCGCCTGTACGGCCGCGTGGGCGGCCGCCACCGCCCCGGCGAACTGCTTGGTGTCGATGAATGCCCCCGCCAGCGCCTCCAGGGCGTGGAGCCGGAGCTGTTGCCATTGCTCGGCCTCCCGCAGGGCCCACTCGTCGTACCAGCCGGGCAGCAGGTCGTCGGTGAGCTGGTCGACGGTGGCCGCGTTGATATTGAGGTCCTCGGCCGGGACACCGGGGTCGAGTATGCGCTGGGCCAGCGACCGGGCGTGGTGCAGGTCAACGGTGACCTTTCGCGCCAGGCGCACCTCGGTGGGGCAGACCTCCAGGGCCTTCCTGCCGATGCCACGCAGGCGCGACAGTGCCGACCGCAGGTTCGCATACGCGCTCTGTTCGCATGCCTCGGGCCACAGGCTCCCCGCAACCAGGGAGCGAGGGGCAGCGGCACGGCCGTTGAGCGCAATGAACGCCAGCAGCCGCTTCGAGCCGACGGGCACCGTCACCGGGACGTCGTTCACCACAAGGTCGAAACCGCCGAGAAGGGCGATGTGCACGGTCGGCCGGCTGCTCGCGGGTGGCCAGGAAAAGATCAGGTCATCTGAGCTCATGGCTGGTGATCGCGGAGGGAGACGTCCGGTGCGGCGTAAGCCGACTGGCCGTGCCCCCGATGTTCGAGGTTCGCAATCATCTGTGCACCTCCCACAACCACATGTTGCGCTGCCCCCGGTGGGTTGTCGAATTGTTCCAATTCAGCAGGACATATTCCCTCCTGAGGCGCGCGGGCACACATACCCTCCGATGGCAAGTGGGCGCGCATCCGGGACCGTTCTTCGACGACCGCGGCGCAGGTTCCGCGCCGCGAGGCGACAGGTCGGCCGCTCGCTTGCACGGAGCCCGCCGGTGCGCCACCCCACGGAATGTCCGCTCCTCTCACAGGAGCCACGAAAGGCCCTGACCTGGGGCGAAACCAGGTCAGGGGCGTTGCACGCCCGGCGCCAGGGGGCGGGTGGGTATCCTGCGCCACGACGGTGGACGCCCACGGCATGCCCTGCGTACCCCCGTCAACCGATCAGATAGAGAAACACCCCGGGCGCGGTGGCGGAGCCGCCCGTAGTGGTGACCGTGACGGTGACCGCGCCCAGGGAATGGGCGGGAGCGATGGCCGCGACCTCGGTGTCGGACAGCACGGCGACGTGGCGGGGACACCCCCGAAGGTCACGCCGGTGGTCGTCAACAGCAGAGTGCCCGTGATGCCGACCAGTGTGCCGCCCGCGGGGAGACCCGTCAGCGGGCTGAATCCGGTGGCGGTCGGCGCGTCCACGAAGTCGAAGGTGTCGGAGGCGGTGGCGGTACCGCCCAGGGCCGTGACGACCAAAGACACGGAACCGGTCGCATGAGCCGGGCTCACTACGGTCAGTTCACTGTCGGACACCACCGTCGGCGTCACCTCTGTTGCACCGAACGCCACCGAGGTGGTGGTGGCGAGGCCGCGCCCGGTGACGGTGACCGTCCCGCCGCCGGCGACGGGCCCGGACGACGGCACGACGGCAACGATGACGGGCGGGGGGACATAGTAGAAGGGCTCCGGGTTGCTGGTGCCCCCTGGTGTGCTCACCGTGGCGTCGACCACTCCGGCCCCCGAGGGGGCGACCACCGACACGGATGTGGGTGTATTGGCCGTGATGGCGGCCGACTTGTTCCCGAAGTGCACCACGGTGGCATCTGCGAGGCCGGTACCGGTGAAAGTCACCGTGGCTCCACCACCGGTTGACCCTTGGTCCGGATTGATCGGCATGTGCCCGCCCCCGCCCCTGTGCCGGCGAAACCTTGAAACGCCCCTTGCCCGTCGTCCACCAGTTACGCAGGAAGTACGATCCGAGGCGAGACGGCATCTCTCTCTTCACCCGGATGGCGCAGCCAGAGCGTTGGGCGGTTGAGCAGTTGCCCGGCCGGGCCCCGCTGACCGGCGTGCCGTGCGATGCCGTCATGGCGCATCCCCTTCGTGGTGTCCCGTCCGCGCTGTCCCGTTCGTAGCGCCTGCTCGTCGCGCCCCGCTCGTGACGCCCTGCTCGTGACGCCCTGCTCGTGACGCCCTGCTCGTGACGCCCTGCCGCCGACGTCTGATGAGCCGGCGACAGGGCGGGGCGGACCCGGCGCGGGTGTCGCGACACCGCTCGACGGATTACGACGGAAGCGGACCCCGGACCGTCCTTGCTCCGGGCAAACCGGCGCAGGGAGGACCGCTCACACGTAGGTGTATCCGCCGGCGACGGTCGTGCTGCCGCCCGGCGTGGTGACGACGACGGGAACGTTGCCGAGCACCCCGGCCGGGGTGAATCCGACCAGCGCCGTACCCGACGCATTGACCGAAACCCCCGTCGCCGCAACCCCGTTGAACGTCACCACCGCACCACTCAGACCGCTCCCCGTGATCACAAACGCCGTACCACCCGCAGCACTGCCCGACGACGGCGACAGCGACGTGACCACAGGCAGTGGCGGGGCCGTGTAGGTGTACCCGCCGGCGACCGTGGTGCTTCCCGTCGGCGTGGTGACGACGACCGGAACGTTGCCGAGCACCCCGGCCGGGGTGAATCCGACCAGCGCCGTACCCGACGCATTGACCGAAACCCCCGCTGCCGCAACCCCGTTGAACGTCACCACCGCACCACTCAGACCGCTCCCCGTGATCACAAACGCCGTACCACCCGCAGCACTGCCCGACGACGGCGACAGCAAGGTGACCACGGGCGGGGGTGCCGTGTAGGTGTACCCGCCGGCGACCGTGGTGCTCCCGGCCGGGGTGGTGACGACCACCGGGACGTTGCCGGCAGGGCCGGGCGGCGTGACGCCGGTGAGCACCGTTCCCATGGAGTTGATGGACACCCCGGTGGCCGGCACGCCGTTGAAGGTGACCGTGGCGCCGGTCAGGTTGGTGCCGATGATGGCGAATGCGGTGCCGCCGGCGGTGGACCCGCTGGTGGGCACGAGAGCGGTGACCGTCGGACCGCTGGGCGGAGCGACGGTGTAGGTATAGCTCACCGAGTTGGTGTTGCCTCTCGGCGTGGTGGCGATGATCTGGACCGTGCCCGCTGCGTGCGGGGGTGCGATGACGGTGACCGAGCCGCCGGAGGGGTCCTGGGCGACGATGGTGGCGGGGATGCCGCCGAAGGTTACCTGGCTCGTGCCCTGCAGGCCCGCCCCGGTGAGCAGGACGGCATTTCCTCCGGAGGTCGGCCCCGAGTCCGGAATGGCCTCGTAGAGCCTCGGATATCTGGGCCAGTCTCCCCCGTCCCCGCCGGGCCAGGAGCCCGGGGACTGCGGACTTTCTTGCTGCTGTATGACTGCGGACATGACTTCTCCCTGGGCAGCCGCCACTCCCCTCTCCCTCACGAGCCCATTCGTGAACGGGTCTTGTGGGAGCGGAAGTTGCCGTCGTCGAATGTTGGGTGCATGCGACGGTAGGGTTCCCGGCCGTTCGAAAGAAGGCGCGTACGTGTCAGCAATGACGCGTTCGGCAATCAACATGACAATAGGTAAATGAGCGTGACTCCCGGACCACTGACCTGCGTACGCCGGTATTCCGCAGGGCCGCTTCACGTGCCGCCCCGCGTACGCCCGGGGCGGTTCCCCGCCGTGCGGCAGTGGTGATGCCCGGGGACACCTGCGCTCGTCCCCGGGCACCATTTCCGTCGCTCGTTCTCCGTCGCTCGTTCTCCGTTGTTCGCTTTCTGTTGTTCGCCTTCCGTTGTTCGCTATCTGTTGCTCGTTTTCTGGCGTTCGCCCCCTCTGCCGAGGGCCGATCGGTTACTGGTGGTAGATGGTCGCGGCCCAGTTGGCCTTCCAGTTTCCGTCGCCGAACTGGAGGTTGACGGAGCAGCGACCGGTGTCGCCGTCACAGGTCAGGCTGTTCGCCGGCACCGGAGCGGCAAGCCGTGCGCCCCGGGGGGACCGGAGCGCCTGGTGGAAGATGCTGGCGGACCAGGTCGCGCGCCAATTCCCGTCGCCGAATTGCAGGTTGGCAGTGCACTTGCCGGTGTCGCCGTCGCAGTTGAGGCCCGTCACCGGCACCGGAGCGCGGTAGGCGGAGCGGAGTGCCTGGTGGTAGATGGTCGCGCCCCAGCTGGCCTTCCAATTGTTGTCACCAAAGCGGAGGTTGGCTGTGCACTTGTAGGTGTCGCCATCGCAGTTGAGCGCAGTCACCGGTACCGGAGCGGCAACGGCCGGGCCGGCCAGCCCGATCCCCAGAGCGGCGAGTGCAGCACAGGTGCCGACGATGATGCGTCGCATAGCCGTCCTTCCCTCATGGGCGCACGGCGCGCCCGACTCCAGAGAAGGATTTGCTGATTTCCTGCTGCGCCAAGCCCGCAAGCCACGACCTTCAGCAGAAAGTGTGCACGCCCGTACGGACAGCCGAACTCGGAACTTAGCTGCCGGACGGCAATGGGTGGTGAACGGCGCATTCGTAGTGGGCTCGGGGAGTGAAGAGGGTGCTGCACCCGGTACGGCTGACTGCCCGTGGCCCATGCCACCGGAACAATCCGGGCGTCCGGCGGCGACCTCGCCGCACGCGCTTCCGTGCGCGCCGGCTGCGCGGATGAGGGCGCGGTCCGTGGGTAGTTTCTACGGTTCCCCCTTGCCCGTCAGCCTGCCGCCCCTACAGCCCGCGCTTGCCCTGCGGGCGTCCTTGTCCTGAGGCGACCTTGCCCTGAGGTCGCCTTTGCCCGTGAGCCCGTCCCTGTCCCCTGTCCCTGTCCCCTGTCCCTGCTCCTGCCCCTGCTCCTGCCCTTGGTGGCGTTCTGTCCGCGGGAAGGCCGCGTCATCGGACGGACCGACCGACGGCTGCACGTTCTCAGGGAGTCGGAGTTTCGAGCGCCGAGGCGTCGTCGAGAACGCGGCGGGCGGCCTCCGCGAAGTCTCGTACCTCGGCGGTGAACGCCAGTCCGGCTTCGGCAACGGATGCGGCGGCGTCCACGCACTGGTGGGACCCGGCGTCGAATCGCTCTCGCGCTGCGATGGAATCCCGCAAGGGCCTGATGCATCGGTGCACAGTTCTGATGAGCTCCTGTGAAAGGGAGACCACGGGCGGCGGCCCCTCCAGGATTACGTGCACTCCGAGATGGTCGAGCTTGTCGATTTCTCGGTGGAAGGTGTCCAGGTCCGTCGTGTGTGACTCCCGGTATCTTCCGAGCGCCCGCTCGATGGCTCGTGCCTGTGCGAGGAAATCCGCGTACACGATACGGCGCGGCTCACGACGCTCCCGCACGTGATCGGCTCGCAGCCCGCGCCTCAGCTGCGCCTCCTGAGCCGCGAGTTGGCTCCGGACGGTCCGGGCTCCCCATAGCCCCGTGACGGCTGCGGCACCTCCCGTACCGAGTGCGCCGACGGTAGCTCCCAAGATCGCTGCTATGCCCGAATCCACCTCGGCAGTCTTGCGTATGCCACCGTTCGGCGTGGAATAGCGGCAATAACGTACCGGACGGTTCACCTTCGGTCATGGGTCGGTCCAACCGTTGCTCTCCCGGTCCGGAAGTGCGCTTGCCCGGGACCGTTTACACGCCGGCCTCCGGGCGGGGGGCGATGCCGCTCGCAGCGGGCAGGCATACCGCGGGGGCCAGGCATATCCCGGGAGCCCCGCATACCCCGGGAGCCCTGCATATCGCGGGGCGAGTCCCTTACACGACTCCGTCGCGACCGGCGCCGGGGGCCGCCGCCTCGCCCTGGCCGGGGCGGATGTAAGGATGCCGTCATGACTGACAACGTATTTTTCGACATCACCATCGATGGCGCCCCCGCCGGGCGGATCGTCTTCACCCTGTTCGACGACGTGGTTCCCCGGACCGCGAAGAATTTCCGTGAGCTCGCCACCGGTGAGCACGGCTTCGGCTACGAGGGATCCGGCTTCCACCGCGTCATCCCCGACTTCATGCTCCAGGGGGGCGACTTCACCGCCGGTAACGGCACCGGCGGCAAGAGCATCTACGGCGAGAAGTTCCAGGACGAGAACTTCCAGCTCAAGCACACCAAGCCCGGTCAGCTGTCGATGGCCAACGCCGGCCCGCACACCAACGGCTCGCAGTTCTTCATCACCACCATCGTCACGGACTGGCTCGACAACAAGCACGTCGTCTTCGGCGAGGTCGTCGAGGGCATGGAGATCGTCAGGAAGATCGAGTCCCTGGGCTCCCGCAGCGGCGCCACCCGTGCCGACATCGTGATCGCCAAGTCCGGCGTGGTCGCGTAGTAGCCACCTGCCTCCGGCGTCGGCAGGCCCCGTCGACGCCACCGAATCCTAGGGGCCGCGGCGTCACGAGGGCCTGAGATGCACTTGGCATACCGCTTGGGATGCCACTCGGCGTACCGCTTCGGAAGCCACTTCGGAGGGCACTTCGGATGGCACTGCGGATGGCACTGCGGATGCCGCCCTTCTGCAGGGCGAGGACGACCGCCGTGCCCGGCCCGCTCGGTGTGACGATCAAGGCCTTCGGCGCCCGATGCGCGCCGGACCGGCCCCTGGGCACCCGAGCTGCGCTCCGGGCGGCCGCTCCCCCATAGGTGCGGCGGCCGCCCACGGCTGCCCGTTCCGTCGCTCCCTGCGGGTCGGCGACGACCGACCGGCGGCAGGACTCGTCGAGGGCCACTTCCGCGGATTTCGTCAGGGCGTTCCCTTGATCGCGGGCTCAGGGGCTGTTTGCAGGCTCGTGGCTGGGTGGCTGTCTGCGGGCCCGCGGCCGGCCGCGGGCTCACGACCGAGGAATCGGCGAGGTTGAGTCCCGCGCTGGAGTGCAGCAGATCCTGGATCTCCTGGTCTGGCTCCTCGTCGGCGACCGACGGGCCGAAGTGCACCAGGACCAACTCCGGCACGCGCAGACCGAGGCCCCGGGCCAGCTCGCCCACGACGTTTCGGCGACCAGCGCCTTGCGCCCCTGCCCCGAGCCGGTGAACTTGACGACGTACGTGCCCAGGTCATCGGCCTCTACGACTTCGGGCACGGAGCCACCTGAGCGCAGGGGCTCGATGTAGCTAGTAGCAGAGACCTCTCTTAATGCATTCCAAAGCTTCATTATTGTTTTACCTTACGTTCCATGGTCAACGTCGTGAACCTGCCTGGCAGCAGCCGTCGTGGGTCGACGTGCGAGGGCATTGGTCAGACCTGTTCGAAGTGGAACGCTTTGATGAAGCAGTCGCGAGGCTGGGTGATGGCGAAGAGGATGCACTCCACGAGCGAGTGCGCGGTGAGGGCATCCTTGGCCTCTCGCGGGGTGGTCTCCCATTCCTCGGAGAGCGGGTCGGCGTTGTCGAAGTCGGGCGGGTAGAGCGAGATCACCCGGACTCCTTGAGGGCGCAGGCGCTTGGAGAGGATCTCTGTGAACCCTGCCTGGGCGCTCTTGGCTGCGTAGAAGGCGTCGTGCGCGTCCGACCGGTGGTGGCCCGGAGTTCCGCAGGCGGAGACCATCGTCACGACATCCGGCTTGTCCGAGTTGAGCAGGAGGGGAAGGAAGCTCTTCGTGGTCAGGACCGTGCCAGTGGCGCCAGAAGCGAGAGTGTCGACAACATCGGCGTCGGTTGCGGTCAGCAGGTCCGGCCCTTCGAGGTAGCGCGAGCCGTTGTTGATGAGTACGTCAACGTGGTCCGTGTGTTCCGCGACGCTGGAGGCTAAGTCTCGGATTGAGGCGGGGTCCGTCAGGTCGCAGGCGAAGGCGTGCACTTGCTGATGGCCACGGTCACGAATCTCGTCGCGGACTCGTTGAGCGGCAGCGTGTTCGCGTGCCGAGAGGAAGACCTCGGCGCCGAGGTCCGCGAGGTGGATGGCCAGGGTTCGCCCGAAGTCGCGGCCGGCGGCCGTGACGACGATGCGATGGTTGTCCAGTCTCATGGTGTCGCTCCTGGTTCGTGGATCGGTTGGTGCGGTGCATTGCGGTTGCTGACGTCGGCGGCGTAGGCGGCCCCGTCTCCGGCTGATGCTTGTTGCCACTGCACGGCGACTTTGATGTGGACCCCGAGCATCCGGGCACGGATCGCGGCGGGGACTTCGGTGGCGAGTGCGAACAGCGCGGTGGAACGGTCCTGTTCCGGCCGGACTCCGATGCGGTGACGGCGTTTGCCGATCTGGCCGGCGGTGAGAGGGCGCCCAGGGTGGCCACCTGGGAACAGCCAGGGCACGTCGTCGGGGGTGCCGATCTTGGCCTGGCCGCGGCGGGTCGCGACGAGCTCACGGACCAGGCCGTCCCAGCGGTGCGGGGAGAACGACCGGCGAGGTGCCGAACGTGATCGCGACGGTGTCGCCGTCGAGGGTGACGTCGTCGAGAGTGAGTTGGCTGATGGTGGCGATCGTTCGGCGATGACGAGTACGTGATCAGCGCGGACGAGAAGACCTCCATCCAGGCCCGGTGCCGCCGCCACCCCGCCCTCGCCCCGGCAAGGCGAGGGCGCGCGTCAATCACACCTACGGACGCGGCGGCGCCCTGGCCTAACCGAGTGCCGGCGGGTGCTCGGCCGGACGGCGTCCCCAGGCCGAGATCAGCGGCGCGAGTGTCAGGTCGAGTGTGCCGTCGTGGATGGCGGCCAGGTGCGCGTCGATCTCGGCGTCGTCGGCCAGGCCGGCCGCGAGCAGTTCGCCGCGCACGTGCCGGATGGTCGCCGCCTCCAGCCGGTCGCAGGCCAGCCCGCCGAAGGGGAAAGAGCCCCCCGCGGCGACGTCTACCAAGCCGGCCTCACGCAATGCCCGCGGCAGTGTCCGGCCGTAGCGCAGGTCCGCGCCGCGGCGCATCAACAGCTCCCGGACCGCGTCGCGCAGCCGGTTGGCCCGCCGCTGCGCAGGGCCGCTGTCATCCAGGCATGCCAATGGCTGCAGAGCGGTATCGGCGTCCTCGACCAGCAGCCAGCCGCCGGGCCGTAGCGCCGCCGCCATCGTGGCCAACGCCCGAGCCCGGTCGGGTACATGGACCAGCACGAGCCGGGCGTGCACCAGATCGAACGTCCCCGGCTCCGGGGGCGGATCAGCGGCGACGTCGTGCCGGCGCACCTCGTACCCGTCGCCTGTCTTCAGCCACGACGGGTCGATGTCCGTGACCAGCACGTGCCCGGTCGGACCGACGGCTGCCGCGAGCGCCTCCGGGATACTGGGGCCACCGGCCCCCACTTCCCAGCAGCGCGAGCCGGCCCTGACCCCCAGCCGATCGAAGTGTCCGCGCGTCACACCGTCGAACAGCTCGGCCAGCCAAACGAATCGCTCGCCCGCCTCGGCGCGCGCATTGTCCAGCAGGTACCCGCGGGCGGGAGCGGACTCTCCACCGAGCGCGGTGGTGCCGTCTATCGGATCCGGTGGGCCACCGGCGTGCGGCGGGCGGGGCGAGGAGGTCATCCCTACATGATCCGCCTCCCAGGCGACCGGCGCCACGACGACGGGAGAGAGGCACCTCACACAGCCGGCGAATCCCGCACGTCCTACAGCACGGTTCTGCACCGTGACGCGCCGGAAGGGGTACATGTACTCGGCCCCCACAGCCAGCGCACCAGGCGCGGGACAGCGCGCGGATCGGACTGTCGGCTACGGCAGGTTCGACCTCGTACCGGACGGCTTCGATCACGACGCAAAGTCGGGGCCGGCGGATCCGGCAGATGCACGTCCCCGTTCATGACGGGTGGTACCTCTTCTCCGGTTCGGGATCCGGGACGTGATGTCCGTCCTGCTCGGTGTGGGGCTCGCGGTGTACGGGTTGCTCGGGCCGTTCGAGCTCCGGGCGCAAAGTCGAGTTGGTGATTCTGAAGGACAGCTGACCGACGACGAGGTGTGTCACTGAAGACTGACCGCCGAAACCACCGAAACCGCCAGACCGCAGAGACCACCGAAACCGCCGAGACCGCAGACCGCAGACCGCAGACCGCAGACCGCAAACCGCAGACCGCAGACCGCTGCCGACCCGGGCCCTGCGCCGGGACTGCCCTCGCTAGTCGGCGTCCTCGGGGCGCGCGGCCAGGACACGGGTGATCAGGTCGGTGAGGGTGGCCCGCTCCTCGGCGTCGAGGGTGGCGAACCACTGCTGCTCGCGGCGGCTCTGCTCGGCGAACGCCTCCCGGACGGCTTTCTCGCCCGTGGCGGTGAGGCCGGCGGCGACCGCGCGCCGGTCGTCGGGGACCGGCCGGCGTTCGACCAGGCCGTCCCGTTCGAGGGTGTTGATGGCGTTGGTGACCGCCGAGCGGGACATCGCCGAGATCTCGGCGAGCCTGGCGGGCTGGGTGGGGCCCAGCAGCCAGAGCTTGAACATCAGCCGGAAGCCGGAGAGCGTCCAGCCGCGCGGGCGGTGGATATGGCTCTCCAGGTCGGCGACGACCAGGTAGGACAGGTGGAGCAGGTGGTAGGCGAGCGCGAATGCCTCCGGGTCGGTCGGTGAGGGCATGCCCGCCAGTCGGTCGCGAGCGTAGGCGGCGTATCTGAGATCTGGTCGGTCCACGGACAGAGTCTTGCGCACGGAAGCGGCTCGATGGGAGATTGTTACGGCCATAACAATCTCGGGAGGGTGCTGTGCGGATCACCATCGCAGGAGGCGGTATCGGCGGACTCGCCACCGCACTCAGCCTGCATGCGGCCGGACTCAACGACATCGTCATTCACGAAGCGGCCCAGGAGATCCGTCCGCTCGGCGTCGGGATCAACCTTCTCCCGCACGCGGTAAGGGAGTTGACCGAGCTCGGCCTGGCCGACCGGCTGGCCGCGATCGGTGTCCCCACCGCCGAGTTGAGGTACTTCAACCGGTACGGGCAGGCGATCTGGTCCGAACCGCGCGGGCTCGGCGCCGGCTACCGGTGGCCGCAGTACTCGGTGCACCGGGGCAAGCTGCAACTGCTGCTGCTGGACGCCGTCCGAGAACGCCTGGGTGCGCACTCCGTCCGGACCGGGAGCCGGATCACCGGCCTGCGTCACGACTCCGACCTGCTCATCGGCGCCGACGGGATTCACTCGGCCGTCAGGGCCGCGCTCTTCCCCGGCGAAGGGGAACCGCCGTGGAACGGGCTCGTGCTGTGGCGGGGCACGACCTACGGCGAACCGTTCCTGACCGGCCGGTCCATGATCATGGCCGGGGACGGCACGCAGAAATTCGTCGCCTACCCGATCGGGGACGGACGGTTGATCAACTGGATCGCCGAGCGGCCGCTGAACGGCGAACCGCCGGAGCGCGGAAACTGGAACCGCCCCGCCGACCTGGCCACGGTCGTGGAGCCCTTCTCCGACTGGAAGTTCGACTGGCTGGACGTGCCGGGAATCATCGCGGGGGCCGAGGCGGCCTTCGAGTACCCGATGGTGGACCGCGAGCCCCTGCCGCACTGGACCAGGGATGACGTCGTCCTCCTGGGCGACGCCGCACACGCCATGTACCCCGTCGGCTCCAACGGAGCGTCCCAAGCGATCATCGACGCCCGGGTACTCGCCCACTCGCTCGCCACGACCGGTTCCGCCACCGCGTACGAGGACATCCGCAGACCCACCACCACCGCGCTCCAACGCGCCAACCGGCGCCAGGGGCCCGAGGTCGTCATGAGGCTCGCCCACGAGCGGGCTCCCGATGGCTTTGAGGACATCGAACAGGTCGTCCCGCTCGCAGAGCGCACGGAGATCGCCGCTGCGTACAAGCGCACCGCGGGCTTCGACCCGGCCCTGCTCAACGAGCGCGTGTCCTGGAGCGTGCGGTGAACCTGAAGAGTCTCGCCGTCTTCGAGGTGCGACTGGACCCGGTCCTCGACCTCGGCGACTCGCACTGGGGCCACCGCCGAGTGATCAACATCGTCGGCGGGACATTCGAAGGTCCCCGGCTGTCCGGGGTGATCCTGCCGGGCGGCGCGGACTGGCAGGTGCTGCACCCCGACGGCATGGCCAGCATCGATACCCGCTCCACGCTGCGCACTCATGACGGCGCACGTCTCTACCTCTCCACCAGCGGCGTACGCCACGGCTCACCCGAGGTTCTGCGGAGCTTGGCCGCCAAAGAGGCAGTGGACCCTGCCGAGTACTACTTCCGCCTCTTCTGCCGCTTCGAGACCGGGGACGAGCGCTACCGGTGGCTGAACCGCACCCTGGCCGTAGCCTCGGGCGCCCGTACCGCCGAGGCCGTCCGCTACGAGGCGCACACCCTGGAATAGCCGGTGCCGCACACGAGGGCCCCTGTGGGCCACGTCACGCCAGCTCGCCGGAACTGACACGTCCGGTTATCCGACTCCCTGAAGCGGCACGGCAGAGGACTGGGCCATCACCTTCGAGCTGGGAGCACCCGCGTGCCCACTGAACAACGTCTCGCATCGAGCCATGGCGGCGATGCCCCGGACGCCGTCGGCTCCGGTGCGCAGCGGGCGGCCGTACGGCGGACCGGGTGGTCCGCCCTTCGTCCGCTGGTGTGGCGACTGCACTTCTACGCCGGTGTGCTCGTCGCGCCCTTTCTTCTGGTCACCGCGGTCACCGGACTGCTGTACGCCGGGGCCTTCCAGGCGGAGAAGGTGGTCTATGCACATGAGTTGAGCGTCCCGGCCGGTGAGCACACGATGCCGCTGTCGCGGCAGGTCGCGGCCGCCCGTAAGGCGCACCCGGAGGGCAAGGTCGCTGCCGTGCGCCCGGCATCGCAGCCGGGCGACACCACGCGCGTCCTGCTCGCCGGCGTGCCAGGGGTGCCCGCCGAGCAGCAGTTCGCCGTCTTCGTCGATCCGCACACCGGCAGCATCCGGGGAGCGCTGCCGACGTACGGTGCCACGGGTGCGCTGCCGCTGCGTACCTGGCTCGACGATCTGCATCGCAACCTGCGGCTGGGCGAGAACGGCCGCCTCTACAGCGAACTGGCCGCCAGCTGGCTGTGGGTGGTTGCCGGCGGCGGGCTCGCGCTGTGGATCGGCCGGAAGCGTACGAACCGCAAGCTGCGGGCTCTCACCCTGCCGGATCGCACCGCCACCGGACGGCGCCGGACGCTGTCATGGCACGGCGCGGTGGGCGTGTGGGCGGCGGTCGGCCTGTTCTTTCTGTCCGCAACCGGCCTGACCTGGTCCACGTACGCCGGAGGGAACATCGACGAGCTGCGTCAGGCCCTGGGGCAGACGACGCCGACGGTCTCGACGGCGGTGGCGCAGGAGCATGCGCACCACGGCGGCTCCGGCGGGATGGCGGGGATGCCCGACATGCCGGGGATGGACGGGAAGAAGGGCGGCGCTTCGAGCGGGGCGGCGTCCGCGGACGTGGGCATCGACAAGGTACTCGGGGCGGCCCGCGCGAAGGGGCTGTCCCACCCCGTCGAGATCGACCTGCCGACGGGCAAGGGCACGGCCTACGTCGTCAAGCAGGTCCAGCGCAGCTGGCCCGAGAAGCAGGACGCGGTGGCGGTGGACCCGGGCACGGGCAAGGTCACCGACGTCTCGCGCTTCGCCGACTATCCCGTCCTCGCCAAGCTCACCCGCTACGGCATCGACCTGCACACCGGCACGCTCTTCGGCATCGTCAACCAGCTCGCGCTGGCCGCGCTCGCTCTGGCGCTGATCTTCCTGATCCTCTGGGGATACCGGATGTGGTGGCAGCGTCGGCCCACCCGCGACCGCACCCTGTCCTTCGGACGGCCGATCTCCCGGGGCGCCTGGCGGCAGGTTCCGCTGCCCCTGCTGATTCCGCTCGCGCTCGTCGTCGTGGTGGTGGGCTGGGCGGTGCCCCTGCTCGGCACGTCGCTCGCCGCGTTCCTGGTCGTGGACATCGCTCTGGGCGTGCTCGCACGCCGGCGGGCTCCCGCTCCGGCCCCCGTGGACTGACCGGCTTCGGAGACCTTCGGAGACCGAGGCCATCGGTACACGGGAACCGGGAGCCGGCGGGCTGGGGCCGGGGCGGGACGTCGCCGGAGAGCTGGTGGTCGTCGCCGCGCGGCGGGTGCGTGGCCTTACCCGTAGTGCGGTGGCTACCGGTAGTCGGCCGGGCTACCAGCAGTCAGTCGGGCTACCAGTAGTGCTTTCGGCCGGCGACCGCGTGCCCCATCGCGCCGAGGAGCCACAGAATCGCGCCGATAACGGCAAGGATGACCCCGATGGTCCACAGGATGGAAATGCCGGTCACAAATCCGATGACGAGCAGAATGATTCCGAGAACGACCACGGTGCGCTCCGATCTCGCATGAGTGTGGATTCAACTTTGATCCTCGCTTGTCGAATCGGCAAGTCTTGGTAGTGCGGCAATAAAGGCGGACCAGGGCAGCTCGGCCGGCGCTCGCATTCCTCACGGATTTCCCGGGGACGAGAGCGGCGTGGGCTGCTGAGGCGCGCATGCCGCTCGGGGCGCGTAGGCCACTTGGGACACGCAGGCCACTCGCGGCGCGCAGGCACGGCGGCACGGCGGCACGGCGGCACGGCGGCACGGCGGCACGGCGGCGACGAGTATGCGGGCGGACGATCCGGGGGGACGATGGAAGCCACAGCACTCACCTGCCAGGGGCAGCCACAGAGGCACGTGGGCAGGTCAGGCCACGGAACGGGGTGTGGGCACGCCCCCTCGTGGTCCGACAGACGGAAGGAGTGCCGGGGTGAGCGCAGACGAGGCGCGGCCGGCCGGCGGCGGTGGGCCGGAGGGCAAGTCGTCGCAGCCGAGTGGGCTGATGGACCTCCTCGCCGTAGCCGCGGTGCTGGTCAATGCCGACGGGCGGATCGTGCTGTGGAGCCCGCAGGCCGCGGACCTGTACGGCTACTCCGCCGAGGAAGCACTCGGGCAGTACGCGGCGCCGCTGCTCATCCACGAAGAGCACCGGGATCTGGTGATCAAGAAGTTCGCCGAGGTCATGGAGACCGGCCGGAGCTGGGGCGGTACCTTCCCGGTCCGCCACAAGGACGGCGCCGCACGGCTGGTGGAACTGCGCAATATGCGGCTGACGGACGACCACGGCGATTTCTACGCCCTCGGTCTCGCCACCGACTCACCGACGCTTCGCGAGGTGGAGCGGGATGTGGCGCTGTCCACCCGGCTGATCTCCCAGTCCCCCATCGGGCTGGCGATCCTCGACACCGAGCTGCGCTACGTGGCCGTCAACCCCGCCCTGGAACGGATGCACGGCATTCCCGCGAAAGATCATCTCGGCCGGCGCTACCGCGAGATCATGACCGCCTCGAAGTTCGAGGTGCCCGAGACCGCGATGCGGCAGGTACTCGAAACGGGCGTCCCCATGGTCGACCAGGCCACCGTCGTCGGCCGCAGCCCCTCCGACCCGGACCGCCAGCGCGCCTGGTCCATCTCGTTGTACCGGCTGGAGGACCCCCAAGGGCGGGTGCTCGGGGTGGCCGACCTGGTGGTGGACGTCACCGACCGATATCAGGCCGCCATGGAGGCCAGCGAGGCCCGGCGGCGCCTGGCCCTGATCGCGGACGGCTCGGCCCGTATCGGCACCACCTTGGAGGTGGAACAGACCGCGCGGGAACTGGCCGAGGTCACCGTTCCCGAACTCGCCGACGTGGTCACCGTCGATGTGCTCGACTCCATCCTGGGCGAGCACCGCCCGGCCCGTGACGAGGGCCCCGCGCTCTTCCGCGCCCTCGCCGTGAAGGGCGCCTATCCCACCCAAGCCCTCCAGGCCGCCGACCCTCCCGGCCAGACCGCCGCCTACGAGGCCGACCGCCTGGCCACCCAGTGCGTACGCACCGGCCGCCCGATCCTGGTCTCCCACGCGGATGACACCGACCTGGCGCGCATCGCCCGCGACGGCCATGCCGCCACGTTGCTGGCCGGCGCCGGGGTGCACTCCTACCTTCTGGCCCCGCTCACCGCCCGCGGCCAGATCCTCGGCTGCCTGGGGCTCACCCGCGCCCGCAATCCGCTGCCCTTCGACGAGGACGACCTCGCCCTCGCCGTCGAACTGGCCTCCCGCGCCGCCGTCTGCATCGACAACGCACGGTCGCACCAGAGCGTGCGCAACGCCGCCGAGACCCTGCAGCGCAGCCTGCTCCCCGACCACCCACCCCACCTTCCCGGTCTGCAGATCGCCTCCCGGTACCGGCCCGCGCAGGCCACCTATGAGATCGGCGGCGACTGGTACGACGTCCTCCCGCTCGAGGACGACAAGACCGCGCTCGTCGTGGGCGACGTCATGGGCAGCGGTATCGACGCCGCCGCCACCATGGGCCGCCTGCGCACCGCCACCAGCGCCTTCGCCGACCTCGACCTCGACCCCGCCCAGGTCCTCCAGCACCTCGACAAGATCACCTCAGGGCTGGAGCACTACATCGCCACCTGCGTCTACGCCGTCCACGATCCGCATCGCGCCGAATGCCATATCGCCACCGCCGGCCACCTGCCGCCCGTCCTGGTCCGCAGCGGCAAGCGTCCCGAACTCCTCGACCTGCCCACCGGCACCCCGCTCGGAGTCGGCGGCGTCCCCTTCGAGACCACCACCTTCCGCCTCGACCCCGGCGACCAACTCGTCCTGTACACCGACGGGTTGGTCGAAACCCGCTACCACCCCATCGACGAACGCCTCGACACCCTGCTCCGCCTGCTCGACGCACCCGGCCGCTCCCTGGAAGAGACCTGCGACCGCCTCCTCAGCGACCTCCGGCGGCCCGACGACCCGGATGACGTCGCCCTGCTCATTGCCCGTACCCGGCCCTTCACCGCCGGCCCGTAGCGCCGCCGCGCTCGCTCCGCGGCACCCGGGCCCCGGTGCCGGGCGGCAGGTGGCAGATGACAGGTGGCAGACGGCAGACGGCAGACGGCAGGGTCGATTGCCGGGTGCCGGATTCCGGGTGCCGGATTCCGGGTGCCTGGTGCCGGGTGCCGGGTAAAACCTTCCCCTCGCTCCCGTATGGCGTAGCTTTTTCGCCGGCCCACCGGTCCGGTCCGGCCGGTGCAGCAGAGCGGCAGCTCACGTGCCCCAGCGAGCCGGATTTCCGGGCGGAGAACCGCGCCGGCACGCGGCCCCGGCGGGTGACGGCCAGGTTGACGGAGCGGCGACCGAGGAACACGCTCGTGACATAGGTGCTCGATACAACTGACTCGCCGTGAGGCCGGCTCCGGGACGCCCGGCATCGGCGCACCCGCCCGTGCTGTCCGGCGGCATGCGGGTCGGATCGGGAGGACATGGCATGTGTGGCATCACCGGCTGGGTTTCCTTCGACCGTGATCTGCGCTCCGAGCGGGAAACCGTGGAGGCGATGACCGAGACGATGTCCTGCCGCGGGCCCGATGCCCGTGGCACATGGGTGCGGGGGCCCGTCGCTCTCGGGCACCGCCGCCTCGCCATCATCGATCTGCCCGGTGGACGTCAGCCGATGACCGCCGACCGGGCGGACGGGAGCCCGGTCGCCCTCGTGTACTCCGGCGAGACCTACAACTTCGGCGAGCTGCGCGACGAACTCGCCTCCGGGGGCCACCGTTTCACCACCGGC
Organism: Streptomyces sp. NPDC048516; assembly: GCF_043199875.1. Lineage (NCBI taxonomy): Bacteria > Bacillati > Actinomycetota > Actinomycetes > Kitasatosporales > Streptomycetaceae > Streptomyces > Streptomyces sp. NPDC048516. The sequence goes on along the minus strand of NZ_JBICWS010000001.1, from coordinate 138,133 downwards.
TCCGACACCGAGGTCGTCCTGCGCGGATACCTCGAATGGGGGGAGGCGGTCGCCGAACGGCTCAACGGGATGTTCGCCTTCGCGGTCTGGGACGAGCGGCGCCGGCGGCTCGTCATGATCCGCGACCGGATGGGCATCAAGCCGTTGTACTACTACCCCACCCCTGATGGCGTGCTGTTCGGCTCCGAGCCGAAGGCGATCCTCGCCCATCCGCTCGCCGCGCGGAAGGTCGGTCCCGACGGTCTCCGCGAGCTCTTCGCCTTCGTCAAGACGCCCGGCCACGCCGTCTGGGAGGGCATGCACGAGGTGGAGCCCGGCACGGTGGTCACCGTGGACCGCAGCGGGCTGCACCGGCACGTCTACTGGTCACTGCGGACCCGGGCCCACCAGGACGACCCGGACACCTCGATCGCCCGTGTCCGTGAACTGCTCGACGACATCGTCCGGCGCCAGCTCGTCGCCGATGTACCGCGCTGCACCCTGCTGTCGGGCGGCCTGGACTCCTCGGTGATGACCGCGCTGGCGGCCCGTCAGCTGGGCGAGGTGGGCGGGAGAGTACGGAGCTTCGCCGTCGACTTCGCCGGCCGGACCGAGCACTTCGTGGCCGACGAGCTGCGCGCCACGCCCGACACGCCCTTTGTGCACGACGTGGCCCGTCTCGCCCGCACCGACCACCAGGACATCGTGCTGGACTCGGCCCACCTGGCCGACCTCGATGTCCGCGCAAAGGTCATCGGCGCACGGGACCTCCCGATGGGCTTCGGCGATATGGACGCCTCGCTCTACCTGCTGTTCAAGGCGATCCGGCAGCATTCGACGGTCGCCCTGTCCGGCGAGTCGGCCGACGAGGTCTTCGGCGGCTACCAGCAGTTCTTCGACGAAGAGGCCCGCAAGGCCCGTACCTTCCCCTGGCTCGTCCGCATCGCCGAGCGCTTCGGCGACGACGGCAACATCCTCACCCCCGCTGTCACCGACGCCCTCGACCTCGGGTCCTACATCCAGGACAGCTACCGCGGTGCCGTCAGGGGCGTGGAACGTCTCGACGGGGAGAGCGACTTCGAGTTCCGGATGCGCACGATCTGCTATCTGCACCTGACGCGCTTCGTACGGATCCTGCTCGACCGCAAGGACCGCGCGAGCATGGCGGTCGGGCTGGAGGTGCGGGTGCCGTTCTGCGACCACCGGCTGGTCGAGTACGTCTACAACACGCCGTGGTCGCTGAAGTCCTTCGACGGCCGGGAGAAGAGCCTGCTGCGCGAGGCCACGGCGGATCTGCTGCCGCAGTCGGTGTACGACCGGGTGAAGAGCCCCTACCCCTCCACCCAGGACCCGCAGTACGCGGTCGCGCTCCAGCAGCACGCCAAGGACCTGCTGTCGCGCCCCTCGCACCCCGTCTTCGGACTCGTCGACCGCACCTGGCTGGAGCGCGCGGCGCACCACGAGGCGCCGCGGATCACCCAGGCGTCCCGGAGCGGCCTCGAACGGACGCTGGATCTGGCCCTGTGGTGGGACATGTACTCCCCCACGGTGGCGGTCGCTTGACCGGTCGCGGATCCGGTGTGACGACACTCCTGGTGGCGTCGTCACCACGGCGCGACACTGCGCCAGGGCGGTCCGGCACCGCCCGGCTCCTGCCCCGCCTCATCGCCCGCCGCACCCGCGGACCGCTATTCCTCACGGACCGCAAGGCCCCCGCCGGGACACCGGCGTTCGACGTGTGCCCCGAGACCGGCCGAGCCCGCCTGTCCTACCGCCGGGCCGAAGAGATCTTCGAGGAGAACACCCGACTGCCGGCCAGCCCCCTCGTCTCACCCGAAGACATCGAGACCCTGGACGGCTGGACCCTCCACCGACTCAGGCACAGTGCGTTGACACACGATGCGGAGCTGGACCTCCGGTGGTGGAGTGCTGTCCGTTCTCGTGAACATCGGCCACGGCCCAGCGGGCCGCCTCCCGAAGTCGTGCACATCTGCTGCTGGAACTCGAACTCGTGAAGAGAGCCAGGCGAGGGGTTCTGAGACGACAGGACGTCATCTGGCTGTCCCACGGGAGTTCCGTAACCCTCGTTTTCGGGTTCCGAGTTGTGTGCAGGCTCCGTTCCGCCGGAGCGAGGAGCCGGTCGAAGGTCAAGGCTCAAGCGGGGACTCCCCGATGAGCCCCGCGACGAGTTCGCGGACGTATGCCTCGTCCGTACCGGGGATCGAGAAGACCACCCGAAAGTAGAGCGGCGCGATGATGCGGTCCAGAACCTGATCCAAGGAAGGGGGCGGGGGTGCGTCGCCGCGCTCCCGCGCCGTGTCGAGTACGGGGCGAAAGCGCTCGCTGACCCTGCGCAGGCACTCACGCAACCCGTCGTGCCGCTCGTCGACGTCGGGCGCGACCTCGGCACGGAAGAAGGCGATGCCACCGGGCCGAGAGAGTTCCGCCAGTGTCCAGACCGCCTGGTTCTCCAGGTCGGCGCGCAGGTCGCCGACGAGCGGGGGCGTACTCGCGTCGCTGCGGTGCTTGGCGATGTCGGCCAGGAGTGCGGCGACCGTACCCCAGCGCCGGTAGAGGGTGCTGGAGTTGACCCCTGCGCGCTCGGCCACGGCGGGGAGGGTCACCTGGTCAGCGCCGCGCTCGCTCACCAGCGCGACTGCGGCGCTGTGTACGGCGGCACGGACGCGGGCGTTGCGGCCGCCGGGCCGCCTCGTCGATGCGTCAGCGTTCACTACTCCACTCTAAAGCAAAGATTTGCGCCTTAGCGGTTAGGGTGCCTAGAGTCGCACTAAAGCAAAGATCACCGCTTTAGAGCCTTCTGAAGGGATCACTATGTCCGCCGACGCATCGGCCCTCGCCCTCGGGCGCACCTTCCACCAGGCCCTCGTCTCGGCCAACTGGGACGGCATCCGGGCCCTGCTGCACGACGACGCCACCTGGACCCTGCCCGGCGACAACACCATCTCCGGCACGGCCGAAGGCGCCGACGCCGTGGTGGAGCGCGCTCGGCGGATCGCCTCGTACGGCCTGGACTTCGAGTTGCTGCACATTCTGGCCAGCAGGGAGAACATGGCCCTCTCCCTGCACAACACCGCACACCGGGAGGACGCCGTGCTGGACGAATACCTGGCCACGGTCTGCCGGCTCCGCGACGGAAAGATCGCGAGTATCGAGACCTATCTCTCCGACGTGCCCGGGATGAACGCCTTCTTCGTCTGACGACTCCCGGCATGGGTTCCGGCCTTCGCTCGGCGTCTCGCTCCAGCGCAACCATGCCTCGAGGGCGCCCGCCCTGGTTCGAGCGGAATCCGCGCCGGACACCACGAAGGCGGACGAGCAAGTCGGATGAGGTTAAAACTCAAGGTAAGGCGACTTCCGGCGAGTCGAAGCAGGCGAGCAAGACCTCCGCCCGGGCCCGAAGTCGGCCCCGCAGCGGGGCGGCGAACGCTGCCACCATGGGTCTGGGGTCCGACCAAGGACCATCTGTATGAAGGAGGCCAAGAAGAAGAACATCCACGGCCGCTCCCACATGAACAAGGACGAACTGCGCAAGGCCGTCGGCCGCTGACCCGGGCCGGTCTCTCCGCGGCCGGACGCCGACGCCTGGGATGGCCTGCGGCGGTAGAGATCCGGGCAGTCGCCTTTCCGCAGGCGTTGAGGTCCAGGACGCGGACGGCTTGGCCCAACGCTGCCATGCTGCCCTGGCGATTCAAGCCGTGATCAGCGCAGCTGCCTGAGAAGGATGTCGGGGCGGCCCACTTCGCAGCAGGTCAGCGGTGTAGAGATTGCGATCCAAGCTCGCCGACCCCAGCCTGAGTGGCGAAGAACGGGCCGATGGCGAGCGGACCGTGGTGTCGCTGGAACGCATGCTCAAGGACGGCGAATAGAGGCCACGCGCGGTGGCGCGGTGCGAGGCGTCGGCCACGCCGCAGCGGGTCCGGGACGCCCGTGACGGAGACGCGTACGTCCCGGACCGGCGGCCTGCGCCCTGCTGGTCGTGCCTGGCCGCACCGGGCGTAGGTCCGGACTGCCGCATGGGCGGCGGGCCGTCTAGGAGCCGGCGCGCGGGTCGCGCCGACGGCGGTCGGTCGGTCGGGCTGGTGCAGACGGCGGTGAGCCGATCGAGCCGTTCGTACAGGGCGTGCACCTGCCGGGCTCACATCTGCACGCACCGGACGGTCGCCTGCCTCGGTTCGTCCAGGCGGCGCTCGGCCTCTTCCAGCATCACCTCGGCCAGGACCCGCGGCTCGGCCTCGGGTGGCAGGGCGGTGCAGCGGTGGCGAAGCTCGGCGGCCACGGCCCGGGCGTGTCCGGTGAGCTGCAAGGCGATCTCCTCGGCCATGTTCTCCGCTCCCTCGTCGAACAGCGTGAGCTGGTCGTCGTCCTGGGGCTCGGCGGGACTGCTGCGCCTCCGGAGCGGCCAGCTGGCTCGAAGCGGCGGCAGGTTCCTCGACGCGGCCGAACGCCAGGTGCTCGGCCAGCGTCCAAGTCATCCCTGCCCGCCCGACTTGGGCGGTGTCACCCTACTCCTCGGGGGCGCCGCATCCGGCGCGACCACGGAGAAGCGCAGACGCTCGACCGCGCCGCGCGCTCTGGCCAGCGCTTCGTCCGATGACGCACCCACCGCCCACGCGTACGCGGACCGCGCCGAGGAACCGGATAGCGGCGTGAGGTGCTCGCCGACCCCCCGGAGGATCGATACATCCCGCACGCCCGGCATCGCGCGTGCTTCGTCCAGACCCTCGATCCCGCGCACCTCGCCGGCCGTGTCCGGGCTCCGGTACCAAATGGCGGCATAGCGGTGCGGGGCCGCGGAAAGCTGGGCGGTCACCGCTTCGAGGGCCGGCAAGCCGACGCTCTGGCGGGCGAGCGCCTCGATCAGGTCGACACCGAGGGCCTCGGCCGCCATGTAAGGGATCTCGTCACCCGCAGGCCGCAGATGCGTCTCGATCACGCGGACGTCCTGACCGGTATCGACCACTTCCGTGTGCGTCACACCGTCGGTTACACCAAGCGCGTCGAGCATCGCCAAGACGACCGACTCGATGCGCACGCGATCCGTATCCTCGATCGGCGCGGGCAGTATGTGGCCCAGCTCCACAAAGTGGTTTGGTTCAGAGATTTTCTGAGTGACACAGGCGACCACATGCCGTCCCTCTTCACTCAGACACTCCACGCTGTACTCGGACCCCTTATGGAACTGCTCCACCATCAAGCCGCCGGACGGGAAGGACGACAGGGCCGCGTTGCCCCAATCCAGCGCAGTCCGGATGTCGCTGGCCACGTCGATCCTCGCCACGCCGTTACTTCCAACGCCTTGCACCGGCTTGCAGATCAGTGGATATCCGACCCGCGCGGCCAACTCCTCGACGTCCCGCGCCGTCCTCACCGGGCGTGCTGGGGTGTCGTCGACGCCCGCTTCGGCCAGCCGCCGGCGCATGTCGAGCTTGTGCGCTACAAGGTGGTACGTCTGGGCGGAGCGTGTAGGCAGCCCAATGGCGCGCCCGATGGCGGCTGTCTTCTCGGTGTCCTTCTCGGTGAAATTGAAGACGGCGTCGACCGGTGCCACGCGGTGGATGTACGTCGCGGCCTCGACCCATTCCTCCACCGGGGCGTCCGACCTGAGCACGATGAGCCGTTCGTGCTTCTCTGGTTCGATGAGCCAGGCCATCACCTCCCGCCGGCAGATCACGCTGGTGCGCATGGTGGGGTGCACCGAGCGGGCGCGGACGGGGAGGTCCATCCCCCCGCCTATGATCAAAAGGTGCTGAACGGCTGATGTGGTCATGCTCTGCCTTCCCCCAAGTGGTCGCGTTCGGTGGCGTTCAGGACGTGGTGGCGAGTTCGCCGGCCTCGGTCCCCTGGTCCTCGACCGGCCCCTTGTTGCCGCGCGGAATGCCCCTCGTGCGGGCGACGGCAAGGGCCGCCTGCCGTGAGGCACCGCCAGCGAGCACGAAGAGCACAGCCAGGCCGAGCCACCCCCATGAGCCCATGCCGATGACGAGGGAGACGACGAGCATGGGGCCGACCACGTCGCGTGCCGACCCCCCAAGGTTGAAGACGGAGAGATACGTCGTCCTGGCATCCGCTGGGGACAGCTCGAAACCCACCTCCCACGCGGACGCCGCGTGCAGGTTCTCCCCGATCGTCAGGAGCAGGACCCCGATCAGCAGCAAAGCGCCAGCCTGCCACGCGCCCAGGTGGGACGCCGGGCCGATGGCGAGGGCGGACAGGGCCAGAACGCCGCCCGATACGACCATCCCGCGCATCGCCCGGGGCAGCGTCCGCGCCAGCCGGGTCCACCAGGCCTGGCTCGCCGCCGTGACCACAGTGTTCACGATGAGGGCGATGCTCACCAGCGAGAGAGGCGCCCGCGTGTGCTCAGCCACCCACAGCGGCAGACCGACGAAGAGAACTGTGTCGTGCAGCGCCAGCACGCCGTTGCACCCGCTCAACACCAGGAAGGCCTTCTCCTTCAGGGGGCGGGTCATCCCGCCGCCCCCAGATTCCTCGGCCGGTGGCCGCATCGCGGCGCCGGGTGCCTCGGTGCCGGACGGCCCGGCGTCGTGGATGGGCCGGATGCGCCGGATCAGGCAGGCCATCAGCACGTACGACGCCGCGTTGCCTAGGGCGAGCAGGTCGTAGGCCGCCCGTGACTCCCAGGACAGCGCGCACGTCGCCAGCAGCGCACCCAGGGAGAGGCCGACGTTCTGCACGGCCCGCAGGAAGCCCATGGTCCGCAGGCGTTCCCCCCTGGCGAAGAGCTCGCCGACCATCGCCTGGTTGATCGCCGGACTCGCCCGATCCGCCATGGTGGTGGCGCATACGACGAGTAGGAACGCGACGAAGCTGTCGACTAAGACGTAAAGGCCGTAGGTCACGACCCGCCAGACGTACAGGAAGATCATCATGCGGCGCGGCCCGATCCGGTCCGCCAGTCCGCCCAGCGGCACGGAGGCGACCATCCCACAGACCGCCGCCACCGACAGGCCCACGGACACCTCGACCGCGGAGAGCCCCACGCCCCGCGTGAAGAACAGCGTGCTTCCCGCGAGGAACAGACCGGTTCCGATAGAGCCAAGGAAACCGCTCATCACAAGCGTTCTTGCGGCGCCCGGTGGCGGCAGGGACTGGCGCACCCGTGACGCGACTCGCATGGTTCTCCCTCGTTGGCAGTGTCGTGCGTTTTTTCCGTGCGGCCGTTTGCTCGCCTCAGCTGTGGGCGGAGAATGGCGAGCCGTCCGCGAAGGGATCGAGGATCTCGTCCACCTCTGTCAGCCGGTGCCCGAGCGGCGCGGCAACCGCGGAATCATCAGGAACGGTCCGTACACGAATGACGTCGACCGCTTCCCGCGCCAGCCGCTCCGCCGTGGCGGCGTCGGCGGCGTGCACGACGACATGGCCGCACCGGTCCTCCGACCATTGCAGAGGACGGACGACGTCCCCGGGGGCAACCTTGATCCGCACCTCCTGGACGCCTGGGAGGGCTCTGGCCCCGTCCGCGCCGTCGACCGACACCACGCGGCCTGGTTCGGCAATCAGGAAACGGCTGGCCGCCGCCCCATTGGGAGCCGGGAGCGACAAGGTGCCGTCCCGCGGGGAGGTGGCCCGCAGCGCGAGCTCCTCCATGTCGACGCCGTGGACGAGACGCACGAGTTCATTGATGCGGCCACCGCCGATCCGGCTGTGCGATTCCACGACGCGAGGACCGTCGGCGGTCAGGATCAGCTCCGTGTGGGCCAATCCCTCCACGAGACCGACCGCGTCGAGTACCTCGCTGACGAAGGCGGTGACCCGCCGCGCTTCCTGCGCGGACAGCTGGGCGGGGAGCACATGACCAACCTCGACGACTCCGCCCCCGGTGTCCTTGCCGGTGACGCCCACGACGGTGTGGCTGCCGCCCGACGAGTACGTCTCCACGCTGATCTCCCGGCCGGTCAGCAACTCCTCGACCATGAACTCCGTCAGGCGCAGCTCCTTTGCCCACCGCCAGGCGTCCTCCACCTGGGCGAGGGAGAGAACCCTTCTGACCCCGAGGCTGCCGGAGCCCATCGAGGGCTTTATCACGGCAGGCCCATGGCGCCGGACGAAGTCGAGCAGGTCCGCACGTGAGTCACCGCTCCGGAAAGTGACCTCTCCGATGCCTCTGGTGTTCAGCAGCCGTCTCAGGGACCGCTTGTCGTGCAGCGTGCGCACGACGTCCACGCTGTTTCCTGGCAGACCCAGATGTGTGGTGAGGTGACCGGCGACCACCAGAGCGGCTTCCGTCTGTGTCACCACACGGCCGAACGGCCGGACTCGGTGCAGCGCTTCCGCGAGAGCCGTGATCTGGGGGACATCCTGGTAGTCCATGACGTGCAACTGTCGGCAATGCTCCAACAGCGCGGGATCGAAACTGCTGGGCTTCTGCACATTCACCACATCAAGCCCGCATTCGGCTGCTTTGCGCACGAAGGGCAGCCTGCCACCGAGAAGCAGCACGCGTTTACCGGACATGAAAACCCTCGTTCCGTGACCTTTGCCCAAAAGGCAGCCACCCGGGGCAGAGCGGACGGCGAACTCTTGATCAACCGACTGATAATCCTGTTACGTTAACCTACAGTTGGGGCTACTGTGGCGTGCAACTCCCTTTGTCAGGGCGGCTGTCGCGATCAGCTCGGCCACCAACGCAGCGTTGCACCCGAGCCTTCAAGAGGTCCCCATGGCAATGGATTCGCCGCCCGAACAAGCGCCTGCGGACCACACGTGCCAGGTCCGCATGACGCACAACCAGATCGGACGCCTGGCGGCTATCGAAGGACTGCCCCGCAAGGGAAAGCCTCCGATCGCCTTCGGCCTGCGCCTCGAAGGCCCGGTGGACCCCGAACGGATCGAACGCACCCTGACCGGAATCGCGCGCCGGCACACCGCGCTGCGCTCCTGGTTCCCAGAGTCCCTTCCACCCGGCTGGGCCCAGTGCGTGCAGAGCGACTGTGCAGCGTGGCCCCTCGGCATCGTCGACCTCACCGGTCTTCCTGAACCGCAACGCGCACGGGCCCAGGAGCTGGTGCATGCGAAGCTGTACAAGCCCTTCGCGCCGGACCGCTTCCCCCTGTTCAGGGCGTACCTGGTCCGGACCGAAAGGGAGTCCTCGCTGCTGATCGCCGTGGATCACGCGATCTTCGACGGGGCGTCGGTCCAGGCGTTCCTGGACGACTTTGGAGACGTCTACCGGAGCGAAGGCCCCACGGGTCGTGGTCCCGTTTTCGCAGGTTCCGACGTCGCGGAGTTCAGCGCCTACGAACGGGAGTGGCTCGCCGGTTCCGCGGCCGACGCGGCCCTCGCCCACTGGAAGGGCGTGTGGGACGCGTTCGGGCCGTTTCCCGTCACCCGCCTGCCCTTGCGCACCGGAGTTACCGGCACAGGCGCTGAATGGAAGCGGGTGATCCCCGCGCAGCGAGTCACCGACCGTCAACGGACCTTCCCCGGTGGCTACATCTCAGCCCCGACCCTCGCCGCCGCGGCTGTCGTCACGGCGCTCAGGGACGTCACCGGGCAGGATGAGACAGGACTGCTCCACCCCTCGAGCCGACGGTTTTTCGACGGCGGCGAACAGATGATCGGTTATCTCAACAACCGCGTACTACTCCGCGTCGCCACACCCGCGCACGAGGGGTTCCTCGACATCGCAGACCGCACCCGTACGGCGATGCTGGAGTCGCTCGAGCACGACATGATGCCCTTCGAAGTGCTGCTGAGGGAGCTGGCGCCGCACGTCACGGACCGTCGCCCCGAGCACCCGTACATTCATCTGAACGTCGAGACCATGCCGGTGGCCCCGGATCTGCCGGATCTGCGGGCCCAGCACTTCTGGCCCGCGGAGACTGCGGGCTTCGGGGACCTGCCCTGGATCAGCATAAATCTCGAGATCGAGGCCGAGCGGATGGTGCTGCGGGCCGGCTACTCCACCGCGCGATTCGCGCCCGAAACGGTGGCGGACCTCATGGAAAGAGTCCGGGGTTACCTGACAGGGGTCAATGAATCCCCGGAATGACGAGCACACCGACACTTCACCACGGGGGAACGATGAATCACACACACCACCATCAACTCGCGCAGGACGTGCCATGGTCCGCGGCCGTCGTCCTCCTCGGCGCCGGCCGGGGAAATCGCCTAGGTCGTGGCCCCAAGGCCCTAATCGATCTCGGGGGCAAACCCGTCCTGCTGCACGCTCTGGAGGCCATGGCCGCCAATGAAACAGTGACGAGCATCGTGGTAACCGCACCGGACGACCTGCGGGCGGCCTTCGAGCGGGTCGTTGCGTCGGCGGCCCCCGGCGTACCCGTGCGCGTCGTCGCGGGCGGACCGACTCGGCAGGCCAGCGCCCACGCCGGCCTCGCCGCGCTGCCCGCCCGCGTGCCCTGGGCGGCCGTAACTGATGTCGCGCGCCCCTTCACCCCGCACGGAACCGTCGACCGGCTACTGGACGTCATCCGTGACACCGCAGAGCGCACCACTGGCGGCTGGCTTCCGTGCGGCGCCGTGCCCGTCCTGCCGCTCACCGACAGCGTGCATGTGGCGGGGGAGGATCCTTCGTCCCTGGCCGGGCCCTTCGACCGGGGCCTGCTGCGGGCGGCTCAGACACCTCAGGTCTTCCACCGGGCCTGCCTCGCGGCCGCCTACACGGCCGCGATCGACGCGGGGGTCACCCACACCGACGAAGCGGGCCTGGTGGGCGGCATGGGTGCCACCATCGTCACCGCGCCAGGCACCCCGGCCAACTTCAAGATCACCGTCGAGCACGATCTGGTGGTGGCGCGGGCGGTCCATGCGCATGCCGAATCGATCCTTCAAGGACAGGGGAGCAGGGGATGAGGGATCTTCAGGGCAAGGTGGCCGTAGTGACGGGCGCCGCCTCGGGCATCGGCGCCGCCACCGCACGACGCCTCCACCAACTCGGCGTCCATATCGTCCTGGGCGCCCGTCGAGGCCACCGGCTAAAGGAGATCGCTGACGAACTCGGCAACGAACGGATTGCCTGGGCCGAAGTGGACATCCGCGAGCCGGAACAGGTCGAGGACCTCTTCGCGGTCGCGGTCGACGCTTTCGGCGGCGTGGACTGCCTCGTCGCAAACGCGGGCGTGGGCGCGTACGGCGGCATCCTCGACCTGGGCGACACCGAGATTCGAGAACTCATCGACACCAACTTGACGGGCACCGTGTGGTCCGTGCGTCATGCCGTTCCGCTGCTGGCCGCGCGCGACGGCGGCGACATCGTGCTCGTCAGCTCGGTCGCCGGCCTGCGTGGTCGCCAGGACGAGGCGGTGTATGCCGCCACTAAGCACGGGGTCGTCGGCCTCGCCGGATCACTCGACCGGGAACTGCGCCCCCAGGGAATCCGGGTGACGGCCATGTGCCCGGGCGCCACCGACACGGAATTCGCCATGGGCAAGGGACGCACCCCCGACATGCCGCAGCTCAGAACAATGATGCGGGCCGACGACGTCGCCGACGCAATCGCCTACGCGCTCGGACAGCCGACCTCCATGCGGACCCTGCTCTGGAGTATGCGCAGCATGGCCTCCGAGAACTGATCAGGAACGGGACCGGACCGGACATGAACGACCAGCCCTCCAGCCCTGCCCCGCTGCGACCGCTCCCCCTCGATGTCGCCGCCATCGCAGACAAACAGCCTGATGCGCCCGCCCTCGTCCACCACGGAAGGGTGCTGTCCTACCAGGATGTGGAGGATCGCATACGCACTCTCGTTCCGGCGCTGCACTGTGCCGGAGCGACCTCGGGTGGGACAGTGGCGGCCCTCCTGCCCCGCAGCCCTGCGATGGCGACGACCGCGCTTGCCACCTGGCGCGCCGGAGGCATCCACCTCCCGCTGTCCCCGGCGGCACCGGTCGACCGGACGTCGCACATGCTGACGACCGGCTCCGCTCGCGTCGTGGTCACTACCCCTGAACTCAGGGCGAAGGCCTCGCTGTTCGGACTGCAGATTGTGGAGGTTGACCCGAGCGGACTTCCCGTCAGCGCCGAGGCTGGTGCGGCCCCGCCCGCGCTGCCCGGCTCCGGCTTCGAGCAGCCGGCGTACATCATCTTCACCTCCGGTACCACCGGGCAGCCCAAGGGCGTCCTGGTGGAACACCACGCTCTGGCCCACATGGCCAGGGCCCATGAGCACGCCGTGTACGGTCCTCTCGGCACGTGGGCCGGACGCGTCGCGCTCAACAACCCCGCCACGACCGACGCGTACTTCTCCGAACTGGCCCACCTCGCCCAGGGACGCACCCTCCACGTCATCGACCCCGCCACCCGGCGCGATCCTGATTTGCTGGCCGCCTTCCTGCGCGACAGCGCCATCGAGGCGTTCGACGCGACCCCCACCCAAGTGCGCTCTCTCCTCCTCGCGGGCCACCGCCCGGCCCTGGAACGGCTCACGGTCCTGGTCCTCGGGGGCGAGCCCGTAGACGCGCCCCTGTGGTCGACCCTCCGGTCCCTGCGCGACGTCGCCGTCCACAATCTCTACGGCCCCACTGAATGCGCTGTCGACGTGGCGGGTGCCGACCTGAGCGAAAGCGACACTCCTGTCATCGGGCGGGGCTGGCCGGGATGCGGCATCCATGTCCTCGACGCCACCCGGAATCCGGTGCCCGACGGAGCGGCTGGTGAGATCTGGATTACCGGCCGACAGCTCGCACGCGGGTATCTGGGAGCCACGCCCGAGGACGAGGAGCGCTTCACCGGCATCGAGGTCCCCGACACCCCGGGGACCGTACGCGCCTACCGCACGGGGGACATTGGACGGCGCAACGCGGCCGGTCTCCTTGAGTTCATCGGCCGCGCCGACGACCAGGTCAAAATCCGGGGCTACCGCGTCGAATTGGGCGAGGTCGAAGCCGCGCTGCGCAAATGCAGCGGGGTCCTGGACACGGCGGTGGCGCTCGATCGCCCCGACAACGGCGGCGGCACCCTCAGAGCCTGGGTCGTCCTGGACCGGGATACCACGCTCGACGCGGTCCGTGCTTCTCTCTCCGGCCTGGTGCCGGAACACATGATCCCCGCGCTGACCCAAGCCGACAGCGTCCCGATGGCCGCCACCGGCAAGGCGGACGTGCAAGCCCTGAAGGCGTCGGCAGCCGAACCACCCGAGCCGGGACCCGGTCACACATCCCGAGCGGAGGACCTCGCCGGCATCTGGCGGGAGGTGCTCGGCGTGGACCACGTGTCCCCGCTGGACGACTTCTTCGCCGTCGGAGGAAGTTCGTTGAAGGCCACGCAGTTCACCATGCGCGTGCGCCGCGCGACTGGCAAGCAGGTGCCCGTCCGGCTCGTCTTCGACCATCCCGGCTTCGCGGCCTACCGAGAGGCCGTTCAGGCCCTATGAAAGAGGCGTTCCCCCATGCTCACACGATCCATGACCGTGCGCGCCCCCGCCAAGGTCAATGTGCAGCTCGCTGTCGGCGGACGCCGACCGGACGGGTTCCATGAACTCGCCAACGTGTACATGGCCGTATCCGCGTACGACGACATCACGGTGTCGCCGTCCGACCGGCTGACCGTCACGGTGTCGGGCGCCGGAGCGGCGGGCGTCCCCGCGGACGAGACCAACCTCGCCGCGCAGGCGGCCGCGCTGCTGGCCAAGCACGCCGGCATCGAGCCGGCCGTACACATCCGCATCGAAAAACACCTCCCTGTGGCAGGCGGCATGGCGGGCGGGAGCGCTGACGCCGCGGGGGCCCTGATCGCCTGCGACGCACTGTGGGGGCTGGAGTCGGACCGGGACCACCTCATATCCGTGGCCGCGGCGCTGGGCAGCGACGTCCCGTTCAGCCTCATGGGCGGTACCGCCCTGGGGGTCGGACGCGGCGAGCTGCTGACGCCGCTCGCCTGCGCGGGCACGTTCCACTGGGTTTTCGCCGTCGCCGAATTCGGCCTGTCAACGCCCGAGGTCTACAGGGCGTATGAGCGGCACCGGCGGGAGATGGGAGCGCCCTTCATGGCCGCCGACATCCCCGCGCCCCGGCCCAGCCTGGCGCTTCTGGACGCACTGGCCAGGGGCGATCACTCAGCCCTGGCGGCCTCGCTCTCCAACGACCTGGAGCCGGTCGTCACGGCCTTCCGCCCGGAGCTGGCCAGGACCCTCGACGCGGGCAGGGCGGCAGGAGCGCTCGCCGCCCTGCTCTGCGGCACGGGGGCGACCACCGCGTTCCTCGCCCGGGACGAACCGGCGGCCGCTCACCTCGCCCGCCGGCTGCGGGCGTCCGGCAGCTGCGGATCCGTCCTGACGGCCCATGGTCCCGTCACCGGCCCGCGGCCAATCTGACTGCGCTGCCCGCGACGGGGCCGATGGCATCGCTTGGCCTACGTGCCTAACGTGCCAGAAGGAGTCATTCCGGCCCTGCCGTGGGAAATCAGATGACAGCCCTAGATAGCGCTCGGCGCCGCCAGGTCGAGCCATCGCGGGGCGCGGCCTGGATCGCCTGCGCCCGGCCCAGGGACCCGCGGGTATCAGCGCGGCCGTGGTGGGCGCGGCTGGCGTTACGGCCCTGCGCGGCCATCTGCGCGAGGTTGCTGCGCTGCGTCGCGCCGGGCAGGTGGGCCACCTCGACGTACCGTCCGCCCGAGGACACCTGTGAGGCGGTCCTCCGGGCCGTGGCGCCCCGGCACCCCACCGACGACATCGCGCTGCTGGTCGCCCGCGCCCATGCCCTCGCCCCCGGCACATCGCCAACCTGGGGGGTGGCGACCGCCCCGGCGCTCGTCTCCGGCGTCCGCGCCGCTGTGACCCGGAAACTGACCGAATGGGGGCTGCACGAGGCCGTCTTCGCCACCGAACTCCTGCTCAGCGAGCTGGTCACAATGCCATCCGCTACGGCAGCGCCTCCATCCAGGTGCGCCTGCTCCACGACCGCACACTGATCTGCGAGGTCCCCGACACCGGCAGCACCGCCCAGCATCTGCGTCATGCGGCCAGCACCGACGAGGGCGGCCGGGGCCTGTTCCTCGTCGCCCAGCTCGCCCAGGCCTGGGGCACCCGTTACACGGCCGGCGGCAAGGTCATCTGGTCCGAGCGCGCTCTGGAGGCACCGGCGGGTAAACCTGATGCCGCCGAAGCGTATGCAGACAACATCCCCGCCCTCTGAAGGCCCCTCCGGCATCCGGGCCAAGGTGCGACGCACTATGACGGAATTGCCGTAATCGGTACGGATGATGCATCG
This sequence comes from Streptomyces sp. NPDC048516, assembly GCF_043199875.1. NCBI lineage: Bacteria > Bacillati > Actinomycetota > Actinomycetes > Kitasatosporales > Streptomycetaceae > Streptomyces > Streptomyces sp. NPDC048516. The sequence continues at coordinate 122,948 of NZ_JBICWS010000001.1, read as the reverse complement.
CCGGTTTCCCGGGCGCGCCGCCCTCACCACCGCGAAGCGTCCCGTAGCTGTGCCCCGCAGCAGCGCCCCGTCCGCCGGGAAGCACGCGGCAGGACCATGCGGCCGACCTCCGGAGAAGTCTGTGCACGACGCCTTACAGCCCCCTCCCCTGTGCGACACCCCCCGGCCTCTCGTCCGGGTACGCGGTCTGTGCAAGCGGTTCGGCGGCACCCTCGCCCTGGACTCGGTCGACCTCGATATCCGCTCCGGCCGCATCCTCGCCCTGCTCGGCCCCAACGGCGCCGGAAAGTCCACCCTCATCAAGGTGCTCGCGGGCGTCCACCCAGCGGACGAGGGCGAGGTGAGCGTCGCCGGGCACCCGCTCGGCACCGAGGCGGCCTCCCGCGCCCTGTCCTTCATCCATCAGGACCTGGGCCTGGTCGACTGGATGACGGTCGCCGAGAACCTCGCCCTGGGGGCCGGGGCTATCCCCGCCGCGCGGGACTGCTGTCGTGGCGAAGAGTCCGAGGGCAGTGCCCCGCGGCCCTGGACACCGTCGCCGCGCATCTCGATCCGGACGCCCCGTTCGCCGGTCTCCCGCGCGCCGAACGCTCCCTGGTGGCGCTCGCCCGCGCACTGTCCAACCAGTCGATCCCCGCCCTCCTCGCGCTCGGCGCCATGCTTCTCATCGTCACCGCCAAGTTCGGCCTGTCCCTCGGCTACGGTCTCGGCCTGGCGCATGTCATGACGATGCAGCTGATCGCCAACGAAGCGATGGCCCTGGCCCCTCGCCTGCCTCGCCGTGGTCGCCGGCGGGGCGGTCGTCGGCGTCTTCAACGGGATCGTCGTCGAATTCGCGAAGATCAACTCCCTTATCGCCACGCTCGGCACCGGCAGCCTCCTGTACGCCCTCACCGGCCGGATCACCAACGGGGCCCGGATCGTCCCCGGCCCGCAGGGCCTCCCGGCGGCCTTCACCGATCTCTACGACTCCAGATTCCTCGGCCTGCCGGTGTCCGCCTTCTACGTCCTCGCGCTGACCGCCGTGCTGTGGCTGCTCCTGGAGCGGCTGCCGCTCGGCCGCTATCTGTACGTCATCGGCTCCAATCCGCGCGCCGCCGAGCTGGTGGGCATCCCCACCCGGCGCTACGTCGTCTACGCGTTTGCCGGTTCGGGGCTGGTCGTCGGTATCGCCGGTGTCCTGCTCGCCGCACAGCAGCGGATCGGCAACCCCAGCGTCGGCCTGGACTATTTGCTGCCCGCTTTCCGGTGCGCTGCTCGGCTCCACCGCGATCAAACCCGGACGCCCGAACGCCCTGGGCGCCCTGGTCGCCGTCGTCATCCTCGCCATCGGACTCGCCGGCATCGGCCGGCTCGGCGCCGAATTCTGGGTCACCCCGCTGTTCAACGGCGCCGACGGCCAACGCCGAGCACATCCCGCTCGTCGGCTGGCACGCGGTCGATGCCCCCGGCCCGAGCAAGGACCCAGAGCCTTCGGCAACTTCACCACCCACGTCCAGGACGTCGCGACGATCAGCGCGGACTGGATCATCACGCACTCTGGGGGTCATGCGGGAGTCGTCGTGTTCACCGATGCCTCGATCCCGTCCGCCAGAAACAAGTCCGAACTGATCAAGAAACAGCTCGCCACCTGCTCCGGCGCGCAGGTCCTGGAAGAGGAGAACATCCCGTTTCCGGACACCAGCAGCCGCACGCCCCATGAGGTCTCCGCACTCCTCTCCCGCTTCGGGGCCCGTTGGACCCACTCCGTCGCCATCAACGACGTGTACTTCGCCGATGCCGCCCCGGCCATCTCAACAGCAGACAGTTCCAGGCGGCCACCGTTCCTGAGCCCTTCTCCCAGCAGGGCTGCCAGATCCTCGACGAATCCACCGCGCCTTCGCGGGCAGCCCCGCCAGCGGTTATGTCGCCCCCGTGCATATCGCCACGGCCGGCAACAGCGGTGGGGCCACGGCCTGGGACCCGTCCGGCTATCGCGCGGCGTACCGGAAGATCTGGGGCAGAGAGGCGACGGGCCAACGCCAACGCCACCGTCAAAGCCACCAGCCTCCTGGCTCCGCGCCTGCGGGCCGGGGCCCACGGTCGTATGCCGTACGGCGCGGCCCGGCGACCGGCCCGTGCCCTCTTGCGCAAGCCCTCCGTCAGTTGACGGATGTAACGCCGCGCCGGCCCCCGTACGTTGGCACCGCCGCAGCAGGGGCCACAGCCAGGGACGGGGCGCTTCCTCCCTGTCCGGGCGGCGTTGTCACGGCAACAGGGCCGGTTACCGAACCCGCCCCACAGGCAAGAACTGCCCAAGGAGAACCGAATCACCATGATTACCGAGCCGACCCCCCACGGGCCGGCGCGGCGGACGATGGCCGCATTTGCCGCGGTCGCCTTCGCCACGCTCGCCACGTCAGTCTCTCCGCTCACGACCGGAACGGCTCACGCGGAAACCCCCGCCATGACCGGCCTGTCCCTGTCACCGCGCCTGCCCCAGGGCGACGGTCTCGCGCCGTCATTGGATCTGGCGCAGGACTCGCCGGACTACGGGACCGAAATGGTCGTCAACAAGTCGCCGATGGCGAATTGGAGCATCCTTCCCAACGGGGACGGGAGTTTCCTGATCCGCAACGACAAGACGCAGAAGTGCGTCGACTTCAACACCGACAACGACCATCTCGTCGAGCCGAGATACTGCGACCAGAAGAACAGCAAGCAGAATTGGTATCTGCAGCCCTCGGGCGGTGGTGACGGCTACTACCTGATCCGGAACGTAAACACCGACAAGTGCATGGACGTGTTCGGGGGAAGCAGTGACGACGGCACGACCGTGGGTATCCACGGCTGCAACGGTGACAGCAATCAAGAGTGGATCATCGGCCCGACGCCCAGCGCGGAGTACACGGGCCCCACTCTCTCGGACCTGGCCACCGCGTACGCCCTGAAGCAGTGCAGCACCGGTGCCGGCGCCGTCAAGTCGTGCGACTACGAGGTCACCGGTGACAGCGTGGCTTCCGTGGGGAACCTGAAGCGGGTCAGCTCCCACGTGTGGAACAACAGCACCGACCCCGGGGACCGGACCATCACCTGGACACAGACCACGTCCCAGACCAATACGGTGGGCACCTCCCTCACCGTGACCAGCGAGGTCGGGGTCAACATCGAATTCGTCACGGCCAAGGTCAGTACGGCGCTCAGCGCACGCTACGAGCACTCCTGGACCCAGACCGAAGCCGTGAGCGACGCGAACAAGATATCCGTGAAGCCGGGCAACTACAGCTGGGCGATGCGAGGCCAGCTGATGAAGACGGTGACGGGTAAGTGGACGTTCACCAATGATCTCGGTGACACCTGGTCCGGCGACGGCACCGCCACCGTCCCCGCCAAGGACGGCACCGACAGTCTCAGCAGCAACCTGGTGCTGTGCACGAGCGACAGCCCCGCTGCGGAGTGCGTCAACAACCGGTGACCTGTGCAGTGCACCCCCTCGTGATCCGAGTGCACTTCGCCGCGTGATCTGACGGCACGCCGTCCGAGCGTTCCCCGGCCTCCGCGAAGGGAGCCGGGGAACAACGTGTCGAGCGCCGGGGGGGGATCAGTCCTGCGAAGGTGACCGCCCGGATTTCTGCCGACGGGTCACCTCCGCGGCGATCTCGACCCGTGAGGTCATCGCCAGCTTCCGGAGGATGCTGGACACATGGGTGCTGACGGTGCTTCGGGCGATGGACAGCCGAGCCGCGATCTCGGGATTGGAACACCCTTCGGCCACGTGCTCCGCAACCAGGCGTTCGGTGTGGGTGAGGGATTCCCAGCCGTCGCGAAGGCCGGTGCGAGTCCGGTGTGAACCCCGGCGGACGGCGACCGCACGCAGCCGGGACGTCGCCTGGGCCGCGTCCCAGACCGCGCCCAACTGCGTGAAGGTGTCCAGCGCCTGATCGAGCAGGACGCGGGCGTCGTCCAGCCGCCCGCTGCGGGCCAGCATTTCCGCCGCATCGGTGAGGGCGTGTGCCGCACTGAGTGGCCGCGGAGCGTTGCGGTAGCAGCGGACCGCTTCCATGAGCAGATCGGGGTCCCCGCTCAGCAGACCTTGACAGCGGTAGGCGTCACCGAGGTGGTAGAGGCCGCCGCTGTGGTCGGCGCGCCGTTGGGCGGCGGCGGCGTACCGCTGTGCGTTCGCGTGGTCTCCCCGGGCCAGGGCGAGGCGGACCAGATCAGGGGTCAGAAAGCCGAGGATCAGCCGGCCCGGCAGATGGCCGACGCCGCTGTCGAACGCCTCGGCGAGCCGGGAGTAGGCGCGCCGGGCATCGCCCTGCGCCTCGTCCAGAAGGACGCCGGCGCACAACGGCAGGTACTCGTAGAAGGCAGCGACTGTGGAGTTCTCGGTCTCGGGCGGCAGAGCGGTCAGATGTGCTTCGGCGAGGGGGCGCCTGCCTCGGTGCACGGCGATCAGTGCCGCCACCGCCCGCAGCGCCCGGCTCAGCGCGTCCTGGCCTCCGCAGTCAAGACCTGAGGTGATCTCCGCCAGCGCATCGTCCCAGCGCCCCGTGTGAAACGCCAGGAGCGCGCAGGACAGGTGGTACCAGGGCAGGAACATCCCTGCGGTGTGCTCCGCAGGGATGCGGATGGCGGCGAGGGTCCGCTGGGCGTCGTGCCCGAGATCGAGATCGACGTAGTAGTTCACCAGGGCGAGTTGCAGCCCCATCCACTGCGCCGGGTGCATCGTGTCGGGCGTGAGGCGGGACGCCTGCCGCGCAAGTTCCACCGCTTCGGAGTCAGGCGTCTCGAGGAATCGCTTGGCTGCCAGTACGTGCAGGGCGCCGGCCAGGGCGTGGGTGTCGCCGGCCTTGTCGGCGGCACGCCGGGCACGTGCGGCGACCGCGCCGGCTTCGGCGAGGTCGCCCAGCGCGAAGAGACATACAGCGCCGAAGGCCTGGAGCCGGACCGCCTCGATCTCCGGTACGCCCGGGCTCCGGCAGCCGGCCCGCGTCTCCGCCAGCGCCAGGTCAGGCCGGCCACGGGCGAACGCGGCCTGGATGACGATCCAGCGCATCAGGCATTCCCACCCGAGGTCAGGCGCCTTGGCCAGGGCGCAGCGGGCACTCTCCTCCGCCTCGGCGAGGAGACCGCAGGAGAGCTGCGCAAGGGCGTGGTGCAGACGGAGGTTGGCGTACCCGGCATCCGTGGGGTCGCCGATTTCCAGCGCCGTGGTGAGCAGCCGCAGAGCCATGGCCGGTGCCCGGGTGGTGAGCCGGGCCGCGGATCCTTCCAGCCAGGTGATCAGGAAGTCCGGGCTCGGCAGCCCGCCCAGGAGGTGCTCGGCGACGCGTTCGGGAGCTGCCCCGCCCTCGGCCAGACACTGTGCCGCTCTCATGTGCAGCATGGCCCGGACCGACCCCGGCACGGCGTCGTACAAGGCATGCCGGATGAGCTCATGCCGGAAGCGCAGGCGTTGGCCGGTGTCTTTCAGCACCCCGGCCGCCTCTGCCTCCGCCATGACGGCCAGCAGGTCGCGCAGCGGAAGGTCCACCACCGCTGCGAGTTCGGCGGTGGTGCAACCGGCGCCCAGTACGGAGGCGACGCGCAGCACCTGCAGCACGTCATCACGCAGGTAGCGAAGCCGGTGCGTCACCAGCGCGGTCAGCGACGGCAGCGAGCAGCCGGCGGCGATGTCCGCCGTGGCCTCACCGGTCTCGATGGCGTGCTCGCGCCTCAGCGCGGCGATCAACTCGGTGAGGTACAGCGGGTTTCCGGCGGCTCCCTCGGCCATGCGGCGCAGTCGTGGACCGGCCGGCCGGCCGCACAGGTCCGCCAGCAGGGCCGCCACGGCCTCCGTATCGAGGGGAGCCAGCTCCAGCAGGGTGCGATTGCCGGCGATCGGGCTGCGTGACAGCTGGTCGACTTCCCCGATTCCGGACACGGGCCGGTGAGCGCCCACCACCAGAAGCGGCAATTGATGCACCGAACACACCAGCTTGTGCAGCACTGCCACGCTTGCCGAGTCCGCCCACTGGAGGTCGTCGAGGAACAGCGCCAGCGGCCCCTGTGCGCACAGGTCCTCGACCAGCCCGGTGATCGCCTCGATCGTCGCGGCATACGCCCCGGCCGTCTCGCTCCTGGCGCCCGGCAGACCGTAGCGGGCATCGCCACGCAGCACCTCGGCGACCCGGGCCCGCCGGGCATCCGAGGGGGACTCCTCCAGCCTCAAGCAGCTTGAGATGAAGGCGAACGGACATGCCTGTTCGAGCTCCTGGGCACTCCCCTGCAGGACCCGCAGGCCCCTGAGTTCCGCGGCCGCCGCGGCCCGCTCGAGCACCACGGTCTTCCCGAGACCGGCCTCCGCCACGACGAACGCGGCCTGCCCCTCGCCCGCGAGCGTGGACTCCACCAGCCTGGACAGCTCCGCCAACTCAGCCGCACGCCCCACAAGCCAACCTTCGAATGAAGTCATCACTTCGCCCCCACGCCATGCAATGCCAGGTGCTTCTTAGCACATGTCTTGGATGTGTGAAGTGAATGACCGTCACCCGGACAAGGTCCACTCGTCGGTCAAGGCAGCCGTGGAACTTCGGGTACGGTCGCCCGGCGCACGGCCGTGGGCGGATCCCCTACCCGAGGAGCACCCCGCTCACCGCGCTCGCCCTGACCACGCTGCCAGGCGCCGGAGCGGCAGCTTTCACCGATGTGCCGGGGTCCGACAGGGAGAGGGTGTTCGTCACCTCTATACCGGCGTCGCTGAAGGACAGCCGGGCGCGCACGAGGTGCCGCTGCCCGTCGATCCACGCATCGGCATGGACCGGGAGGGTTCCGCCGAGGGAGTCCCGCATCTGCTCGACCTTGGTGCGGGTCTCCTTCGACATCCGGAGCGTGATCGTCGAGTAGTCGAGGGCGCCGCGGTAGTGCACGGCGGTGACGCCGCCCACCTTCTCCTCCCCGGCCTTCGAGACGTACCGCATCGCGGCCACCTGGCGGATGAGGTGCTCAGGGTCGTTCACCGGCGCCCGGAGGAGAAAGTGGGATTCGGCGTCGTAGCGGTCGATCGCCGCCCACCCGCCCGCGGTTCCCGGCATGCCACGCAGGTAGACCTTGCCGTCGGCGAAGACCTCGTCCACATGCCCGACCGCCCCTCCCGGGAGGTCCACCGCGAGCCGGCCGGTATCCCGCGCCAGGTCGAAGCGCCCGCTCACGGCAAGGGAATGGACCTCGCCCCGACCGTCCATCACGATTTTCCCGTCGAGCCGGGCAGAGCTGCGGCTCACCGCCGTCACCGCGTCCCGTACGGTCTTCTCGTACGCGGCAGAGGCTGCCGCTCCCTCCGCCGCCCGAGGCTGCGGGTCGTCGCTTCCCCCGCCGCCGGAACATCCGGCGCTCAACAGCATCGCCGCGCCTAACAGGACCAGGGCAGCACGTCTCATGGGTTTCTCCAGGAATTCCGACCGGGAACCACGCCCGACCGTACGGATGTTCAGCCTGGAAATACTGCCATATGCCGTGTTGCCCGAATCAAACCGATATCCGGGTACTCGCCACCGCACACGGCTCGGCTACTCGAAGCGTGCGGGGTCGCCGGCTCCCCGGCGTACGATCTCGAGGCCGTCGCCGGAGAAGTCGATGACGGTGGTCGGCTCGGTGCCGCAGTCGCCCGAGTCGATGACTGCGTCCACCACGTGGTCGAGCCGTTCCTTGATCTCCCACCCCTGTGTCATCGGCTCCTCCTCGTCGGGCAGCAGCAGGGTGCTGGAGAGCAGCGGCTCACCCAGTTCCGCGAGCAGGGCCTGGGTGACGACATGGTCCGGGATCCGGACTCCGACGGTCTTCTTCTTGGGGTGCATCAGCTGGCGCGGCACCTCCTTCGTCGCGGGCAGGATGAAGGTGTAACTGCCGGGCGTCGCCGCCTTGACCGCGCGGAACACATCGTTGTCGACGTGCACGAACTGGCCGAGCTGCGCAAAGTTCTGGCACACCAGGGTGAAGTGGTGACGATCGTCGAGGTTGCGGATCGACCGGATCCGGCCGATGCCGTCGCGGCTGCCCAGCTGGCATCCCAGTGCGAAACAGGAGTCCGTCGGGTACGCGATGAGCGCACCGGAGCGGATGCTCTCGGCCACGGTACTGATGGTGCGCCGCTGGGGGTTGTCGGGGTGCACATCGAAGTATTTCGCCATCCATCGAGACTACGGGATACGGACTCCGGAGCTCGGACGGCAGGAGCGGCGGGCTCGGCCGACACCTGGGGCATCGGCCGAACCCGCTGGTCCGCAGGCGGTCGGTGGGTTACGGCGCCATCTCGTACGCCCCGGCCAGTGCCTCGACACGCTCCCAGACGCGCGCCGAGCGGGCCTCGTCGACGACCGGACGCCGGACCGCGCCCAGCGCCCACTCCTGCTGCGCCGCGGTGGCCGAATCCTTGCCGTGCAGTTCGACGGCGTGCGCGGAGAAGTCACGGACGAGGACGGCGAACAGCTCGTCGAGGACATCGGCGTCGAGGCCGGTCAGGCGCGCCTGCTCCAGGATCAGCTGGCCGTGCACGACCAGCGCGAACAGCTGGCCGACGGCGAGCAGGAGGTCGAGGTCGCGGCTCTGGTCCTCGCCGGGGGCGGCGGTGGTGACGAACTCGCACAGGGCGTCCGCCTGCTCCCGGAAGCGGGCGACGTTGGACACCTCGACGTAGGCGTCGAACGCGGCGCGCCAGTCGTGGAAGCGGACGGAGCCCAGGCCGCGGGCCGGTCCCTGCCGGAAGAGGAACGCGTCGTCGGCCGCGTCGAGGCGGGTGGGCACCGCCTCGTACTCGGCCGGGTTCAGCAGGTGGTTGCCCATGAACTTGAGGATCAGGGCGAGGTTGACGTGGACCGTGCCCTCCAGCTTCGGCAGGCCGCGGATCTCGGTGGCGGCCTGGGAGAAGTAGGTGTCCTTCTCGAAGCCCTTGGCCGCGATGACGTCCCACATCAGGTCGATGACCTTCTCGCCCTCGGTGGTCACCTTCATCTTCGTCATCGGGTTGAAGAGGAGGTAGCGGCGGTCGTCCGGCCCGGCGGAGCGGAAGTAGTCGACGGCGCGGTCGCTGAACAGCTTCATTCCGACGAGGCGGACATAGGCGTCGGTCAGCTCGCGGCGCACGTGCGGGAAAGCGGTGACGGGGCGGCCGTAGAGGATGCGGTTCTGTGCATGGGTGACGGCCTCGTACATCGCGTGCTCGCAGATGCCGATCGCACCGGTGCAGAGGTTGAACTTGCCGACGTTGACGGTGTTGAGGGCGGCGTCGAAGGCGGCCCGGCCGGTGTGCAGGATGTCGTCCGCGCCGACCGGGTAGTCATCGAGGCGGAACTCGCTGACGTACTTGGACGAGTCGACGACGTTCTTCACGAGGTGGTACGCGGCATGGCGGCTGTCGGCGGCGAAGAAGACATAACCGTCCGGGCCCTCGATGTCGGTGCGGCGGCCGAAGACGGAGACGAGTCCGGCGGCGTTGCCGTTGCCGATGTAGTACTTGGAGCCGCTGGCACGGAAGCCGCCGTCACCGTCGGGCTCCAGCAGCATGTCGGTGGAGTAGATGTCGGCGCCGTGCGCCTTCTCGGACAGACCGAAGGCGAACACCTCGCCCTGGGCGAGCAGTTCGGCCGCGCGGGCCCGGGCGGTGGCGTTGTCGCTCTGCCAGACCGGGCCGAGCCCGAGGATGGTGACCTGCCAGGCGTACCAGTAGTCGAGTCCGTAGAAGCCGAATATCTCGTTGAGGGCGGCGATCCGGGCGGTGTCCCAGCGCTTGTCCGGCTGCCCGCCGGCGGCGGAGGCCGGGGTGAGGAAGGTCGCGAACAGGCCTTCCTTGGCGGAGAACTCAAGGAACTCCGCCAGCCAGGCGCGGGAGCGGTAGTCCTCGATCAGCTTGCGCTTGCCGCGGTCCTCGAACCAGGCGACGGTGGCACGCAGCAGCCTGCGGGTCTCGGGGTCGAAGTGCGCCGGGTCGTAGGTGCGGGGGTTGAACAGCAGCTGGTCGGCCATGGCTGGTCGCCTTTCCTGATCGGGGGTTGCGGGTGGTGACGGGAAGCTTCAGGGGCGTGCCGGGGGTCGGCTGGGCGGTGGACGGCGGTGCGGAGGTGCGGCCGGTTCAACGCTCGGGGCCGCCTGGGTGGAGACCCGCGAGGCGGTGGAGGGTGGCGAGCACGTCGTCAAGCCAGGCGAGGGTCATCCGCTCGTAGGCGATGCCGCCGCGCAGCACGACATGCTGGAGCTCCTGCCCGGCGTCGGGCGTGGCGGGGGCTTCGGGACCGGTGAAGTCCCGCCGCTCCCCCGCGAGATAGTGCGCGAGCCGGTCGGTGTGCGCCCGGTGGTGGCGCTCGACCTCGCGGATCAGGGCGGCCGGGTCGTCGAACGCCGCGCCGCGGATCTTCACGGCGAGGTCGTGCCGGACGCTCTCGGGTTCGATCGGCTCGTGGAGCCATCCGGAGAGCGCGGCCCGGCCCGGGGCGGCGACGGAGTACTCCTTCTTGTCCGGCCGGGCCTGCTGCGGCACCTCGCGGACGTCGATCCAGCCGTCGCTCTCCATGCGCTTGAGGACGCGGTAGATCTGCTGGTGGGTGGCGGTCCAGAAGTATCCGATGGACCGGTCGAACCGCCGGGCCAGCTCATAGCCGGAGCCCGGCTTCTCCAGCAGGGAGACGAGGATCGCGTGGTCGAGCGCCATGCCCCGAATCCTTCTATGCAACTTGTTGCATAGACAAGTGGGCACCGCCCGGGTGAGACGCGGCTCACCCCGCGAGCCGGTGCGCGGGCATGCGTCGGGGCCCGCCGGCGGAGTGCGCCGACGGGCCCCGGAGAGTCGCTAGCAGTTGACGTCGAGGACGTGGATCCCGGACACCAGCGTGCCTTCGAGCTTGTAACAGTGGTTCTTGTCGGCCTCGTTGATGTAGAGGGGCTTGGAGCCGCCCGACCAGTAGACGGTGACCGTGGCCCCGGTCGCTTCGGCGGGGAAGTACCCCTTCCAGCTGGTCCCGATCGGCCGGTCGTGCTGGCAGTAGTTCTTGCTCTCTATGCCCGCCGGGCCTTTCCACTCGTAGCAGGTGTCGATGAGCGACCCCGCGTTGTGCTCGAACGAGATGTAGTTGTCCGCGGCGGCAGCGGCGGACGGCGCGGACAGAATCGCGCCGGCCAGCGCCACTCCGAGTGCCGCGGCACCGTAGGTCAGGGAACGCTTTCTGCTTCGCATACGGGAAGGAGCCTCTCGTTTCGCTGATCCGGACATGCTTTAACAGGTCTTTTCGGTGATCTTCGGGTCGAAGGTGTAGCCGCTCAGCTCGTAGCAATGGCCGCGCTTGAGGTCCGTGATCTGCGGCGTCACGTTTCCGCCCCCGATCTGGGCCGCCACCTTCACTTCGAGCTGGACACCCTGGGCGTCAGCGGGGATCTCCACCCGCCAGTCGGTGCCCTTGGGCTTCGCGTAGTCGCACGAATCCGAGGTCGACGAGCCTTGCCAGTGGTAGCAGGTGTCGACCAGGAACCAGCCGTTGTTGGTGAACCCGATGTAATTGCCCGAGCCCGCCGCGGCGGCGGACGGTGCCGTCATGACGGCGCCGGCCAGCGCGAGCCCCAGGGCGGCGGCACCATACGCCGCCGACTTCTTGATTTTCCGCACGGAGTGCTCCTCCAGAGAGAGTTTGCGAGGGGGGACCGGCTGCTTCAGCTGCCGTTCATCAGCTTTCCGCCGTCACACGAAACCTCGTCGGTGTCTGCCCGCGCCGCCGCACTGAGGGGTACTTCGGTGCGCAGACCCGTGATCTTCGCGCCGCCGAACTCGCCGCCCTGGATCCGCACGTCGGAGACGCGCTGCTCCATGTCATGGCCCAGCTTCAGCATCCCCTTCCGGCCCGGCTTGATGGTGATCCGGACGTCACCGCTCTTCGATTCGGCGTTGGTCTCGCTGTACTGCGCGGATGCCCCCACGCCCAGCTTGTCCTTGATGAGGGTGATATCGACATTGACGCCGACGTTCCAGCCCCAGGTGAACGTCTTGCTCCCGCTGAGGGTCTGGTTTATTTCCCCCTGCCCTCCGCTGCAGTTCTGGATGGGGCCCACGCCCATGGCGGTGTTCTCCACGTCGAACCACTTCGTCACGTTCTTTGTCTCCACGGCCGTCGCCGTGCAGGACACATCGCTGTTCTTGCACTGGTCCATGGCGCGCTTGACTTCGTCAGCGGAGTTCACCTGGTATCCGTTGTCATAGGTGACGGAGGGGCTGCCCTCCTGCAGCCAGGTGTCCGTGTGGCCGTTGATGTCGGTGGAATCGGCAGCCGATGCCGTGGGCGTCGTCAGGGCAAGCGCGACGGTGACGGCACCGAGGGCGATACCGATACGGGATGCGGATGTGGAGATCAACGTTTTCCTCGCTCTGTGGGTGGGGGGTACCCGGTGCAATGGTGTCCGGTTCACGGGAGGGCGCGACGGCGGCGCTCCCTCGATTGCCGCGTTCAGCAGCCGGTTTCCGTGAGCTTGGGCCGGTCGGCGAGACCCGTGATTTCGAAGCAGTGATTCTTGCTGGTGTCGAATACCGCGGCACTGTCTCTCGTGGCGTAGTCCACGATGCTGCTGCTGAGGTCGATCTTTGCGCCGGTCGCGCCGTCGGGGAAATACGCCTGCCAGGTAGTGTTCACCGGACGGACCTTGTGGCAGTAGTCCTTGCCCTCGACATCACGCCACGTGTAGCAGGTGTTGGCGAGGATTCCGGCGTGATTGGTGATCTGAATGTAGTGACTCGAATCCGCCTGGGCGGCAGGGGCGGTGATTACCGCCGACAGGCTTGCGGCGCCCGCCGCGAGAAGACCGAATACGGCCCGATGGTTGAACCTCACGGTTGCCACTCCCTCTTGAACTCTCCTGCGACATCGGAAGAATGCGACGTCGTGAGATCTGAGTAAGTCATGAGAGAACGGCCGAATCAATTGGTTCGGGCTAAGACTGCGGTACCCGGAGAAAGGGACCGGGGGTGACCACGAGGAACACCCCGGGAAACGGGATACCACAGCACCGGACCACGAGAACCACAACTCTCGGCCAGTGCCCGACCACAGGGCCGGCGGCCGCCCACCGGGATACCGAAAGGCCCCTCGCCAGAAGGTGAGGGGCCTTTCGGATCCGGCCGGGCACACGAGCCCCGGGACCGCGCCTCAGGAGTCCGTCGTGCCGCTCCCCCGGCGGGACCGGTCCGCGGCCGCCATGGCCGCCGCGAGATGCGGGCGCCCCGCGATCCCGAGCTTGCGGTAGGCGCCGGTCAGATGGGTTTCCACGGTCCGCAGCGAGACGACGAGCAGTTCGGCGATCTGCTTGTTGCTGTACCCCTGCGCCGCCAGGGTCCCGACGCGTTCCTCCCCCGCGGTCAGCGCACCGGCCCCCGCGCCCCCGGCTCTGCCGACCCGCCCGCCGGCGAGGTGCAGCCGCTCCTGCAGACGCGCGGTGAGCACCGTGGCACCGCATCCCACGGCGAGCTCCAGGCCGCGGCGCAAGGCGCTCCTGGCCCCCCGCTTGTCGTCCCGGTGCAGCAGGGCGGCACCGAACTCGTCCAGGGCGCGGGCGAGTTCGAGGCGGGCGGGGGTGGACCCGAGTACGTCGACGGCCTCGGCCAGCAGGTCCAGCCCCCGAGGACCGCTCGTGGCCAGCCCCGTGGCCCGCAGCGCCACCCCGAGGGCCCGCGGGATCCGGCAGCGCCGCGCGAGGTCGAGCTCCTGCTCGGCCAGCGTACGGGCCGACGCGGTTTCCCCCAGGGCGAGATGGGCGGCCACGGAGCGGGAGCGCCAGGGAGCCATCGCGGGACTGATGGTCCCCGCGGCCTCGCAGTGATGGCCGCACTCACGGAGCAGGGAGAGCCCCGCCCGCGGATTGCCCTGGGCGATCCGCAGCGCTGCCAGACTCATGAGGAAGCGGGGCCGCTCCCACGCCACCTCCGCCTGCCCGGCCACCGCATGGGTGCCCGCGATCCGGTCGGCCGCCTCGGTCCGGCCCTGTGCGAGGAGGGCGTCGATCCTGAGGGTGTCCAAGGTCAGTGCGTACGGGAGCCGCCCGGTGGAGGAGGCCTGGTCAACGGCGCTCTGAGCGGCGGCGAGCGCTTCGGTGATATTGCCTCGGCGCAGTGCCAGTCCTGCCTGGTAGAGCATCAGGGAGGAGACGAGCAGTTCCATGCCCCGGCCCGAGATCTCCCGTGTCAGATGGCGGTTGAGCTGGTCGGCCGTATCGAGTTCGTCGAGGTACAGCAGCGTCTGGGCGACGAAGTAGTGCAGTGGGAACAGATCATGGGAGAACGCCGGCAGAGTGACGGACGCGCGCTCGATGAGACCGGCGACGTACGGGGCGGGCAGGCCGGCGCGCAGGGCGCGGAAGGCGCGGATCGCGAGCAGTTGGCGTTCTCCCGCGGTGCGGTCGGCCTGGTCGTCGTCCGTGCCGGGGGACGGCGCCGGGGCCGGGCCGGTGGCGGACGGCCGCTCGAACTCCATCCATGCGCGCAGCGCCCCCATCCGCAGCGCCAGTTCACGGTCGGCGGTCCCGGAGTCCGCCGTGCGCCGGTCGCACAGCGCCGCGATCTTCCGGTCCACATTCGACAGGTCCGTACGGGAACCGCGGGAGAGCAGCAGCGAGTAGGCGAGCACCCCCAGGGCGTCGCTGCGGGCCGTTTCGTCGGTCAGCTCTTCGAGCGCGCCGGTGACACAGGAGATGGCCAGCGCGGCATCGTAATGGCTGGCCGCGGTGCCCAGTTCCAGGAGCACGCGGGCGCGCTCGGCGTCGTCCAGCGGCTGGTGCAGGGCGGAGCGCAGATAGGTCACGGCCGTTTCCGGTGCGCCCCGGTGTAGGGCCTGACCGGCTGCTCTGCGCAGCACCGGCAGGACCCAGGAGCCGTGTACGGGGCCGGCCGCCAGCAGATGGGCCGCGACTTCCTCGTCGGGACGCCCGCTGAGGCAGGACACCTGGGCCGCCCGCGCGTGACCGGCACCGAGTTCCTCGGGCGACAGCATGGCGAGCACCGTGTCGCGGACGACCAGATGGGTGAAGCGGAGGTCGCCGTCCGCGCGCAGCAGTCCCAGCGACCGCAGGTCCTGTGCCGCGGAGAGCACCACCGCCCGGCCCGTTCCGCAGTACGCGGCAAGCAACTCCGGCGGCTTGCGGTCGCCCAGCAAGGCCAGTGCCCGCGCCAGCTCCACCGCCTCGCCGGACGCCTGGCAGAGGCGGTGCGAGATCTCCCCCGCGAGCGTCGACAGCATGACCGTGGGGATCCGGTCGCGGAAGGGCGCGGTCGGCCGCACCCCGCTGCGCTGAGCCTGGTGGAGCAGGGCGCGGACGAACAGCGGGTGCCCGCCCGTGGCGGCGTGAGCGGCGGCGCAGAAGGCGTCATCGGGTTCCTCCGCGCCCCAGAGCGTCCGCACCAGCTGTCCCACACCGCCGATGTCCAGCGGCTCCACCACGAGGGTGTGGCAGTTCGCGGGACGGACGAGCTCGGCGTGCAGCGGATCGAGCCGTCTGACCTCGGCGCTCCGCGCGGTCACCGCGATCAGAACGGGGGAACTGTCCGCCCGTCCGGCGAAGTGCACGAGCCACCGCAGTGACGGCTGGTCGATCCACTGCAGGGCGTCGACCGCCAGGAGCAAGGGTTGCCGGCGGGAGAGCCGGGAGACGAGGGCGTCGAGTCCCCGCAGCGTCGACGCCGTCACATTGGCCGCCTCCGGCAGCGGTTCCGGGGCGGCGGCGTCGTCCAGCGCGCGGAGTGTGGCCGCTGCGGAGCCTTCGAGGAGACGGGCGCGGTCGGTCTCGGACACCGCGGCCAGGAGGGGCCTGAACAGCTGTCGTACCGCGCCGAAGGCGAATTCGCGCTCCAGGGGGTGGCAGCGGGCCCGCAGCACCCGGAACTGCTTGTTCCGCTCCCACCAGGTGCTCAGCAGGACGGACTTGCCGACCCCGGCCGCCCCTTCGAGCTGCACGACGCGGGACCGGCCGGAGCGGACCTCGGCGGCCACGGCATCGAGGGCAGCGAGCTCGCGTTCGCGCCCCACCAACGGCCAGTCGTCACCGCATGCATCGCGGGAATGTCCGAACGTCACCACTTGCTCAACTCTCGTCTTGCGCATCTGCTGTTCGAGACGTTGCGACGCCCGCCGCGGTTGCCTGAGCTGGGCACTCGGATCCGAGCCGCCGCCCTGCCGCACGGCCGGGGGGATCTCGGGAAGCCGGCGGTCCCCGACGGATCAGCGGCCCGCCGTCGTGTGCAACCACCTCGCAACGTTGCAGGGAGTTAACTGAGGCACTGCCTCCGTGGCGGCTCGGTGACCATGATCCGGCCCGTGCCGGGCCGGCTCGCCGCCGTCCCGGGGCGCTGTCCGTTGTGGCCGGTCAGGAGAGGAACGGCACGTGTACCGACAAGAGACCGACAACCCGCAGGTCAACGGCTCCGCGACACAGCCGGGGCGGTTTTGATGAGCGGCGGCGAGGAGCCGTTGGCGGCCGCCGGGGGCGCCGCCGCGGAGGGAGTTTCACGGATCGCGCTCAGTGCGGCGGCAACCGAACTGCTGCGTCTGCTGCGCGGCCTCCACGGCCCGCTGATGTTCCACCAGTCCGGCGGATGCTGTGACGGCAGTGCCCCCATGTGCTACCCGGCCGGGGAGTTCCGTACGGGATCGTCGGATGTGCTGCTGGCGCGGCTGACCGTGGAGGGCGTGCCGGAGCCGGTGGGGTTCTGGATGTCCGGGGACCAGTTCGCGCGCTGGCGGCACACCCATCTGACGGTGGACGTCGTACCGGGGCGGGGCAGTGGCTTCTCCCTGGAGGCGCCGGAGGGTGTCCGTTTCCTGATCCGCTCGCGGCTGTTCACCGACGAGGAACGCGCCGATCTCGGCGACTGAGGCCGCGCGGCGCCCGGAAAGACACCCTCCGGGGACGGGCCAGGCCGATCCGGAGCATGCCCGGTCCGGAGAACACAGTGAGGCCCCACGCACGGGGGAGAGCGTGGGGCCTCACTCCTTAAAACGGGTGGATGGCGCCTCGGGTTCCCTCACGGTGAAACTTTCGCAAGAAATCCTTGTGCGTGGTGTGCACGTCCCTGCCCCGCCTCCTGTCGGCGTTCAGGCGTCGTCCTGCACCAACCGCTCCAGCATCGCCTGGAAGTCCGCGTCCGCCACCACCCGCAGTCCGCCACCGGACGGCTCGCTCAGCGGAGTCATCACGCCCCGGCGCCACCAGAAGACCCTGGGGCTGATCGCCCCCGCCGCGTCCTCGTGGCCGGCCGCCGCGAACTGCGCCATGGCCTGCAACGCCGGGACGACCTGGGCATCGTGAATACGGTGGAAGGCCAGCTGGTGGCGGAAGGGCAGGGCGACCAGCGCGCCGTCCGAGGTGAGCTCGATGCCCATCAGCCGCTGCACCAGTTCGTCCAGCACCAGCACCCGGCTCGCGGTGAAGAAGGAGTCGCCGAGCAGCACCTCGAACGCCGAGCCGTCGCCGCGCCGCACGGTCTCATGCCCCTCGACCGGCAGGGCGCGCAGATTGTTCATCGCCCGGATCCGCAGCTCCGCCACGTCCCCGAGGTCCGTCAGCGAGTCCTCGCTCAGCATCTGTACCGCCTCGGGCAGATCGAGGGCGAGCACTTCCCGCAGCCCCGGCGCCGGTGCGCGGCCGTAGCGGAAGGAGTCGGAAGCGGGCAGTGTCTCCTGGGCGACCACACGGGGGTAGAGGCAGGCCCTGAGCTCGTCGGCGCTGAGGATCTCCAGCGGCTGCGGGCCGTCCATCGTACGGAGCACCTTGCCGACGTGATCCCGGATCAGCGCGGGCCAGCTGCGCTCACCGCGCCGGTCGCGGTGACACACCGCGGCGAGGTTGCCGAGGCCGAACTGCCGGCCCGCGGAGTCGGTGACCACGCCCGCATACGCGGTGACTTCGAGTCCCTGCTCCGCGAAGGCCTGCCGTACCTGCGATCTGAAGACGCCGCCCTCGCGCTCGGAGAAGAAGCCGAACTCCCCGTCGCGTGCCAGGTCGCGGGGATCCCGCTTCGGTCCTCGGCGGAACAGGCCCATCTCTTCCTCCCGGCAGCGGCCACGAACGACGGCCTCGAATGGGCCGATCGTAACGGGTGCGCCGCCGCCCTCGTCGCCGTGCTGTCTGCCGCCCCCTGCTGCGACCGGGCGCGGAGTGACGAGGCGGCGGGGACGGCGGGACGAGGGGGATGAGGGAGAGGAGAGAGGGAGGATGAGGAGGGGCCGGGGAGGGGCGGAGAGGGATGAGGGAACGGGGCGTCTTCTCTCCCTCAGGAGAAATGCGGCCGGATGCCGACGGCATGACGTGCCATCAGTCATCGGCTGAGGGGCGCCATCAACTGCGGCCGGGGGAGTTCCCGCCGTCGCATCGCCATCGCCATCGCATCGCCATCGCCATCGCATCGCCATCGCCGTCGCATCGCCATGGCTATCGCCGTCGCCGTCGCCGCCGCCGCTGCCGCCGTCGCTGTCATCGTCGCCGTCGACAACGGCGGTGGTTGCCGCCGTGACGACTGGTCAGCCCCCGGCCCGCGACGCTTCGGCACAAGGCCCATCGGGCGCGCCGGACGGGCCGGGCGCACCGGGCACGCCGACAGAGACGCTGGAGGCGCTGGAGGCGCTGGAGGCGCTGGAGGCCCGTACGACCAGCTCCGGTGCCAGCCGGACCGTGCGTCGCGGCCCCGGATCCGCTCCGGCCGGGCCGCGGCGCAGCAGGCGGGCGGCTTCGGCGGCCAGTTCGCCGACGGGCTGGCGGACGGTGGTCAGCGCCGGGTCGGCGAGGCCCGCCAGCGGGATGTCGTCGAAGCCGGTGACGGCGACCTCGCCCGGCACCTTTGCGCCCAGCTGTCGCAGCCGTTGCAGCGCACCGGCGGCGATGAGGTCGTTGGCGCAGATCAGGGCGTCCGGGCGGGACGGCCAGAGGCGGTCGACGGCCGCCCGTCCCCACTCCACCGAGAAGTCGCCGAGTTCGATGCGCTCAGGGGCCGTGGGGTCCAGCGCCGCGGCCCCCGCCTCGTAGGCCGCGCGCCGTTCCACCGCCGCCGAGGCGGTCCCGGCCGCGCCGACGAAGCACGGGCGGCGGCGGCCGGTGGCAGCCAGGTGCTCGAGCACCAGGGCCATACCGGCCGCGTTGTCGACGGCGACGGAGTCGGCGACACCGGGTCCGCAGCCGCGGTCGAGCAGCACCAGCGGCACCCGGGCGGCCGCACCGGCCACCGCTTCCCGGCTGCGCCGCTCGTCGACGGGTATCAGCAGCAAGGCGTCGACCTGCCGCCCCAGGAGCGCGTGGATCCGGGCCGCCTCGGTCACCGGGTCGTCGTCGCAGTCGGCGAGGAGGACGGCCCGCCCCTCGGCGTGCAGGGCGTGCTCCAGCTCCCGGACGAGGGAGGGGAAGAACGGGTTGGTGATCTGCGGCAGCACCAGGCCGACGGTGCCGGTGGAACGGCTGCGCAGGGCTCGGGCCACCTGATTGGGCCGGTAGCCCAGGCGCTCCGCCGCCGCGCGTACGGTGCGTGCGGTCTCGGCACCGACCGGGCGGGTGCCGGCCAGGACACGGGAGACCGTGGCAATGGAGCAGCCCGACGCCAGCGCGACATCCCTCAACGTGACTTCGGCCACCGTCTCCCGGCTCCCTCCGGTTCGGCCCGCCCGAACCGGAGGGAGCATACGCCCCCTCGTTCACCCGGCAAACGTTGTCCCGTCCAAGGCGGGCCCCCCGGCCGTCACCTCCGCTCTTCGTCCCGATAACGTCCGGATGGCCAGAGATTGAACCATTGACAACCCGTGGGCCCATGGGTCAAGTTTCCGGAGAACGTTTTCCATGCTGCTCGCCCGCCGGCTGACTCCACGCCCGGGCTCACCATGGGTGACCGCCGGGCGCGCTGTGCGCCGGAGCCCATACCGGCCCGCACACACCACACCTTCATCACCGCTTTTCCGAGCAGCAGAGCAAAGGGGCTCCTCCGTTGGCCAGAAAGATCATCCTCGACTGCGACCCGGGGCATGACGACGCGGTCGCCATGCTCCTGGCACATGGCAATCCCGACGTCGAGCTGGTCGCCGTGACGACCGTGGTCGGGAACCAGACGCTGGAGAAGGTGACCCGCAACGCCCTGTCCGTGGCACGCATCGCCGGGATCACGGGCGTGCCCTTTGCCGCCGGCTGCCCGCGTCCGCTGGTGCGGGCCATAGAGACGGCGCCGGACATCCACGGCGAGACCGGTCTCGACGGCCCGGACCTGCCCGAGCCGTCCTTCGAGCTGGACCGCCGGCATGCGGTGGACCTGATCATCGACACGGTGATGTCCCACGAGCCCGGCGAGATCACCATCGTCCCGACCGCGGGCCTGACGAACATCGCCCTGGCCGTCCGCAAGGAGCCGCGGATCGCCGAGCGGGTCCGCGAGGTCGTCCTGATGGGCGGCGGCTACCACGAGGGCAACTGGAGCGCGGTCGCCGAGTTCAACATCATCATCGACCCCGAGGCCGCGCACATCGTCTTCAACGAGCGCTGGCCGGTGACCATGGTCGGCCTGGATCTGACGCATCAGGCGCTGGCCACCCCGGCCGTCGAGGAGAAGATCGCCGCCGTCGGCACGGCGCCTGCCCGCTTCGTCCTGGAGCTGCTGGACTTCTTCCGCGAGGCCTACCGCGAGAATCAGGGCTTCGACCACCCGCCGGTGCACGACCCGTGCGCGGTCGCCTACGTCATCGACCCGGAGGTCATGACCGTACGCAAGGCCCCGGTGGACATCGAGCTGCGCGGCGCGCTGACGGTCGGGATGACCGTGACGGACTTCCGCGCGCCCGCCCCGGAGGACTGCACCACCCAGGTCGCGGTCAAGCTCGACCACGAGCGGTTCTGGAACCTCGTCGTGGACGCACTCGAGCGGATCGGTGACGTCGAGGCATGAACGTTTCCACCACCCCGCGTCCCGCCGAGGCGACGGACGGCGGCAGGTCCGGCGTCCGGATAGGCGTCCTGGTCGCGGCGCTGCTCGCGGCGTGCTTCGCCTTCCAGCTCAACGCCAGCATGCTCAGCCCCGCGCTGAAGAACATCGAGGACTCGCTCGGCGCCAGTTCCGCCGAGATCGGCCTCACCCAGACCGCGTTCTTCACCTCGGCGGCGCTGTTCTCCCTGTTCCTCCCGCGGCTGGGCGATGTCATCGGCCGCCGCCGGGTGCTGGCCGGCATGCTCGGCCTGATGGTCGTCGGATGTGTGGTCGCCGCGCTGGCGACCAGCGTGCCGATGCTGTTCGCCGGGCGTGTCATCCAGGGGGTCAGCGGTCCGGTCGTCCCGTTGTGCCTGATCATGCTGCGGGTCGAGGTGAAGGAGCCGAAGCGGTACGGCACCCTGCTCGGCGTGATCACCGCCGTCAACGGCGGTATCGCCGGTGTCGACTCCCTCGCGGGCGGCTACCTCGCCGACCGGCACGGTTTCGGGTCGGTCTTCTGGGCGATGGCGGCCGTTGCGGCCCTGGCCACCGTGCTGGTCGCCACGCTGACGCCCGAGTCGAGGGCGCCGGCGGCGACCCGTATGGACTGGCCCGGGGTCGCGCTGCTCGTCGTCTCCGTGGGCTCGCTGCTGATCGCACTCAACGAGGCGGGCAAGCTGGCCGCCGCCGACTGGCCGCTGATCGCCCTTCTCCTCGTCCTGTCCGCGGCCGCCTTCGCGCTGTTCTGGCGGACCGAGAACCGCACCGGACACCCGCTGGTCGCCACCCGGCACCTCAAGCAGCGCGCGACCTGGGCGACCCTGCTGACCACGGTGCTCACCATGACCGGTGTGTTCGCCGTCATGAACGGTCTGATCCCGGCCTTCGCCCAGGACGCCCAGGCCGGACTCGGGATGAGCGCCGAGGCCTCCGCGTGGTGGACGCTGTCGCCGTACGCGCTCGCCGGACTGGCCATGGGTCCGCTGGCCGGCCGCCTCGCCGCCACCTTCGGCTACGGCCGCGTCCTGCGGTGCGGCCTGGCCGGGTCGGTGGCGACGGTCGTGCTGATGCTGCTCACCATGCACAGCCATTCGCAGGTCCTGCTGCTGGTGACGTCCATCCTGGTGGGCATCGCCTACGCGGGCGTGGCGAACATCGTCCTCAACGGGCTGGGCATCGTCCTCTCCCCCGCCGAGAACCCGGGCTTCCTGCCGGGACTCAACGCGGGCGCGTTCAACCTCGGCGCGGGGCTCAGCTTTGCGCTCCTCTACGCGGTCAAGACCGCCGCCTCGCCGGCAAACCCGTCGTCACCCGGCGGCTACACCGCGGGCATGATCGCGGGCGTGGCCATCCTCGCCGCGGCCATTGCGACGTCCTTCCTGATCCCGAAGCCGGTGGCCGCCGAAGCCCAGGACTGAGGGACACGCCCGCCACCACTCACACCGCCCGCCGCCGGACTCCGGCCGGCGGGCGGTGCGGTGCGGTGCGGTGCGGTGCGGTGTCGTGCAGTGCGGTGCGGTGCCTGCGTCCCGGGTACGGCGTGCGGAGATGCGGGATCCGTGTCACCAAAGGGCGCGCCGAGAGGAGGCAGCCGGCACCCGCCTCACTCCGGCCCGGCGTCCACCGTCCCCCGCAGGATGGCGCCGAGCCCGCCGGTCGGTGCACGGTCGGGGTCCCGGACCACCACGACGTCGGCCCCGGTCGCGGCCGCCGACCGCACCAGGGCGTCATCCGCCCGTGCGACCGCCGGATGCTCCTCGCCCAGGTACGACAACTCCGTTCCGCGTACGGCGAGTTGGTCGGCGCCGGAGCCCACCCAGACCTGCCGGGCGATGTCCGAGCCGTGCGGGCTGACCAGCAGGGTGTCGATCCGGTGTTCCCGCGCCGCCTCGATCAGGGCGGGGATTCCGGCCGCGGCATGCGGGGCGCGCTCGTTCCCGGGCCCGGCGCCGGTGCGGAAGCGATCCGCCACCTCGGCGGTATGTTCGCGCTCGCAGTCCGCTCTGACCTGGGCGATGTCCCGGTCCACCAGGGCGCTCTCGGCACCGGGTGCACGTCCGCCGTGGGCACTCTCGTAGGTGAGGGCGCGCAGCGGTTCGGGCAGCTTCTCGTGCACCAGATGGCGTTCGCGCCCCTCCCCGACCAGGACGACGGCCTCGGCGCCGCTCTTCTCGAAGGCCTCGCGCACCGCGCCGGCGATCTCTCCGGCGTTGTGTTCCCAGGTGTTCTCCGCCTTGGTCCGGAAGTGGCGTTCGGACGGGCCACCCGAGGAGGTGCGGGGCAGGGGCGATGCGGCGCGGCTGTCCCCGCCGGCGGTCTCGGCACCCCGTTCGCCGACGAGGGCGAAGTCCGCCCCGGCCCGGTCGAGACGGACCACGAGGCAGACGGGGTCGTCGCCGATGGCCGCCAGCATCGGAGTGACCCTGGGCACCGGGCCCCAGGCCGCGAAGGGGACGGCCGGGGGCCCGGGGAGCGGGGTGTCGAGCACGATCTCACCGTGGGCGGCGAACAGCACCCGTCCGGCGTGCGCCCCGCGGCTGCTCTCCTGGGGCATGAGCAGGGCCTCGTGCACGGCGCCGCAGGTGGCCTCGTCCGCGCCGAGCGCGAAAAGCTGCGCCGTGGTGGCGCTCGCCATCAACTCTTGCTGTTTTGCGGCATCCTCGGTGCTGAGCGGGACGGTGGCATAGACGGATGCCCAGGGGCCTGGCCGGTTGATGACCGGTTTCAGGAGCGAGAGTCGCATGGCGCTGCCTCCTTGGCTTCCTCGGATTCCCCGGTTTCTCCCGTGGTGGTGGGCTGTCATCGTGGTGCGGCCGGTGTCATCGGTATGCCGTTATGGGGCTGGGTGCCTTACGAATTCCCGTTCCCGAAAGGCGTATGCATGGCGGGCATATGCATTTGCCGTCACGTTGCGCGCACACCCGGATGATTTCCGTGTGCGCGCGGGAAATGGCCACCGCCGGGTGGTACCCGGGTGGCCGAGGGCGCCGTCGGGTTGTTAGGGCTGGGGGACCAGGGAAACTGGGAGTAACGCGTCGGGTCGGTACGACTCGTAGAGCGGGAGGCACCCATGGTCATGGAACACGGCACGGACAAGACCGGCCCCGCCCGGGATGACGTGATGAAGAAGCAACTGCGGGGGCAATTGACGGCGGAGCGCTCGCTGCGGACCGATGAGGAGCACGAACTCCAGCCGGCGGGAGAGGACCAGCCGGTGGCGGCATGGTCCCCCGAGAGCGACTTCAGGGGCGGCACGCCGAGCGGGATGAGCGAACGGGACGTCGGGCTGCGTTCCGAACTCGCCCAGCACCTCGGGCGGAGCCTGTATCCGGCGGACAAGTACGCGATCATCGAGACCCTGCGGCGGAACAACGCTCCGGACCGGCTGGTCGCGATGGCCGAGCGGCTGCCCGCACACGAGCGGTTCGGCAATGTGCAGAGCATCGCCGAGGCCGTGGGCATCGCGACGGAACACCGACGCGCCTGAGGCGGGCCGGGCGTGCTCCTGGCGCTGCCGTGCGGCGCCAGGAGGCGGACAATCGGTTGTACACGCACCTGCCGCACCCCGCGGCCGGGCCGGCGAAGGCGGAGAAGGAGGGCGGTTATGTCCGACGACGCAATGGGCGACGAGGTCTATCAGCCGCCCAGATCCGACCCCCAGGACAACCCCAACGACCTCGACATGGAGGACGCCCTGGACGAGCCGGGTCTCGACGAGACGCTGGACACGGGCTATTCGCCTCCGGAGCGTCCCTTCGTGGTGAACCACGAGGGGACCACCGCGCGGGAGCTGCACGACCGCGAGACGCTGGATCACCGGCTGGCGGTGGAGGTACCGGACGTCTGCACGCCCGACGGTGACGGCATCGGCGACCTGCCGGGCGGCGTGGGGGAACCCACAGACCTCGAATGCGGCGAGGAGCGGGCCGGCCGGCTCGTGGGCTCCGACGAGGGATTCTGGCGCGGGGGCAGCAATGACATCGCCGCCCGGGACGTCGGGATCGACGGTGGCGCCGCGTCGGCGGAGGAGGCGGCGGTGCATATCGCGCGGGACAATGCGGGGGACGGCGAGCGGGAGAGCGGCTGAATTGGCCGCGGGGAATCCCTTGCGATGGCTCGCGGGGATGTGCTTCCGGCGGGCCCGTGAGGAATCTTTTCCGGCCGAACAGCCGAGCGCCCCGGCACCACCATGTGTATCCGGCCGCTCACCGGTTAACCGACAGGGCACCACACGCTCGGTGTCCCCGCGCGGGCGGTCCGCTCACACCGGACCGCGACCGCCGCGCCCGGCCTGGCGCCGGAGCACCCCCCGACCGCAGGAGTCCACGTGAAGCGACGTCGTCCTCGGATCGTGATCGTCGGAGCCGGTTTCGCCGGGTTCGCATGCGCCCGTACGCTCTCCCGGCTGGCCAGGGGAGCCGCCGAGATCGTGCTCCTCAACCCCCATGACTACTTTCTGTATGTGCCGCTGCTGCCTGAAGTGGCGGCCGGAATACTCGAACCCCGCCGGGTTGCGGTATCGCTCACCGGGAACCTGCCGGACACCCGGCTCGTCCTCGGGCAGGCCCACGACGTGGACCTCGATGCGCGTCAGGTGCGCTACACCAACCCCGAGGGCGAGAAGGGCGCGCTGTCCTACGACCGGCTGGTCCTGACGGTCGGCAGCGTCAACAAGCTGCTGCCCGTCCCCGGTGTCGCCGAGCATGCCCACGGCTTCCGCGGTATGCCTGAAGCGCTGTACCTGCGCGACCACATCACCCGCCAGATCGAACTGGCCGGTGCGGCCGAGGACCCGGCCGAACGGTCCGCCAGGACCACCTTCGTGGTGGTGGGCGCCGGCTACACCGGCACCGAAGTCGCCGCCCACGGAGTGCTGTTCAGCGACGCCCTGGCCCGGCAGAACGTGGGACTGAAGGACGGTCCACGCCCCCGCTGGCTGCTGCTGGACGTCGCCGACCGGCTGCTGCCCGGACTCGACGAACGGCTGTCGCACACCGCCGACCGGGTCCTGCGCTCCCGTGGCGTCGATGTCCGCACCCGCACCTCCGTGAAGGAAGCCACCGGCGACGGAGTGCTGCTCGACGACGGCGAGTTCGTCCACAGCCGTTCCCTGATCTGGTGTGTGGGCGTACGGCCCGATCCGCTGGTCGACTCGTTGGGGCTGCCCACCGACAAGGGGCGCCTGTGCGTGGACAAGTTCCTGGGCGTGCCCGGCCGGCCGGAGGTGTTCGCCTGCGGTGACGCGGCGGCCGTCCCTGACCTGACGCGCCCCGGCGAGGTGACGCCAATGACCGCCCAGCACGCCCAGCGGCAGGGCAAGGTCGCGGCGCACAATGTCGCGGCGTCCTGCGGCCAGGGCTCACCGCGCGCGTATGAGCATCATGACCTGGGGTTCATGGTCGACCTGGGCGGCGCACAGGCCGCGGCGAACCCCCTGCACCTCCCGATCTCCGGCCCGCTCGCCGCGGCCGTCACCCGCGGCTACCACCTGATGGCGATGCCGGGCAACCGGGTCAGGGTGGCCGCCGACTGGTTCCTGGAAGCTGTGTTGCCGCGCCCCGGCGTTGAGCTGGGTCTGCTCAACGCCTGGTCGGTGCCGCTGGACACGGAAGCCCCCGAACTGCCGCGGCTGCCCGGGGGCGAGTCCGCCACGACGTAAGGGGGCTTTCGCAGGGGCCTCAAGGGGTTCCCCCTACTGCACCCGTTCTTCTTCCTCCTCCTCCTCGGGGAGCCACACATCGCTCACCGCGATATTGACTTCCACGACCTGGAGACCGGTCATCCCCTCGACCGCGGAAATCACGTTCCCGCGAACGGCTCTGCCCACTTCAGGGATGACCTCGCCGTAATCGACGACGATGTCCAGGTCAACCGCGGCCTGTTTCTCGCCGACTTCGACCTTGACGCCGTGCACGGTGGTCGTGCCTCCGCCGGGTACGCGTTTGCGCAGGGCTCCCACCGATCTCGAAAATCCGCTGCCGAGGGCATGCACCCCGATCGATTCAGCGGCTGCCAGAAAGGCGATTTTGGCGACCACACCGTCGGCGATGGTCGTCCGCCCCAGGTTCCCGGTGTTCCGCGCCCCGCGCTCTGCGGACTCGGTCATCGCGCCTCACCTCTTCGCTCCATCGAGGGGAAGTCTTCGGACCCTCTCTTCACGCTATGGCCGTACGGGTGACGCTGCCTCCCGAAGCGGGCGGGACCGCTGCGGGGGACGCGCCGGCCACCCGCCACCACCCCGCCCTTTGCCGGTCCGGCAAAGGAATTTTGTCCACTTGCGCCCCTCGGCGGACCACCGGCAGCTCACGCGGCCATGCCCCCACCTCGCCGCGGATCAGGGCACGTCCGACGGGCGTGGCGCCCTCGGTACCGCCGGCACCGCCGGCACCGACCACAGGTGTGGAGTTCGTCGAGGAAGAGCAGGATGCGTCCTTTGCCGGGTCACGGCACCGCTCAGCAGGCGGTCAGCAGCAGGACGTTCAGCAGCACCAGGGCCGCCAGCAGGGCCAAGACTGCCGCCAGGACACGGCGTTTGAGGCAGTCATAGCGCTGCTGGTACTCCCGGCGGAGCTGGAGCGCTCGGGCGGCGATGCGGGTGACGGATCGCCGCGAGAGGTCGAGCTGCCGCAGGGCCAAGAGGCGTACCAGCTCCTGCCGTTGGGCGGCTGTCGGCCAGTCGAGGGCGTCGACGAAGGCTTCGGCGTCGGCACGGGCCCGGTCGGTCTCCGCCTGCCACAGCAGGTACCCCTCGATGTCGGCGATACCCGCCTGGACGGTGCGACTGTCCGGTGTGCGGCGGTCCGGTGTGCGGCGGTCGGTCATGGCGTGCCCCGCTCAGCGCGGCTCGTCCCCCGAAGGGCGGTCGGTACGGCCTGGCACTTGCGGTGCGGCCACGTCGCGCCGTGCGCCCTTTCTGGCGTCTTCCAGGGCGGCGACGTCGGGGTGGTGCAGGTCGAAGGCCGGTGACTCGGAGCGGATCCGGGGCAGCGTGGTGAAGTTGTGCCGCGGCGGCGGGCACGAGGTGGCCCACTCCAGGGAGCGGCCGTAGCCCCACGGGTCGTCGGCCGCTTGCTTCGGGGCGTACTTGGCCGTTTGCCAGACGTTGTAGAGGAACGGCAGCACCGAGAGACCCAGCAGGAACGAACCGACGCTGGAGAGCGTGTTCAGCGTGGTGAAGCCATCGGACGCCAGATAGTCCGCGTAGCGGCGCGGCATGCCTTCGACACCCAGCCAGTGCTGAATGAGAAAGGTGAGGTGGAATCCGATGAACAGGGTCCAGAAGTGGATTTTGCCGAGCCGTTCGTCGAGCATTCTGCCGGTGAACTTGGGCCACCAGAAGTAGAACCCGGCGAACATCGCGAAGACCACGGTGCCGAACACGGTGTAGTGGAAGTGGGCGACGACGAAGTACGAGTCGGACACATGGAAATCCATCGGCGGTGAGGCCAGCAGAACGCCGGTCAGGCCGCCGAAGAGGAAGGTCACCAGGAACCCGATCGACCAGAGCATGGGGGTCTCGAAGGACAGCGAGCCGTGCCACATCGTGCCGACCCAGTTGAAGAACTTCACCCCGGTCGGGACCGCGATGAGGAAGGACATGAAGGAGAAGAACGGCAGGAGTACGGAGCCGGTCACGAACATGTGGTGCGCCCAGACCGTGACCGACAGTCCCGCGATGGAGATCGTCGCCGCGATCAGTCCGATGTATCCGAAGATGGGCTTAC
Organism: Streptomyces sp. NPDC048516; assembly: GCF_043199875.1. NCBI lineage: Bacteria > Bacillati > Actinomycetota > Actinomycetes > Kitasatosporales > Streptomycetaceae > Streptomyces > Streptomyces sp. NPDC048516. The sequence continues at coordinate 94,313 of NZ_JBICWS010000001.1, read as the reverse complement.
GGCTGAAGACGGGGAAGATCTCGGTGACGATGCCGAAGAACGGCAGCGCGATGATGTACACCTCGGGGTGGCCGAAGAACCAGAAGAGGTGCTGCCACAGCAAGGAGCCCCCGTTCGCGGGGTCGAAGACGTGCGCACCGAACTTCCTGTCCGCCTCCAGCACCAGCAGCGCGGCGGCCAGCACGGGAAAGGCGAGCAGCACCAGCACGGCCGTCAGCAGGATGTTCCAGGTGAAGATCGGCATCCGGAACATCGTCATGCCCGGCGCGCGCATGCAGATGATCGTCGTGATGAAGTTGACCGACCCCAGGATGGTGCCGAAACCGGAGAAGGCCAGGCCCATCACCCACAGGTCGCCGCCGGTTCCGGGGGTGCGGAGGGGGCCTGACAGCGGGGTGTAGGCGGTCCAGCCGAAGTCGGCGGCCCCCTCCGGTGTGATGAAGGCGCTCAGGACGATCAGGGAGCCGAACAGGTAGAGCCAGTAGGCGAACATGTTGAGCCGCGGGAAGGCCACATCGGGCGCGCCGATCTGCAGCGGCATGATCCAGTTCGCGAATCCGGCGAACAGCGGCGTCGCGAACATCAGCAGCATGATGGTGCCGTGCATCGTGAACGCCTGGTTGAACTGCTCGTTCGAGAGGATCTGCAGCCCCGGGCGGGCCAGCTCGGCCCGGATGGCGAGTGCCAGGATGCCACCGGCCATGAAGAACCCGAAGGACGTGCCCAGGTAGAGCGTGCCGATCGTCTTGTGGTCGGTGGTCGTCAGCCAGTCCACCACCACGCGTCCGGCATTCCGTCGCCGCTTGACCGGTTGCAGGGATTCCGTCTGCTGAACGGCTGTCACGGTCCGCACTCCTCATCGCCCGCGGTCACCCCCTCGCCGGGCTGACGGTACAGACACCTCGGAAGACGCCAAAGAGGCTCGCCGCCGCGGACCATCAGTCACATCAAGGAGTCACCTCAAGCAGTCACATCGAGGGGACAGCGCGGGACCGCGGGCGTCGGCGCGACCGCTCGCCCTGCCGCCACCGCTCAGCCCACGCCCACCACTCACTCCGCCACCACCGCTCAGCCCACGGCCACCGCTCACTCCACCACCACTCAGCCCACCGCCACCGCTCACTCCACCACCACTCAGCCCACCGCCACCGCCCGCTCCGCGACGCCCAGAGCAGCGGCCATGATGCTCAGCTGGGGGTTGACCTCGGGACAGCTGGGGAGCAGTGAGCCGTCGGCCACCAGCACCCCGTGGACGCCGCGCAGGCGGCCTTCGCCGTCGGCGGGGCAGCGGCCGGCGTCCGCACCGGCGGCCACGGTTCCGGTGGGGTGGAAGGCCGAGAGATGGAGCCGGCGGGCGCTCACCCCCTCCAGCACGGCGGACAGCTCGGTCAGGGAGCGGGCGCGCGGCGCGCTGGGGATGCCGGTCAGTACCTCCCGGGCACCGGCGGCGAAGAGCAGTTCGCCCATGGCGCGTACCGCGGTCATCAGACGGCCGGCGTCGCGGGGATCGAGGTCGTAGCGCAGAAGGGTGCGGTCCCGGCCCAGGACCCGGCCCGAGGGACGGTCCGCGATCATGGCGCCCAGGGTCGCCAGCCGGTCGGCGGCGTCCAGTTCGCGGCGCAGCTCGCGGCCCACGCCCGGCAGCACGAAACTGCCCATGCCCGGTGGGGTGGCGGTCGCCTCGATGAGGATGCCGCCGCGGTGCAGCTCCTCGACGCCGACGCTCTGCAGCACCCCCTCCCAGGCCGTCACCGGCTCGGCGAAGCGGCCCGCCACGCTGGTCGCCGGATGGACGCTGAGGTTGCGTCCCAGCCGGGGATGGGTGCCCAGCCCGGAGCGGCGCAGCAGCGGCGGCGACTGCAGGGCGCCTGCCGCGACCACCACCAGCGGGCTCAGAATCTCCAGGTCACCGCCGTCCGGACGCCGCACGGACACTCCCGCCGCCCGCGGACCGCCGGGGCGGTCGGCCTCCACCAGGATCCGTCGCACCCGTGCCCCGGTGACGATCCGGGCTCCGGCGGCGCACGCGTCGGGCAGCACCGACAGCTGCACGCTCTGTTTGGCGCCGGTGGGACAGCCCACGACGCACTGGCAGGAGCCCATGCAGCCGGGGGCGTTGCGGCGCAGCGGCGCGGCGCGCCACCCGAGCCGCTGTGCTCCGGCGAGGGTGAGCAGCCCGTTGTTGCCGAGGACGTCGAGGGGCTGGGTGGCCACGCCCAGGGTGCGCTCCGCCTCGTCGAGGTGGGCTTCGAAGCCGGCCGCGAGGTCGAATCCGAAGGCGGCGCGCCACCGCTCCCGCACGTGCCCGGGGGTGCGGTAGCAGGTGCCGGAGTTGACGAGGGTGGTCCCGCCCACGGCCCGTCCCGTGGGCAGCAGCAAGGGCGGACGGCCGGCCGCCACGGTGGCGCCGCCGTCGCGGTAGAGGTCCGTGAACCGTTCCAGAGGCGTGCGGCGCCCGAAGGATGCGGTGGTGTGGTGGTCCCCCTCTTCCAGGACGACGGTGCGCAGCCCGGCGCGGGCGAGGACGCGTGCCGCCATGGCGCCTCCGGCGCCGGAGCCGATCACCACCACGTCCGCGGTGCTGCGCGCGGGCCAGTCCGCTGCCGGTGTGCAGTCCAACGGCGGATCCTGCGGTGGCGCGAACGCGAGCGGGGGGCGGGCCTGCGGCATACCGGCGCCGCGCCCCGCAGGCGGCCGGTGTGCGAGCATCCGCTCCGTGCCCGCGGCCAGCAGCACCGGCACCTTCACCAGGTCGAACAGCGGGGCCAGGCGCGGCCGGGCGGCGAGCCCGGTCACCAGCGCCTCCCGCTCCTCTGGATCGAGAGCGGCGAGCGGACGTCCCGTACGGGCCAGCGCATAGGCGTCGACGGCGCAGGCCGCGCCGCGCACTCCGGCCCGGGCCGGCGCGGGCATCGAGGCCAGTACCGCGTCGAGGCGCCGGGGCACCCCGGCCGGCCAGCGTGCGCCGCCGTCGTCGGCGAGGAGCGCGGCGACGAATCCGGCGGTGCTCATCGCTCCCCCACCTCCGCGTGCGCGGTCCCTTCGAGCAGCCACTCCTCCTCCGGCCGCCAGCGGCCCCACCAGCGTTCCAGGCGGACGACGGCGTCGGCGGTCTCGCTGTTGCGGCACACCGCCGGGCTGCCGTCGGGATCCGCGTAGTCGAGCCGCAGCGTGCGCTCGGCGGGCAGGCTCACCTCCACCCGGATACGGCGCAGCCCGGCGCGTCCGGTGACCGTGAAGTCCGGATGCCCGAGGACGGCACGGAAGCGGCCGCAGCCCGCCCAGCCGAACGCGGAGCGCTCCGCCCGGCGGGGCCAGGTGCGGCCGCCCCGGCGCAGCCGCAGGAAGACCAGGGGCGGCAGACGGCGCAGTCCCGGTTTCCGCGAGACCGCGGCGACGGTCTCCAGCACCTCGCCGTTGCCGAGATCCGCGTGCAACCAGGCCCAGCGCTGCGCGTTGCCGTGGCCGTAGATACGGGCGGAAGCGCCCGGAGCACCCTGCAGGGTCAGCGTCTCGCCCCCGTAGGTGACCGTGCCGTCGTAGGAAGCACGGGCCGCCGGGAGCATCTGCGCGGCGGGCAGCAGGGGGCGACGCCAGGACCAGCGGGGGAAGGTGAACAGCGGCGCGTCCTCGGGGCGTTCGGTCAGCTCCCAGCGGACGTCGCCGGCCACTCCTTCGAGATGCCCGGCGCGGGCGGTGATGCCTTCCGCACGGAAGCCGTCCTCGCCGCCGCGCCAGGGTCCGGGACCGAATCGCGTATGCCGCACGGGTTCCTGCGGACCGTCCGGGTCCGCCTGGGGGAAGACGGCGGCCCAGCCGTGGGCGAAGGCCGGTGAACCGTCGGCCGGCGCGGTCAGTTCGTGGTGCAGCCACAGTCCGCGGCCGGTCGCCGGGTCGGTGACGGTGGTGTACCAGACCTCGGTACGTCCTCGCTCCCCGCGCCAGCGCGGCGCCAGGTGGCCGCTGCCGTCCTCACGCCGGGGGAAGCGGACGCTGCCCAGGAAGGGAGCCAGGCCGGCCGCCAGGGGGAAGCGCAGGGTGCCGGTGCCGATGCGTGCCTGCCCGTCGTAGAGCGTGTAGGGCAGGAGCGTCATCGAGCGCACGGGGCGCCGCCACGAGACGGACTTCCAGCCGTCGAGGGTCAGCCGGCGTCCTTGGGCGGTGAAGGACAGCCGGTAGCGGATCCGGCGCCGGGCGAGCGGCGAGATCTCCAGCTCGCCGGTGGCGCACGGGTCGTCGGCCCATCCGGCGATACGTATGCGTCCATGCAGCCGGGCCGGGGTCGTGCCGAGCGGCCGGAGTACGTGGGGCGCCGTCACCCGCAGGTCGAGCCGGGCCCGCCGGGTGCCGTCCGCACCATCGATTCGGGCGGAGCCGAGCATGGTCTCGGTGAATGCCGTCCCGCGGGCGCTGCCGCCGCCGCTCATGCCAGTTCCTCCAGCATGATCCGCTCGGTGGCGGTCAGATAGCTCTCGGCGGCGGCGCGCGCGGCGTCCTTCTCGCCGGCCACCACCGCCTCGACCACCGGCGCCAGCCGGGCGTGTGCGGCGTCCGGGTCGGTGAAGGGCCGCACCAGAGCGGAGCGGACCGGCAGATAGGCGTGGAAGAGGGTGTTGGTCAGCAGCACATAGACGCGGTTGCCGGTGGCGCGGGCCAGCGCGCGGTGCACCTCGATGTCGGCCAGCTGTACGGCGTCGCCGCCCTCGGCCGTCCGTACCGCCGTCAGCAGTGCGCGCAGCTCGTCGTGGTGGGTGGCGTCCGCCCGGGCAGCGGCCCGCTCGGCGATCAACGCGCCGATACTGCGCCGCACTTCGAAGATCTCACCGATCCAGTCCGGGCTGTGCCGCACCAGCATCGGCAGCAGGTCCGCGCCGCCGAGGCGCAGGTAGTCGCGCACCCGGGTGCCCACACCGTGCCGCGTCTCCAGCAGCCCGGCCTGGAGGAGACGGCCGTAGGCGTGTTTGAGGGTGGTGCGGTTGACGCCGTACCGCTCCGCCAGCCGGCGCTCGGTGGGCAGGTAGTCACCGGCGGGATAGCGGCCGGTGATGATCTCCTCCCGCAGGCGGTTCTCCAGGACGTCGACGACGGTTTCACGGGGCAGCATCTCCACGTTTTCCCTCCCGGGCAGCGGTTGCCGGTGCGCCACCCGGTGGACCGAGTGGGTCAGTGACTGAGTGGATGATCCACTGCACCATCAGGGCTCGGCGCCGTCAAGCCCTTTCGCTTCACTGCCGTGGGGAAGGATCCGCAGCCGGACGGACCAGAGGACGGACCGTCAGACGGACGGACTGCCCGCCGGTCAGCCGGCGCGCCGGCCGGCTGTCAGCCGGGCGCCGACCAACTTGTCAGCCGGCGCGTCAGCGGACCTCCGCCAACTGCGCGTACTTCTTGCCGAGTTGCGACATGGCGTGGTCGAACTCCTTCTGCGAGACGGCCTCGTGCAGCGTGCCGAGCACCGCGCGGAGGCCGCGGCCGGCTTCCGGCCGGGTCAGGCCGGTGCGCTCCCGCACCCTGCGGATCGACTCGTCAGGACCAAAGGTCTCCGTCTCGCCGCTCCCCCGCTGGAGCGAGCCACGCAGGGACTCGGGAAGTTCGAGGGCCAGGTCGCGTACTTCACCGTCGCTGAGCCGGACGCCGAGTGTCTCAAGAGTGGCACGGGTGAGATCGGCAGCTTCCTGCCGCGAGAGTCCCGCCCGAACGGCCACCAGCTGGAAGAACTCCTTGTCGTCCATGCGAGCCTCCACATCGGAATCGAGGGGTGGGCGAGGGAGGCAACCTCACCCACCACCTTGCCACGCCCGCATCCCACGTGCGAGGCACCGCGAGACCGCCCCTCGCGGGCGGCGGTTCACCCACCGTCGCCGGACACCCGCTGTGAGCGCCTACCCACCAGGCGTGCGGGGTGGGCACCGGCAGAGGCGGGCGGCGGGCGGCCGCCGGGTGCGCGGCGCCCCCGGCGGCGCGGGCCCCGCATCCGCCTCTGGCCCTGCCTCTGTCTCTGTCTCTGTCTCTACCTCTGTCTCTGCCTCTGCCTCTGCCTCTGCCTCTGCCTCTGCCTCTGCCGGTGGTGCCACCGCCCCCTGCGCACCGCGGCGCGTCAGCTCAGCGTCCGCAGCACCGAGGCCTGGAACGGCTGGAGTTCGCCGGTGCGGCCTTCGACGACCTTGGCCGCCCACTCCGGGTCACCGAGCAGGGCCCGTCCGATGGCCACGAGGTCGAACTCGTCACGCTCCATCCGGTCCAGCAGCCGGTCGATACCGGTGACGCCCGCCTGTTCGCCCCGGAACGTTTCGGTGAACTCGTTGTCGAGACCGACGGAGCCGACGGTGACCGTCGGCTTGCCGGAGAGCTTCTTGACCCATCCGGCGAGGTTGAGGTCCGAGTCCTCGTACTCCGGCAGCCAGTAGCGGCGCGTCGAGCAGTGGAAGGCGCTGACCCCCGCGTCGCCGAGCGGCCCCACGACCGCCTGGAGCTCGTCCGGTGTCTCGGCGAGCCGTGCCTGATAGTTGCCCATCTTCCACTGGGACATCCGGAAGAGGACCGGGAAGTCCGGCGACACCGCCGCCCGGCAGGCCGCCACGATCTCGGCGGCGAAGCGCGTACGGGCACGGAGGCTGCCGCCGTACGCGTCGGTGCGCCGGTTGGTGGCGGACCACAGGAACTGGTCGATCAGGTAGCCGTGGGCACCGTGCAGCTCGACCCCGTCGAAGCCGAGGCGTTCGGCCGCTGCGGCCGCGTCGGCGAACGCCGCGATGACATCGTCGAGGTCCTGCCGGTCCATGGCGTGACCGGACGGGGTGCCGTCGAGGGCGATGCCGGACGGGCCGGAGGGCGGGGCGTCCGGGAACGGCGGCGCGCCTGCCGCGCGGGCCATGCCGACGTGCCACAGCTGCGGCATGATCGTCCCGCCCTCCGCATGCACCGCCCGGACGACGCGCTCCCAGCCGGCGAGGGCGTCCTCGCCGTGGAATCGGGGCACGGCGCCGCTGGTCCCGGCGGCCGCGTGATCGACGTAGGTGCCCTCGGTGATGATCAGCCCGGTCCCGCCGGCGGCCCGGCGCGCGTAGTAGTCCGCGACATCGGTACCCGGGACGCCGCCCGGCGAGAACTCGCGGGTCATCGGCGCCATGGCTATCCGGTTCGGCACGGTGAGGCCGCCCAGGGTGAAGGGGCGGGAGAGCACCCGGGCCGCCCGGGCGGCGGAATCGCTGGAATGCACGTGTGGGCTCCTAGGACGAGAGTGCGGTCGCGGAGCGCCGCGGACGGACGCTCCGCTGTGCGCAACACGCGGGAGCGGAGCCGTCATCCGCTTTCGGCTGTCGTCTGTGCCACAGTGCTCGCCGGCTTGCGCCGGCAGTGGCCGGCAGCGCTCGCCCGCTCCGGTCCGGGGGCCGCGCGCCCGGCCCCCTCAGATGGCCATCGCCTCCTGGATCCACCGGTTCACCCGGTACGGCAGCCACCACAGCAGCGGCCCGGTGCGCGAGACCAGGCGCTCCTCGAGGAAGTCCGCGGCGATCGCCTCGGGTACGGCCGACAGCGGTGCGCCGTAGGACAGTTGGCCGATCGCCTCCCGGTACGCGGGCTCGTCCGTGGTGAAGCGGCGCAGGTGGCCCCATCGGCGGTCGCGGATCTGGACGAAGCCGGGGCCCTGGCGCCACACGCACTTGCAGAGGTAGTGCTCGTCGCGCCACCGGGAGAGCGCCGCCGCCTCGTCGGCGGGCCCGCTGAGGGTCCGGGGCGGCTGGAGGTGGCAGAGCTCGCGCCAGCCGTCGTCGGGCTCGGCCGGCAGGCGCAGCCGCCACTGGACGAGCACGGCGCGTGCCGTCAGGTCACGGATCAGACAGAGCTGCCGGACCGCATGCGCGGCGGCGTCGGGGGCTGCGCCGGGGTCGTCGACGGTGGTCAGGTCGATCTCCTCGGCGAGCCGCACCCGTCGTACCCCCAGCTCCCACAGCCGGGCGGCGTGCTTCTCCGGCGGTCCGGCCAGGTCGAGTTCGCCCAGGCTCATACCCGGCAGGGTGCAGGCGTCCTCGTCGTAGTCCCGCCATGCGGCGAGCGTCAGTGCCCGGGGGGCAGGGGTGGTGGTGCAGGTCATGGATGTCTCCTCGTGGGCCGGGCGGCGACGGGGCTGTGACGACGGGCCCCAGGGGGTGTCTCCCGCTAGGCGTGGACGACGTCGCGGGGTGTGTCCGGCGTCTCGTGGCGGGCGGGCGCGGCGTGGCGGTGGCGCATGAAGTCCAGCCGCAGCAGGTCCTCGTTGACGGCCGCCGGCGCCAGGTGGACGTACTGCCCGCCGTCGGCGAAGACCAGCCCGAGCGTCACCCAGCGCTGGAGGAGGGTGTGCACGGCGGCCGCGTCGAGCGGCTGCCCGGGCAGCCGTGCGGCGAGCTTGCGGGTCAGTGCGGCGGGGGCGTGCGGCTGGTCGAGCAGCTTGAAGGCCGCGATCTCCGCGGGCTCGGTGAGCTCCATGGTTCCCCAGTCGAAGGCGCGTCTGCGGCTGACCAGCACGATGCGGTCACCGAGGTCGGTGTGGGTGAGCCTGCTGTCCACGTGGTGTTTGCGCCAGGCGCCCAGGGCGTCGTTGAGCAAGGTGACGGTGGGTTCCCCGATGCCGCGTTCGGGTGCCTCGAAGACATAGGCCAGGTCGTACAGTTCGGACTCGGGCAGGTCGTAGGTGAAGCGGTAGTGCTCCTCGGGCCGCAGACCGGTGAAGCCGAGTTCGGGGCGGTTGAAGTACGGGCTGAAGCGTTCGATGGCAATACGCGCGGAGAGGTCGACCGGCGGGTCGAGGTGTTCCAGGGCGGGCAGTTGGGCGATGACCGGCTCGTAGTCGGCGGCGCTCTCGCCGGGGAAGCCGTGGAGGTAGTTCCAGGAGACGGAGAGCCCGGTCTCGGCTCCGTCGCGGAGCATCCGGACGTTCTGGCAGCCGCTCACGCCCTTGTCCATCAGGTCGAGCACCCGGCTGTTGAGGCTTTCGATGCCCGGCTGGACGTAGATCATCCCGGCGTCGGCGAGCGTGCGCAGCTGGGTCCGGCGCATATTGGCCTTGATCTCGATGTGCAGGCGCAGGTCGTAGCCGCTGTCGATGATGCGGGGCAGGACGGTGTTGAGGTAGCCCATGTCGAGGATGTTGTCGACGACGTACATGTCCAGCACGCGGTGGCGGCGTGCCAGGTCCATGATCTCTTCGTAGAAGGTCTCCGGGCTCTTGCTGCGGAACTGCATGAAGGAGCCGTTGAGGCCGCAGAAGGTGCAGTGGTGCTTCTCCCCCCACCAGCAGCCGCGGGCCCCTTCGACGACGAGCTTGGGTTCCACCCAGTTGCGGGCGACGGAGGACGCCAGCCGCTCGAAGTAGCCGCTGTAGTCGGGCGGCAGGATGGTGGCGGGAGGCAGCGGACTGGTGCTCATCGGGTTGGCGGTGCTGGTGCCGTCGGGGCTCCGGTGGCACAGTCCGGGGACGGCGGACAGGTCGCCGCCTTCGTCGAGGGCGGTGAGCAGCTGGGGGAAAACGGCTTCGCCCTCGCCGCGGACCACGAAGTCCAGGAAGGGGAAGTTGCGGTGGCCGGCCGCGCCCTGTTCGGCGTCGCAGTTGGCGCCGCCCATGACGGTTTTGATGTGCGGGGCGAGGCGTTTGACGTACTTGGCGGCGGCGAGCGCGGCGGTGTTCTGCTGGAAGGTGGAGGTGAAGCCGACGACGTCGGGGCCGGCCGCGACGATCCGCTCGGCGGTCTCCTGGACGAACTCCGGTACCACGCGGTGCAGTTCGTGGGACATCCGCAGCCGTTCCTCCCGCAGCTTGCCGCGCATCGAGGCGCGGAACTTCGGTACCCGCCACTCGGGGTCGTCGTAGAGGGCGGAGGAGAACACCCAGTCGCCGCATCCCATGAAGTAGGAGGAGAGCGCATAGAACTGGTAGTCGTCCGCGGTGAACTCGGTGCGCCGGGTGATCCAGTCGGTGAACTCCAGGTTGGCGTGCAGGACATCGGCATGGCCACAGGTGCGTTCGTCGACGCTGCGTCGGAGGATTCCGAGTGCGAGGGACGGGAGGTCGATCGGTGACCAGGGCATATTGACCAGCAGGACGCGCATGTCGGCTCCTCGTAGGCGGCGGGGTGGAAGGGGAGGCGGCCGGCGGCCGGGCGGTGACGTGCGGCGGTCCGGCCGGCCCGGTGGTGCACCGGGCCGGCCGGGGAGGGTCAGTCCTCCTCGGTGTCCTCGGCGTTACGGAACGGGACGGTCACCGTGATGCCGATGCCGGGCTTGCGGTTCTCCTCGTCACCCGCGAGCGGGTCGTTGTGGATGATGTCCTTCTGCATGGCTGTGTCTCCTGTTCTGCCGGTATGGCGGGAACGGTTCTCACATGTCCGGGGGCGCGGGACGGACCGGTGCTCCCGAAGACCCCGTCCGCTGCGGGACGGGGGGTGCGGTGGGCCGCGGGGTGCGGCGCAGATGCCGGCCGAGGAAGCCCATGGCGTGCCGCAGGGCGGCCACATGGTGCGCGCCGGTGTAACCGTCGTGGCCGGTGTCCAGCCACCGGGACTCGTGCGCGACACCCGCCTGGTGCAGCGCGGTCAGGTAGCTGTGGACCTGGCCGGGCGGGCATTTGGCGTCGCGGGTGGCGGCGATCACCAGCAGCGGGGCGCGGACCTCGGCCGCGTAGTGGACGGGCGAGCTGCGCGCGTAGCGTCCTGGCACGGCGTCGGGGGTACCGCCGAACAGCCGCTCGTCCAGGGCACGCAGGGCGGGGGTGCCGGTGCGGTGGGCCGCGGCGCAGTCGGCGACCGGTTTGACGGCGACGCCCGCCTGCCAGAGGTCCGGCCGGGTGCCGAGCGCGAGCAGGGTCAGGTAACCGCCCCAGGAGGTGCCCCACAGGCCGATCGCGTCCTCGCGGGCCAGGCCGCGGCGGAGCAGGTCGGCCCGGACCGCGACGAGGTCGGCGACCTGGGTGAGCCCCACCCCCTCGCCGTACGCGGCGCGCCAGGCAGGCCCGTAGCCGGTGGAGCCGCGGTAGTTGACCCGCGCGACCGCGAACCCGGAGGCGATCAGCGAGTGCACCTGTGGGTCGTAGGCGTCGCGGTCGTGGTCGGCGGGTCCGCCGTGCACCAGGAACACCAGCGGGGGCCGCGGGCCGCGGGTCGGTTCCGGTTCGCCGAGCAGCGTGTGCACGGGGCCGCCTTGGCCGGGGGTCCACAGGTCACGGTGCCGGCCGGGTGCGGGGGCCGGCAGGGCGGGGAGCGCCGGCAGCGGGGTGCCGGCGGTGGAGACCGTCCGCGGCGGGGTGGCCGTATCGGTCCAGAGGTAGTGCACGTCATCGCCCGGGTGCGGGACGGCGTCGAGCAGGGTGCCGGGCGGCGAGGGCACCGGGGTCAGGGTGCGCCGGTCGAGGTCGGCGGTGGTGAGGGCGGAGCGGCCGTGGCGGTCGTGGCGGATGAGGACCCGTCGCCCCTCGGGGTACCAGCGTGCGGTGATCTCGGTGTCGAAGCGGCACCAGCGGTGCGGCCGCGGTCCGGCGCCGGGCCGCCAACTGGCAAGGTGATAGCCGTCGTTGTCTTCCTGGACCAGCAGGAGTTCGGTGGTGGCGGGGGACGGCGCGAAGCCGAGCGCCCACAGCCGTCCGCGCCGTCCGGAGAGCTGGTCGAGGACCGCCCCGGAGCAGGTCACGAGGGTGACCGCGCGGTCGGATCCGGCCGCCCCCGACAGCGCCAGCAGCCCGCCCGACGGCGAGATGCCGGTCAGCAGCGCGGGGCCGTCGACGGTGCACACCGGCCGGGCCGGGCCGCCCGGTGTGCCGAGGTGGACGGTCATCCCGCGGTCGTCCCCGAGGCCGACGGCCACGGTGCCGGCGTCGCTGAGGGCGAGGCCGCACGGGAGTCCCGGGCGCAGGCCGGTCAGACCGGGGTGCCGCGGTCCGCCCTCGAAGTCCTGGAAATACCAGAGCCCGAGGCCGCTGCGGTCCTCGGTGAACCACCACACCCGGGCGTCCGCGTCGAGGGCGCAGTGCACCGTGCCGTCCGGGCTGTCGGTGACCTGGCGGGCGGTGCCGGTGGCGGCGTTCCAGGTGAAGATCTCGCAGCGGCCGTCGGCGTCCGCGGCCAGGGCCATCCGTGCCGGGTCGCGCGGGCAGACCTCGGGGAGCGCCGGCCGGTAGACCCGGAAGCCGGTGCCGGGCGGTGGTACGGCGGTACCGGTCGCGGTCGCGGTCATACGGTCTTCTCCTTCGTCCCGCGGAGGAAGCTCGGTGCCATGCGGGTCGCGTACAGCGCGAGCACGGCCAGCAGCACCGCACAGCCCATGAGGGTGGCTCCGGCTCCGGCGCGGCCGGCCGACAGCCCGGCGAGGGCCGGGGCCAGGGCCGCTGCCGCGCCCGACGCGGTGGCCAGCACGGTGCCGGTGCGGGCCTGCAGTCCGGGCGGTGTGATCTGGAGGATCCGGGCCTGCAGCGCCACGGCGGCGGTCGGCGTCAGGAAGCAGAGGAGTCCGAGGAGCAGTCCGAACTGCCAGGCGTCACGGGCCACCGCCAGGGCCGCGGCGGGCGGCACCATCAACCAGGACACCACCACCAGCACCGTCGCCGCCGCGTGCCGGCCGGCCAGTCGCGGTGCGGCCAGCGCACCGGCCAGGCCGGCCGCCCCGGTCAGGGCGAGGACCAGGCCCAGCGGAGCCGCGCTGCCGCCGTGGTCCTGGAGGGCGAAGACCGTCGTGTAATACAGCGCGACGAGCAGGGCGTTGACGGCCGATATCCAGACGAGCGCCAGCCGCAGGACGGGCTCCCGGCGCAGCAGCGCCACCCCTGCCCCGGCTTCGGCGAGCAGGGCCCGCCGGGTCCGGCACGACGTACCGCCCGGCGGCCGCTGTTCCGGCCGCGGGGACAGACCGGAGCGCATGGCGCGGATGCCGCCCGCCGCGACGACGTACGACAGGGCATCCACGAGGAACGGCAGCCAGGCGCCGGCGGCGAAGAGCAGCCCGCCCAGTGCGGGCCCGACGACGAGGGCTCCCCGCTCCCCCGCCTGTAATCGGGACAGCACCCGCCGGTGCTCCTCGGGGGGACACACCAGCGCCACGGTGCCCGGCGACGCCGCCTCGTAGCAGGCGGTGGCGCACCGCTCGACGAGCACGGCGGCAAGGAGAACGGCCGGCGGGACGGGGCCCGCGGCGACCGCGACGGTGACACCGGTCATCGCCGCGGCGGACACCAGCGCGGCGCCCACCATCACCCGCTTACGGGCCCCGCGGTCGGCGGGTACGGCGGCGAGCGGGCCGAGGACCAGCGTGGCGACCGCAAAGAGCCCGGCGAGGGCGCCGACCTCGGCGGGGGAACGGCCGAGCCGCAACAGCAGCAACGGCAGAACGAACCCGGACACCTGACTGCCGAGGGCGTCGCAGGTGCCCGCCCACCAGAACAGCCGGACGTCGCGGCGGGCGTGCGGCAGGGGGACGGCGGGCGCCGGCACCGGAGCGGGGTGCGTCATCAGAAACGGCCCGCGTCCGGTCTCGCGGCGCCGCGGGCAACACAGCGCGTCCCCGTCCGCTCCGGGGCGTTCCCCGGACCGATTGCCGACGGGCCGATTGCCGACGGACGGATGACCGAGAGACCGATTGCCGAGGGCCGCATCGCCGACGGACCGATTGCTGCCGGACGGTGTTCCGTCGCACCCCGGAAGAACGCCGGCGGTAAGCCGTGCGGTGAGTCGTCCGCGCGCGGGGTCGCTGCTCGCCGTTCCATGCGAAGCCACCTCACGTTCGTGGGCAGATCGTGAAGATTGCCACACCAATAGGTCAACTTGCGGAGGAAATGTGCCAGAAGCGTGCTGGAGCTTAACCAGCCAGTGACGCAGGCCACAAGGTGTCGGGCAGTGAGCCTTTTCCGGCCTCGGCGTGAGCGGGTCAGGTGGAGGGGCGGACGGCCTGAACGAGTGGGGTCAAGCCGATCACCGGCCCATTGGCGACGGAGCTCGGCCTCCCGCCGGACCTGCGCTCCCTGACCCGGAGACAGCGCCGACTTCCCCGAGGACCGGAGCACCGGGCAGCTGGTCTGCACTTTCGCCCGTGCCGAAGTCCTCCTCCGCGGCACCCCGCCCGGGCAAGCTCCAGGTGACCCGCGCCGGCCGGGTCGGGCGCGCCGGGCCCTACCAGTGCCAGCAGTTCCTCTCGCGCTGATCTCCCGCGCTGCGTCCTCTCGCGCTGATCTCCCGCGCTGCGTCCTCTCGCGCTGATCTCCCGCGCTGCGTCCTCTCGCGCTGATCCTCCCGCGCTGCGTCCTCTGGCGCCTGCCCTCTCGCGCTGCCCCCCGGGCCGGGCTCTGCCCGGTGGGCCAGGACGGCATGGTCCGTCACAGGTTCAGCACTCAAGGGGTGGCAGCCCCGGCAGCACCTTCTCGATCGTGATGGGGAACTCACGCACGCGCGTCCCGGTGGCGTTGAACACCGCGTTCGCGACCGCCGCGCCGGATCCGCAGATGCCCAGCTCACCTATGCCCTTGGCGCCCAGGACGTTGGCCTTGTCGTCGTATCCGTCGAGGATGACGACCTCGACATCGGGGATGTCGGCATGGACCGGGACCAGGTACTGCGCGAGATCCCGGTTGACGAAGGCGCCGGATCGCAGATCGACCACGGCTTCTTCCTCAAGAGCCGCACCGGCCCCCCAGATCATGCCGCCGATCAGCTGCGAGCGGGCCGTCTTCGGGTTGAGCACCCGCCCCACCGAGAACACGCCCAGCATCCGCCGCAGACGGATCTCGGCGGTGTCCGCGTCGACCCCCACTTCGGCGAAGTGGGCGCCGTAGGTGTGGATCGAGTAGGCCGAGTAGTTCGGGTCGTCGCCCATGAAGAGGGTCGTGCCCTCCGCCTCCGCACCGTCGGGATGGTGCCGGGCGACGATCTCGCCCATCGCCTGGGACGCGTCGCCGATGCGCACGGTGCCGTCGGAGAACACCGCGTCGGCCGGGTCCAGGCCGTACAGCGCAGAGCCCTCATCACCGCGTGCCGCGACCAGCAGCTTCTCCCGCAGGGCCACGCACGCCCGGTGCACCGCGGTGCACGAGTTGGCGGCGCCCCACGAGCCGCCGGAGCCCCAGCTGGAGGGCAGCTCGGAGCGCCCGAGCTCGATCCGCACCCGGTCGGGCGGCAGCCCCAGCCCCTCGGCGGCGACCTGGGTCAGGATGGTGTAGGTGCCTGTACCGATATCGGTCATGTCCGACTGGACGACGGCGGTGCCGTCCGCCTCCAGTCTCACCCGCGCCGCTGTCGGCCCTTGGAAATGCCCGCGGATGGCGGCCGACATGCCGTAGCCGACCAGCCACCTTCCCTCCCGCACACTCGCAGGGGTGGCGGGGCGGCGCTCCCAGCCGAACCGGCGCGCGCCGTCGCGCAGGCAGTCGACCAGGTGCCGGTCGCTGTAGGGCACGTCCCGCTCGGGATCGACGGTGGGCTCGTTGCGGATCCGCAGCTCGACCGGGTCCATCCCGAGCGCGTCGGCCAGTTCGTCCATCGCCGACTCCACCGCCAGCAGGCCCGGCGCCTCGCCCGGCGCGCGCACGTCCGACCCGCGCGGCAGATCGAGCGGCGTGAGCCGGTGGCTGGTCAGCCGGTGGGGCGCGGCGTAGAGGCTGCGGGTCGTGGCGGCGGTCTGCTCGGCAAATTCCAGGTCCGGGTTGGTGTGCATGGTGACGTCATGGGCGAGCGCGGCCAGCCGCCCGTCGCGCCCCGCGCCCAACCGGACCCGCTGGCTCGATGTGGGGCGCAGGCCGACGAGCTGGAAGACCTGCTGCCGGGTGAGCGCGACCTTGACGGGTTGGCGCAGCTCGCGGGCGGCGAGCGCGGCCAGGATGGTCTCGGAGTGGATGCCCAGCTTGGAGCCGAATCCCCCGCCGACGAAGGGGCTGACGATATGGATCCGCGCGGGGTCCATCCGCAGCGTGCCGGCGACCGAGGACTGCGCCGCGTCGACGATCTGGCAGCTGACGTAGACGACCAGGTCCTCGCCACGCGGTTCCACCAGACACGCGTGGGGTTCCATCGGCATCGAGAACTCGTACGGCGTGGTGTAGTACTGATCGACTCGCACCGCGGCGGCATCGAATCCGGCATCGAAATCGCCCACCGACGTGTCGGTGGGGAGCCCGGCGTTGACCACCTTCGGGATGTACGTCTCATCGTCGTCGGCAGAGAAGTCGAACCGTCCCCGCCCGACCGCGTACTCCACATCGATGAGATCGGCCGCCGCTCGGGCCTGCTCGAAGGTCTCGGCGACGACGAGTGCCACCGGCTCGCCGTAATAGTGAATCTCCGGGCCGGTCAGCACCGGCTGGGCGCGCCAGTATTCCAAGGCGATGGACTCGTCACGCGGGCCTTGCACCGGGGCGTTGTGGTACGTCATCACCATGCGGACGCCGTCCGCGCATTCGGCGTCCTCGGTGTCGATCCGGGTGATGCGGCCTTTGCCGATCGTCGCGCCGGCGATGACCCCGTACAGCGGCCGGCCGGCCTCCCAGTGCTCGTAGGCGTAGGGAGCCCGGCCGGAGACCTTCAACGGGCCGTCAACGCGGTTCAGGCCTTGCCCGATCATCTCGCCTCCTCAGCTCGACCGGGCCGCTTGCGCCAGCGTGCGGCACAGCGTGCGCCGGGCCAGTTCGATCTTGAAGTCGTTGTCCCCCTGCCCCACGGCGTCACGCATGGCGGCCTCGGCGGCGGCGCGATAGGTGGCCATCGTGGCGGGGCGGCCGGCCAGTTCGGCCTCCGCTTCGAGGGACCGCCACGGCTTGTGCGCCACTCCGCCGAGCGCCACCCGCGCCTCGCTGATCGTTCCCTGCTCGGCCGAGACGACAGCCGCCACGGAGACCAGCGCGAACTCGTAGGACGCCCGGTCACGCACCTTGCGGTAGAGCTGCCGGCCCGGCAGGGGCGGGGGCAGGGTCACCCCCGTGATCATCTCGTCGGGCCGCAGCACGGTCTCGATGTGCGGCGTATCGCCCGGCAGCCGGTAGAAGTCCGTGATGGCGACGCGGCGCACCGACCCGTCGGCGTCGAGCAGTTCGATCTCCGCCTCCAGCGCGGTCATCGCGACGGCCATGTCCGAGGGATGGGTGGCGATGCAGGACTCACTGACGCCGAGGACCGCGTGGATCCGGTTGAAACCGCCGATGGCCGAGCAGCCGGATCCGGGGTTCCGCTTGTTGCAGCCCGCGGCCGTGTCGTAGAAGTAGGGGCAGCGGGTGCGCTGCAACAGGTTCCCACCGGTGGACGCCTTGTTCCGCAACTGCCCCGAGGCGCCGGACACCAGCGCCTGCGACAGCACCGGATAGCGGGTACGCACCCGGGTATCGGCGGCCACGACGGAATTCACCGCCTGGGCACCGATGCGCAGTCCGCCGTCCGGCAGCTCCTCGATGTCCCGCAACGGAAGCCGGCTGATGTCGACCAGATGGCTGGGGTGCTCGATGCCGAGCTTCATCAGGTCGAGCAGATTGGTGCCGCCGCTGATGAACTTCGCGCCGGTTCTGGACACCGCCGCGACGGCGGCCTGTGCGTCCGTCGCCCGCTCGTAGGTGAAGGACCTCATTCCGGGCCTCCCGCCGCGATGCCGCGGATGGCCGCGACGATGTTCGGATAGGCGGCGCACCGGCAGATGTTGCCGCTCATCCGCTCGCGGATCTCCTCATCGCTCAAGGCGATCCGCGACGCGGCCACCTCGGCGGTGGCGTGGCTGGGCCACCCCGCCTCCACCTCGGCGAGCATGCCGACCGCCGAACAGATCTGGCCGGGTGTGCAGTAGCCGCACTGGAAGCCGTCACACTCGACGAAGGCGCGTTGCATGGGGTGCAGGCCACCGGGATCGCCCAGGCCCTCGATCGTCACCACCTCGTCGTCCTCGTGCATGACGGCGAGCGTCAGACAGGAGTTGACCCGCCGGCCGTTGATCAGCACCGTGCAGGCGCCGCACTGCCCGTGGTCACACCCCTTCTTGGTGCCGCTCAGGCGCAGATGTTCGCGCAGCGCGTCGAGCAGCGAGGTCCGCGGATCCACCTCGAGCCGCCGCACCTGATCGTTGACCCTCAATGTGATCGCCGACAGCGGGGCCTTCTCGCCCTGGCTCCGCCCCGTGGCGCTTCTCTCTGCCTCGCTCATCACAGCCCGCCCTCCTCGACCGGGTGCGGTGTCACGCTGGATCACGCTGGAAATGCATCACCACTGTCGGGCGCGCTCCCCTGATCACCAGGGTCTCGCACAAACATGACCGCCGCACCGCGAGGCTTTCCACGGCGCCCGCCCTGCAGACAGGCCCTAGAAACTGAAGCTCATGAACGCCCCGTATCCGCCCTCGGCCGCCGCGGCGAAGAAGTCGACGAGCTCTTCGTAGGAGCGCTGAAGCCAGTCCAGCTCTCCTTCGGCATCGAGCCGCCACGTATGGGGGTACACCTTCTCCCTCGTCATCCGCTCCGGGGCGTAGTGGGCCGCCAGCCGCTCCCACGGGGTCGCCCGCAGCTGCCGGGCCACGCTCGCGATCTGCTCCGCGGACCACCCGAACAGGGTGCCGTCCTCCAGGATCTGGGACCCGTCCATCAAGAACTCCAGCTCGATGTCCGTCTCGTCGAACAGGTACTGAAGGCCGGCCCACGCCTTGTCCGGACCGCCGTGGGGACGATCCGCCGCCGGGAAGTCTTCGTCGGCATACAGCTCGTAGACGTAGGAACCGGCCCAACTCGGATCCTTCTCCGCCCTGTCCAGCTCCTCCGTCGTCGCGCCGATGAACCCCACACTCACGCCCATGACAGGCCATCCCCCTTGGTGTATCGCCTTGGTGTACCGCCGTGCTGTATCGCTTGACCAGCCCTTGGCTCGAACGGCGAAGGCGAGTGTTCCACGCGGCTCTGACAATCGGACTGCGCCCTGCGGCGAGCCGCGCTGAGGCGTGTCCGGTGAGCGGTTCGCGGCTCTGCGGTGTGCCCCGAGCGGCGCCGAGGCGTGTTCGCCACGTGACACTGCGGCACGGGCCGGCGGATCGCATGGCGCTCTGACACGCCATCAGAAAGGCTGTCAAAACACCGGCAAGAGTACGATCAGAGGCGACCGGCGATGGCCGAACCCGCCTCCCGATGCAAGCCGGGGGCGGCCTCTTGACCCGGGAAACGCAGGTCGCGAGACCGCCCCCGGCCCCACCGTCACCCGGTTCGGGCGATCCCCCGCGTCGCCCGAACCGGGCAGCTCGACCGGGTTCCGTTCACGGACGAAACCCTCCATTATACGAAGTATATTGGCCCTGAGCCAGTCAACGCAGGAGTTACAGGATGTCCCCCCGCAGCGCATCGGTCAATGAAGAATTGCGGCGGCGATCCCGCGAGCGGCTGCTGCAGGCGACCGTCGAGCTGGTGGGAGAGCGCGGCTTCGAGGCCACGACGCTCGGGGACATCGCCCATCGGGCGGGGGTCGCGCGAGGGCTGGTGTCGTACTACTTCCCCGGCAAACGTCAGCTCCTCCAGTCCGCCGTCCACCGGCTGATGCATCTCACGCTGCGGGCGGCACTGGAGCGCGCGCCACGGCCCAGCGGGCCGGAGGCGGGGCGGGAGCTGCTGGCGCGAGCCATCGACGCGATGCTGGGCCTTGCGCATGATCGCCCGTTGCTGATGCGGACGCATATGGCGGGAATCCTGACGGCCGACGGATTCATCCAGTGCGCCGAGCAGCAACGACTGGCCCAGTTGCTGCGCGAGACGGTCGCGGCGTACGGCTCCTCGGACCCCGATGCCGACTATCCGCTGTTGCGGGCGCTGCTGATGGGTGCGGTGGTGGCGATGCTGCTGCCGGGAGCATCGATGCCGCGCGTGCGACTGCGCGCCGAGTTGTTCCAACGGTACGGGCTGGAATGGGAGTTGGGCGCGCCACACGCCGACGATGAGGTGCAGGCGCCATGAGCTTCGCGGGTCAGCGCTTGTTGTGACGTGGCGTCAGGAGCCCTTCGTCACGGGCACCGGCGATCAGACGTAGCGATCTTCGACGACTGCGGCCGGTGGCAAGCATGACGGCCAGCACCGGATCGTTCCCCTCCCGCTGAGCCTGGCGGTACGCGTCCGCGGCGAGCCTGCGACGCTCACCGGCCCGCGACCGGGCAAGGACGGCGGAAAGCGCACGCTCGGAGGACGGGGCCGCGGCGGGCGGCCCGGAGGGCGCCGACGGGTCGGACGACGTCGCCGCCTCGGACACCGACGCCTCAGCCATCGATGACTCGGACACCGGCACCTCGGCCGGTTCTGACGGTTCTGACGGTTCTGGCGTCGTCGACGCTTCCGACGGTGCCGATGGTGCCGATGGCTCCGGGGGTGCCGATGACGCGGAGACCGGGGCGGCCGCCGACGTAACGGACGCAGCGGACAGGGCAGACGGGGCGGACGGCGCGGACGGCGCGGGTGCGGCAGGCGAGGCGGAAGAGGCGGAGGGCGGTCCGGCAGAGGGCTCGTGGGACGGTCCGGCCGATGCCGATGGCTCGGCGGCCCGTCCGGCACCCTTCGGCCCAGGTTCCGTCGCCGGCTCGCCCCCCGGCACCGGACCGGCCGTCGGCTCGGTTGCCGGCTCGGCCGCCGGTCCGGTCGCCTGCTCGGCTTCCAGGCCCCGCAACGGCGCGGACCGCGGCCCGGTCCGCGGTCCGGCCTGCGGTCCGGCCTGCAGCCCCGTCCGGGGCCCGGCGGCGTGCGGCCTGGCGTCCGGCTCCACCGAGCCGGCCGCCGAGCTGTTTACCGGGCCGGGCTGCCGGGGTGCGGGCCGGGTCCTGTGCGGCCGCCCGGTGGCGGCCCGGAAGGCGTCGTCCAGCGGGCCTTCGATCCAGCGGGCCAGGTCGGTCAGGCCGGCGAGCGTCAGCGGCGGGTCGGCCCGTACGTCCTCGACGGTGATGTGGTCGTCGGAGACCGTCACGAGGACATCGACCCGGGCGCCGTCGGCGAACGTCAGCCGGGCGCTGCACCAGGGGCCCAGCGGATCGAGCCGGGGCAGCGGGCACCCGGCGCCCTGGGAGCCGGAGGGATCATCCGGGGTGGCGGGGTCGGGGACGAGAGCGGGCGCGGCCGAGCCGTGCGCCCGCAGCTCCCACGTGGGCCACTCCAATGGCGCGCCCTGGGCTTCATATCGGTGATTAACGGTATAAAAGTCACTTTCCGACACATTGAAAACCTAGCCCCCCGCTCACCCGGCCCAGTAGCGCGGCACGCTCATCCCACCGGGAGCAACCCCGATAGCGCATCTCCCGCCGCGCGTCCGCCGGTGCGATCCTGGGGGTATCCCGCGGAAGGGGCCACTCGTGCTTCGTGTCGCAGTGATCGGTTCTGGACCCAGCGGCGTCTACACCGCCCAGTCCCTGATCGAGCAGGAGACCGTACCGGACATCGAGGTGTACGTCCTGGACCGGCTGCCCTGCCCGTACGGTCTGGTGCGCTACGGCGTCGCGCCGGACCACGAGAAGATCAAGTCGCTGCAGAACAATCTGCGCACGGTGCTGGAGCACCCCAGGGTGCGCTTCCTGGGGAACGTCGAGGTGGGAGCGCCGGGGCTGGGCGTCGAGGAACTGCGTGAGATCTTCGATGCGGTGGTCTTCTGCGTGGGCGCCGCCACCGACCGGCATCTGGGCATCCCCGGTGAGGAGCTGCCAGGCAGCCATCCGGCGACCGAGTTCGTCGCCTGGTACAGCGCGCACCCGGATGCGGCCGCCGTCCGCTTCACCCTCGCGGCGCGGTCCGCCCTGGTGATCGGTGTGGGGAATGTGGCGGTGGACGTGGCGCGGATGCTGTCCCGTGGCGCCGCCGAGCTTGCCGCCACGGATATGCCGCAGGGCCCGCTGGGCGCGCTGGCGGACAGCCGCGTCCAGGATGTCTGGATGGTCGGCCGACGCGGCCCCTCCCAGGCCAAGTTCACCACCAAGGAGCTCCGGGAACTGGGTTCCCTTCCGGATACGGAGGTGCGCGTACGGCCCGAGGAGCTGGCGCTGGATCCGGCGTACCGGGATCCGGGCGGACTGCCTGCGGTGGGGCGGCGGAACATCGAGGTGCTGCGCGGCTGGGCGGAGCGGCCGACGGCCCCGGCAGGCCCGGACACGGGGGCCACCGGATCGGGGCGCCGTATTCATCTGCGGTTCTTCCTGCGGCCCGTAGAAGTGCTCGGGGATGCCTCCGGGGTGCGCGCGGTCCGGTTCGAGCGGACGGCACCCGACGGGCACGGCGGAGTGACCGGGACCGGCGAATTCGAGGACATCGAGGGGCAGTTGGTGCTGCGTTCGGTCGGCTACCGGGGGACGCCGATGCCCGGCCTGCCGTTCGACGAGACGACCGGGACGGTGCCGCACCAGGCGGGGCGGGTGCTGCGGGACGGGGCGCCACTGCCCGGTGCGTACGTGGCGGGCTGGATCAAGCGGGGCCCCACGGGGGTGATCGGCACGAACCGGCCGTGCGCCAAGGAGACCGCGCAGTCGCTGCTGGCCGATGCCCCCGCGCTGGCGGTGCGCGAGGCGGCCGAGGACCCGGTGGCCGCGCTGATCCGGGCGGGGCAGCGGCCGGTCCCGTGGCCGGGCTGGCTGGCCATCGAGGCCGCCGAGGCGGAGTGGGGCCGCGGGCTGGGGCGTGGCACCGTCAAACTTCCGGACTGGGCCGGACTGTTGGAGGCGGCGGGGTCGGCGGATCCGGCCCGCTGAACCCGCGGGCGGGCGGGGCGCCGGGCTCCGGGCCGCCTGACCCCTGCCGACCGGGCACCGGTCCGCCGGGCACCGGTCCGCCGGGCACCAGGCCGCCGGGCACCAGGCCGCCGGGCCGCCGGTCCGGAGTGGCCCCGGTGCTCCCGGCAGTCCCCGCTACTCCTCCCCGAGGCGGCCGGCCTGCAGCTCCGCCGCCCGGAGCACGCCGTCGATCAGGCCGGGGAAGAGCGCTTCCAGATCGGCCCGGCGCAGCCCGTTCATCTTGGCCGTGCCGCGGTAGAGCTGCTGGATGACGCCGTGCTCGCGCAGCACCCTGAAGTGGTGGGTGCAGGTCGACTTGCTGACCGGGAGTTCGATGTCCGCGCAGTTCAGCTCACCCTCGGCGGCCGCCAGCGCGCAGACGATCCGCAGTCGCACCGGGTCGGCGAGCGCATGCAGGACATCGGCCAGCCGGATGTCCGCGCGGGCCGGGTGCTCCAGCGACCGGGAGCCCGACGGAGCCCGCGTGGAGGTCGATTCGGTCGGCATGACGGCTCCTGACTCATTCTGCGGGGCTCGGCCCGCGCGGCTCGGTGTGGCCTGGCGCGCCGCCCGTCCGCTCATTGTACGAGAAGCATCGTAGTTTGACATCCACCGTAGTACGACGCCTATCGTATGAGTGCGGGGCCGGCCGGCACCCGTTCGCCTCCAGGTACAGGAGCCCGCCGTGAGCGCACTCTTCGAGCCCATCACCCTTCGCGCGCTGACCGTTCCGAACCGCCTCTGGATGGCACCCATGTGCCAGTACTCCGCGGCTCCCGAGGGCCCGGCGGAAGGGGCACCCGGCGACTGGCACTTCCAGCACCTGGCCGCGCGGGCGGCGGGCGGCACCGGCCTCATCCTCACGGAGGCCACCGCGGTGAGCCCCGAGGGGCGCATCAGCCCCTACGACCTCGGCCTGTGGAACGACACCCAGACCGAGGCCTTCCGGCGCATCACCGGCTTCCTCAAGGACCAGGGCACCACCCCTGGAATCCAGATCGCCCACGCAGGCCGCAAGGCGTCCACCGAGCGCACCTGGGTGGACCGTGGCGCGCCGATCCTCCCCGGTCAGCGGTACGGCTGGGAGCCGGTCGGGCCGAGCCCGGTGCCGTTCGGCGAGGGGTTCGCGGCACCCGCGGAGCTCGCCGTGGCGCAGATCGAAGAGATCGTCGCGCAGTTCCGGGCAACGGCCCTGCGGGCGCTGGCGGCCGGCTTCGAGGTGGCCGAGATCCACGGTGCGCACGGCTACTTGATCAACCAGTTCCTCTCGCCCTTCACCAACCGGCGCACCGACGCGTACGGCGGCTCGTACGAGAACCGGACGCGCTTGGCGCTGGAGGTCGTGGACGCCGTGCGGGAGGTCTGGCCCGACGAACTGCCGGTCTTCTTCCGGATCTCGGCGACCGACTGGCTCACCGAGGACGAGAGCGACGCCCGCGAGGGCTGGACGGCCGACGACACCGTGCGCTTCGCCCGCGAGCTGCACGAGCACGGCATCGACCTGCTGGACACCTCCACGGGCGGCAACGCGCCGGACGCGAAGATCAGCACGGGGCCCGGCTACCAGGTGCCGTTCGCCGAGCGGGTCAAGAAGGAGAGCGGTCTGGCGGTGGGCGCCGTCGGTCTGATCACCGAGGCGCGGCAGGCCGAGAAGATCATCGCCGACGGTCAGGCCGACGCCGTGCTGCTCGGCCGTGAGCTCCTGCGGTCCCCCAGCTTCGCGCAGCACGCGGCACGGGAACTGGGTGCCCACGTCGCCGTGCCGCAGCAGTACCACCGGGCGGTCTGAGGCCGCCAGGAGGGCGTGCGGCAGCCGTGGCGGGACCGGCAGCCGCACCGTCCGACCTGCGCGGATACCTTCCGGGACGCCATTGTCAGTGGCCGGGTGCAGACTTGCCCCTGTCTGAGACAACGGCGTCCCGGAGGTGTTCCGGCATGACTGACGTAGTACTCGCGGTGGGCACGCGCAAAGGGCTCTTCATCGGCCGTCGACGGCACGGCGACTGGGAAGTGAGCGGTCCGCATTTCTCCGCGCAGGCGGTGTACTCCCTCGCGATCGACACCCGCCGCCCCACGCCCCGGCTGCTGGCCGGGGCCGACAGCGCGCACTGGGGCCCCTCGGTGTTCCACTCCGACGACCTGGGTGAAAGCTGGCACGAGCCCTCCCGCCCCGCGGTCAAGTACCCGCAGTACACCGGGACTTCACTGGAGCGGGTGTGGCAGCTGCATCCGGCCGGCCCCGCCGCCCCCGAAGTGGTCTATGCGGGCACCGAGCCCGGCGGCCTGTTCCGCTCCGAGGACGGCGGCGAGACCTTCGAGCTGGTGCGGGCGCTGTGGGACCACCCCAGCCGGGAGAGATGGCAGCCGGGCGGCGGCGGGCTTGCCGTTCATACGGTGATCACGGACCCGCGGGACGCCGACGCGGTCACCGTCGCCGTTTCCGCCGCCGGGGTCTTCCGCACCCTCGACGGGGGCGCCAGCTGGGCCCCGTCCAACGACGGCGTGAAGGCGGTCTTCCTGCCGGACCAGCATCCCGAGTTCGGCCAGTGCGTCCACAAGATCGCGCAGGACCCGGTGGACCGCGACCGGCTGTACCTGCAGAACCACTGGGGTGTCTACCGCAGCGACGACGCGGGCGCGCGATGGACGGATATCGGCGGCGGGCTGCCCTCCGACTTCGGCTTCGCCGTGGCCGCCCATCCGCACAGGGGAGATATCGCCTACCTCTTCCCGATCACCGCCGATATCGACCGAGTACCGGCCGGGAACCGCTGCCGGGTCTACCGCACGGCCGATGCCGGTGACAGCTGGCAGGCGCTGAGCGAGGGACTGCCGGACGAGGACCACTACGGCACGGTTCTCAGAGACGCGCTCTCGGTCGATGACGCCGATCCCGCCGGGGTGTATTTCGGCAACCGCAACGGCGAGGTGTACGCCAGCGCGGACGACGGCGACAGCTGGCAGCAACTCGCTTCCCATCTGCCGGACGTGCTGTGCGTACGGGCGGCCGCGGTGGCCTGAGGAAAGCCGGGGGGGAAGGCAGCACGGGGTATTGGCCATCGGTTGATCGGGAGCGGGCCAGGGCCAGTAGGGTGAGCCCGTGGCTGCACGACCTCTCCAAGACATTGTCGAACCGGGCTGGGCCAAGGCACTTGAGCCCGTTGCCGGACGGATCGCCGCGATGGGCGACTTCCTGCGGGCCGAGATCGCCGCGGGGCGTAGCTATCTGCCGGCCGGGAACAATGTGCTGCGCGCTTTCCAACAGCCCTTCGACGAAGTGCGGGTACTCATCGTCGGACAGGACCCCTACCCCACACCGGGGCATGCGGTCGGGCTCAGTTTCTCCGTGGCGCCGGAGGTTCGTCCGCTGCCCGGCAGCCTGGAGAACATCTTCCGCGAGCTGCACTCCGACCTCGGGCTGCCCCGCCCGTCGAACGGCGATCTGACCCCGTGGACGCAGCAGGGCGTGCTCCTGCTGAACAGAGCACTGACGACTGCGCCCCGTAAGCCGGCCGCGCACCGCGGCAAGGGCTGGGAGGAAGTGACCGAGCAGGCCATCCGCGCACTGGTGGCGCGCGGACGTCCGCTGGTGTCGGTGCTGTGGGGGCGCGATGCGCGCAATCTCCGGCCGCTGCTGGGCGATCTGCCGGCCGTCGAGTCCGCGCATCCCTCCCCCATGTCCGCCGACCGCGGCTTCTTCGGCTCACGGCCCTTCAGCCGGGTCAACGACCTCCTGGTGCGGCAGGGCGCACAGCCCGTCGACTGGAGGCTGCCCTGACACCGGGCGATAGTGTGCCTGGCATGACGAATGCGAACATCCCTGCGGGCTGGTATGCCGATCCGCAGGGCACCCCCCACCAACTTCGCTGGTGGGACGGGTCCCAGTGGTCCGAGCACACCCACCCGGGACAACAGCCCGCGGCTCCCGACCGGGGCCAGGCACCACAGCCGGCCCCTGCGCAGGCCGCACCGCAACAGGCTCCCCAGCAGCAGGCAGCCCCGCAGCAGCAGATGCCGCAGCAGGCGCCGGGCCAGGCCCCGTACCCGGGTCAGCAGCACGGCGGCGCGCCGTACGGTCAGCAGGGGAACGGCTACCCCCAGCAGGCGCCCGGCCGGCAGACCCCCGGCCAGCCGATGCAGCAACCGATGCACCAGCCGATGCAGCAGCCGTACGGACAGCAGCCGATGCCGGGCGGGCACCCGGGCGCCGTGCAGCAGCAGGTGCAACAGCAGGCCGGGGTCGCACCCGGCGGACCGGGCGGCGGAAGCCTGTTCAGCGAGCCGGTGCTGGTGGTCAACCAGAAGGCCAAGCTGATCGAGGTCAGCAACGAGTACAGCGTCTTCGACCAGCACGGCAACACGATCGGTGCGGTCGTCCAGGTCGGCCAGAGCACGGCGAAGAAGGTGCTCCGCGTCGTCTCCAGCCTCGATCAGTACATGACCCACAAGCTGGAGATCCGGGACGCCTACGGCCAGCCGCAGCTGATCCTGACCCGCCCCGCGAAGATCCTCAAGTCCAAAGTGATCGTGCAGCGTCCGGACGGCTCACCGGTCGGCGAGATCGTGCAGCAGAACGCCATCGGGAAGATCAACTTCGCGATGATGGTCAACGGCCAGCAGATCGGCGCCATCAAGGCCGAGAACTGGCGCGCCTGGAACTTCGCCATCGTGGACCACGCCGACACCGAGGTCGCCCGGATCACCAAGACCTGGGAAGGCCTCGCCAAGACGATGTTCACGACGGCGGACAACTACGTCCTGCAGATCCACCACCAGCTGCCCGACCCGCTGCTGAGCCTGGTCGTCGCCACGGCCCTGACCGTCGACACCGCCCTCAAGCAGGACGCCCGCGGCTTTGGGTGAGCCCGCGGGCCGCACCCCGGGCGCCCTCGGGTCCGGCCCTTTCCCCGGGGTGCTCGGGATCGACTCGGGCGGATCGGGGCTGCGGGTCGCCGTCGCCCGCGCCGATGACCTCGATGCCAGGCCGCTGGCCTCTCGCGCCTGCGACGAGCCGGTGCGCACCGGCCCCGCCGGGATCGATGCGGAGCACCTGCTGTCCCAACTTCTGCCCGCCGCAGAGGAGTTGAGGCAGGAGACGG
Organism: Streptomyces sp. NPDC048516; assembly: GCF_043199875.1. Taxonomy (NCBI): domain Bacteria; kingdom Bacillati; phylum Actinomycetota; class Actinomycetes; order Kitasatosporales; family Streptomycetaceae; genus Streptomyces; species Streptomyces sp. NPDC048516. The sequence goes on along the minus strand of NZ_JBICWS010000001.1, from coordinate 66,522 downwards.
GCGCGCACGGGTTTGCCGCGGTGTGCGTGGGAGCGGCCGGTATGGCGACTCTCGGCGAGGATCTGCGCGCCCGGCTGCCGGGCGCGCTGGCCACCGCGTTCGGGGTGCACCACCTCGCCCTTGCCGCGGACGCCGTGACCGCGTACGCCGGCGCGCTGGGCCAGCGGCCCGGTGCCGTCGTCGCGGCGGGCACCGGCATGATCGCCCTGGGCACGGATCTGACCGCGGAGGGCGGCTGGCGCCGGGCGGACGGCTGGGGCCACCTGCTGGGCGACTGCGGCGGCGGCGCCTGGATCGGCCGCGCCGGGCTGGAGGCCGCGATGCGGGCGTACGACGGACGGACGGGCGGCTCGGCCGCCCTTTTGGCGCGGGCGGAATCGGTGTTCGGGCCGGTCTCCGGGTTGCCCGGCATGCTCTACCCGCGCCCCGACCGGCCTGCCGTACTGGCCTCGTTCGCCCCCGAGGTAGCCCACTGCGCAGCCGAGGACGACGCCGTGGCCCGCGGCATCATGCACGCCGCGGCGGGCCATATCGCCGATGCCGCCGCCGCGGTCTGCCCACCGGGGGACGGGATCGCGGTGGGCCGCACCGGCGGGCTGTTCGGCCTGGGCGAACCGCTGCTGGCTCCGCTGCGCGGGGCGCTGGCCGAGCGGCTGCCCCACGCACGTCCGGCGGCCGCGGGCGGCAGTCCGCTCGACGGGGCGCTGGCCATCGCCGCGGCACTGGCCGCGGACCGTCTGACACTGCCCGTCGATGCGCAGTTGTTGCAGATCACACGGCCTGCGCCGGGATAGCGGGCGTGACGCGCGGGATAAATCGGGACGGATACCTCTCCACCGAACCCTCCCTCCGCGCAGGGGTGGTCCGAACCGTTAGCATGCGGCGCCATGAGTTCCCCCACTGGGCCCGCACCTGGCTCGCCCGATTTTGACGCCGCACCCCCGAGCCCGGGAGCGGCACCCGGCCTGCCTGTACGAATGCCGCGACGGCAGTCCGGCCGCCACCGCAAGCCGGAACCGCTGGCCGCGCCCGAGGGCGCGCCCGCGCTGGTGCTGGCCGTGCCCGGCACCCCCTCTTCCGCCTCGCGCAGCCTGGCGGAAGAGGTCTCCAGCATCGCCCGCTCCGAGCTCCCGGGCCTCGACGCCCGGATCGGCTATGTCGACGGCGGCGACGACGAGTTCCCGTCCCTGGAGGCCGTGCTGGCGCAGGCCGCCAACGAGCACAAGGCCCGGGTGAGCGCCGACGGGCAGCCCGACCCCGGCCCCGCCGCCGTGGTGGTGCCGCTGCTGGCCGGACCGGACAGCGCCCTGCTGCGCCGGATACGCCAGGCCATGATGAACAGCGGCTCCGGTGCCGAGCTGACCGACGTGCTCGGCCCGCACCCGCTGCTGGCCGAGGCGCTGCACGTCCGGCTCTCCGAGGCCGGTCTGGCCCGTGCGGACCGCGCCCGGCTGTTCACCGTCGCCACGGCGGCGGACGGCATCATCCTCGCCACCGTCGGCGGCGAGGAGGCCGTGCAGGCCGCCGGGATCACCGGCATGCTGCTCTCCGCACGGCTCGCGGTGCCGGTCCTGGCCGCCGCCCTGGACGAGGAGGGCGCCATCTCCCGTACGGCCGAGCAGCTGCGCGAGTCCGGTTCGCAGCAGCTGGCACTGGCCCCGTACCTGATCGGCCCGGAGATCACCGACGGCCTTCTGGGGGCGGCCGCGGCGGAGGCGGGCTGCGCATCGGCCGAGGCGCTGGGCGCCTACGGCACGGTCGGCCGCCTGGCGCTGTCGAACTATGCGGCGGCGGTGGGCATCACCCTGCCGACGCAGGCACAGGGGGCACCGGTCCGCTAGGACTCTCCCCGGAGCGGACGCCGCTCCCGGAAGGGCCGTCTTCGCGCACCGCGCGGGGCGGCCCTTCGTCGCGTTCGGCCGCATTGCCCGGTCGCGCTGCCGGGTCGCGCTGCCCGGCTGCCGTGTCCGGGCGGAGGCGATACGTCCGATTCCGCTCCGAGCGGCGCAGTTGCCCGCCAGGAGGCCCGGGAAGCCGGTGGCCGAGTCGCAGGCGGGCCCAGGGGCGTACGTCCGCCAGATGCCCGCCCAGGGGGCTTGCCGTACGCCTGACGCGCCGACCGATGAGTCCGGAGGCACCGCGAGGTCTACCGTCCTGCGGAGGCCATTCGCCGGCTGCTCGCCCCTCGTGGCGTGAGCGGGCCGTCCACGGAAGGAAGTTCATGTCGAACGTCGACCTCGTCCGCGCCGCCTTCGGGGCCTATCTCACCCAGGACCGTGCCGCCATGGACCGGCTGCTCGCCGAGGATTTCGTCTTCACCAGCCCGCAGGACGACCACATCGGCAAGGCCGCATTCCTCGACGTCTGCTTTCCCACGGCGGACCGGCTGCGCTCGCAGGAGATTCTCGATGCCGTGGCCCCCTCGACGGCGAGCAGGTCTTCGTCCGCTACGAGTACGAGCTGCAGACGGGCGAGCGGCATCGCAACGTCGAGGTGATGACGGTGCGGGACGGCCGGCTCGCCGAGACCCAGGTGTACTTCGGCGGGCGCTTTCCGCAGGGGTGAGACGGCTACGCAGGAGTGAGACGGCTACCGCAGGGGTGAGACAGCCGCTCGGGCGGCTCAGCTGAAGACCACGCAGGAGGCGGCCGGCGCCGCGGCGGATCCGCCCCGGGCCGGGATGCCGGTCACCGGGTCGACGGTGAACCAGGTGATGTCACCGGAGCGCTCATTGGCGGCGTAAAGGTGCCGGCCGCCGGGGTGCAGCGCCAGGTCCCGAGGCCAGTGGCCGCCGCAGGGGACGGTGGTGACGAGGGTGGCGGTGTCGCCGTCGAGGGAGAGGACGGCGAGGCTGTCGTGGCCCCGGTTGGCGGCCCAGGCGAACCGGCCGTCGAGGGAGACGACCAGTTCGGAGGGGAAGGTGTCGGCGTCGTCGTCCCCGTCCGGGAGGAGGCGGGTCTCCCCCAGCGGCGTCAGCGCACCGGTACCGGCATCCCATCGGCAGACCGTGACCGTCGGATCGAGTTCGTTGAGGACGTAGGCGCGGTCACCGTTCGGGTGGAAGGCGAGGTGGCGCGGGCCGCTGCCGGGCCGCAGCCGGGTCTCGGCGTGCACCGACAGCGTGCCGTCGGCCGGGGCCAGGGTGCAGCTGCGGACCGAGTCGGTGCCCAGGTCGACGCTGAGCAGCCAGCGGCCGCCGGGGTCGGGCAGGACGGCGTGGGCGTGCGGGCCCTCTTGGCGGTCGGCCCGCGGGCCGCTGCCCCGGTGGGCGAGCACGGTGGCGGGGCCGGTGAGCGTGCCGTCGGCCCGTACGGGGAGCGTACTGACGCTGCCGGAGCTGTAGTTGGCGGTGACGAGGTGGCCGTCGGCCAGGGTGAGGTGGGTGGGGTCGGCGCCGTCCACGGGGACGGCAGGCGCGAGCAGTCGGGGCCCCTGGGGCGTGAGAGCGAAGGCGGCTGCGGTGCCGTCCGGCGTCTCGCTGACCGCGTAGAGGAACCTGCCGTCGGGGCTCGGGGCCAGGTAGGAGGGGTTGGGGAGGGCGTCGGTGGAGTGCAGCGGGGTGAGTGCGCCGGTTCCCGGGTGGACGGCCGCCGTGGTGATGCCGAGGCCGCCGGCCGCGGTGAACGATCCGATGTACGCGCGTCGCCCGTGGTCACCCGCCCCCGCTCGTCCGCCCTGCGTCACTGGTCCGCCCTTCGTCCGCCCGCCCGTCGGGATGCCCGTGGAGGTGCCCCGTCAAGGTGTCCCGGCGAGGTACCCGTCAAGGTGTCCCGGCGAGGTACCCGTCAAGATGCCCCGGCGACGCTAACAGCCGCGGGCGGGACCGCGGTGGCGATGGCCGGTTCCCGCCCACGGGCGCGCGCCGTCGTGAGCCCGCAGGCCCCTACGTGCGTCACGGAGCGCTCCGGAGGCGATGCCGAGAAGGGCGCACGCCCCCCGCGTCCGCATGGACGGACCGTGGTCAGGCGTCGACCAGTGGGGCGCGCGGTGAGCTGCGCAGCGGCGCGGAGAGTTCGGCCAGCGCCCGCTCCAGGCCGTGGAGATGGGCCAGCGCGGGTTCCGCGGCGGGAGGGTGCGCCACGACGACGGCGGCGGCTCCCGCATCGCGTGCCCCGCGCGGTGTGGTCAGCGCCTCGACGGCGGCCTCCACACGCTGGCACGAGGCGGTGAGCCGGGCATCGTGGGAGGCCTCCGGGTCGGCGGCGATGGAGGCCAGCCCGCGCACCTCACGGGCGCAGTCGTCGAGCAGCGCCAGCACCTGACGTGCCCGCGCCTTGCGGGCCCGCAGCGGGCTCAGCGGGTGCACCAGCGGGGAGAGCGACAGGCGCACCCTGCTCAGCAGCGGCCCCAGCTCGGCGACGTGCGGGGCGGGGTCGGCGGTCGCGGAGCCCGCGAGGCGGGCGGCGGCCTCGGCGGTGCAGTGGTGCACACAGCGCAGGGCGCGCTCGATCCAGGCGTCGGTGGTGGCATGGGTGGTGACGGGCAGCACGAAGACCACCGCCAGCGCCGCGCCGAGCGCCCCCACACCGGTCTCGGCGAGACGCAGCGTGAGCAGACCGGGGTCCAGCACCCCCAGCAGCCCGTACAGCAACGTGGCCATCAAGGTCACCGCGAGCATCATCCAGGTATACGAGACGGCGGCGGTGTAGAAGATCCCGAACACGCTCACCGCGACCAGGACCGCCGTGGGGACGACGGCGCCGTGCAGCGGGACGGCGACGAGCAGACCGAGGACGATGCCGATCACCGTGCCGAGGGTCCGGCGGAAGCCGCGCACCAGCGTCTCGCCACGCGAGGTGGTGTTCACGAAGATCCACCACGTGGCGCCCACGGCCCAGTACCAGCGCTGCTCGGAGAGCAGCTGGCCCGCGAGGAGGGCGAACGCGCTGCCGGCGGTGGCCTGGATCGCCTGGCGGGTGGTCGTCCGGGCGAGCCCCCCGCCGACCGGCGGGGCGGGCAGGACGGCCGGGGGCAGCCCGCGCTCGTAGCACCACACTCCGAAGCGGACGAGCGAGGAGGCGGCCAGGGCGAGGGCGACCGCGGCATACAGCTCGGGCAGCTGGCCCGGCCCCGTGTGCAGGAACTGCGCGGCGAAGAAGGTCATGAACGCGAAGACCCCCAGCGCGTGGCCACGCGGTCCCCAGCGGCGGGCGTAGACCCCCGCACCCACCACCGCGGCGAAGACCACGCCCCGTGCGACCGGATGGTCGTGGAGCACCGCCGCGACGGCGAGCACCGGGAAGCCGACCGCGGGCAGCAAGCCGGTGGTGACCAGCTGCGCGCGGACCGTCGTGTCGGTGACCGTGAAGAGGGCGAGCAGCGCGGCGAGGCCGCCGGTGATGGCCGCGACGAGCGAGTGCCCGGCGAGACCGCACACGGTGACCGCCAGGCCGATGCCGAGGACGGACCGGGCGGCGCCGCGCAGCCGCAGCCACCCCGGATCCGGAGCCACGAACATCCTCTTCAGCACAGCTTTCCGCCCTTCGCCGTTCCGGCATGAAATCCGGCATGAAAAAGGCGCCGCGGAATCCGCAGCGCCATCGACGGGGCCATCACAACACTTCTTCGGCATATTGCTCAACAGGGGCCGGAAAGACTGTGCCATTGGTATAGCTGGGTGCCCTCGCGCCGGGCCAAGAGGGGGCCAATGGGCGGGACCGGGGCGAGACCGGTCCGTGGGTCGGACCGCGCCCCGGGGACCGTGGCGCCGTCGTGCCGTCGTGCCGTCGTGCCGTCGTGCCGTCGTGCCGTCGTGCCGTCGTGCCGCGACGCGGGGACACAGGGCCACAGGGCCACAGGGAAGAAGCGGTCCGCTTCCTGCGATCGCCGGACGCGCCCGGCACGAGATCTCCATAGTGAGGTTCACCAGTCCGTAATGAGGTTCACCAGCTCGTAGTGAGGTTCACCCGTCCGTCTGCGGCCGGGACGGCGCCGAGGAACAGGAAGTGATCAGCGATGAGCGACACCACGCGCGAGGCCGTGCCCCTGCGGTGGCCCGCCGTCTCCGCCCGGCGTCTGGAGCGCAGCGCCCTGGCCGCGCCTGCACCGCACCTGGACGCCGCGGGGATCGTCGGCGCCCTGTGCGGTGCCCACGCCCAGGTGCTGAGCGCCGCCGAACTGTCCGTCGGCATGCGGGGCGAGGGCATCACCCGCAGCGTGGTGCGCAAGGCGCTGTGGGAGGAAGCCGCGCTGATCAAGATGTACGGGCCGCGGGGCACCGTCCATCTGCTGCCGGCCGCCGACCTGCCGATGTGGGTGGGCGCCCTGACCGCGCTGCCGCCCCCGGCCAGTCCGTTCCCCCCGGACGTCCGGATGACGCCCGACCAGACGGAAGAGGTCATCGCGGCCATCGGCGCGGCCCTGCGGGACACCGAACTGACCGTCGACGAGCTCAGTGAGGCCGTCATGGACGCCACCGGCCCCTGGGCCGGTGACCTGGTCATGCCGGCCTTCCAGGGGAAGTGGCCGCGCTGGCGGCAGGCCATCACCCTCGCCTCGCACCGCGGGCAGCTGTGCTTCGGCCCGAACCGCGGCCGCAAGGTGACGTACACCCACCCGCGGCATCTGACCGGTGGCCGCCCCATGGCCGGCACGACGGCGCTGGCCCGGCTCGTGGAGCGGTACCTGCACGCCTACGGCCCGGCCACACCGCAGCACTTCGCGCGGTGGCTCAATGTCTCACCGCGCTGGGCCACCGAGCTGTTCGGCTCCCTGGGCGGCGCGCTCCAGCGGGTCGAGCTGGAGGGCACGGCGGCCTGGGTGAACGCGGGCGACACCGACATGCCCGGGGAACCGCCGTGCGGGGTAAGACTGTTGCCGTATTTCGACGCTTACGTGGTGGCCGGCCGGCCCCGTGACCGGCTCTACCCGGGAGCAATGGCCCAGCGGGCGCTGACCCCCAGCGGGCAGGCGGGCAACTATCCGGTCCTGCTGGTCGACGGCGTGGTGAGCGGTGTCTGGCACCAGCGCCGGTCCGGCCGCCGGCTGGCCGTCACCGTCGAGCCGGGCACCGCCCTGACGGCCGCGCAGCGCGCGGAACTCGACGTGCAGGTGGAGCGGCTGGCGTACGTGGTGGAGGGAACCGCGGAACTGACGATCGGGAAGGTCGCCGTCGGGCCCCACGCGTAGTACGCGGCCGCGAAGGAAGCACGCCGATGGGGAGCGCAGATGGCTCACCCGGCACTGCCTTCACCGGGGCCCTGGGTACAGTCACGACTCCCCAGGAAGCCCGCCGACCTCGTGAGGAGGCCGTTGCACCATGTCCGTGGATGCTCTCGACGCCAAGATCCTTCGGCTGCTGCTGGAGCAGCCGCGCACCAGTGTGCGGGAGTACGCACGTCTCCTCGGGGTCGCCCGGGGCACCGTACAGGCGCGCCTCGACCGCCTCGAACGCGATGGTGTGATCACCGCCTACAGTCCCCGGCTGTCCCCCGCCGCGCTCGGTCATCCCGTTCTCGCCTTCGTTCACATCGAGGTCACCCAGGGCCATCTGGAGGAGGTGGCCGACGCGCTGGCGGAGGTCCCGCAGATCGTCGAGGCGTTCTCGACGACCGGCGGCGGGGACCTGCTCACCCGGGTGGTGGCGCGGGACGCGGAGCATCTGGAGGACGTGATCCAGCAGCTGATCAGCCTGCCGGGGGTGGTCCGCACCCGGACGGAGGTGGCGCTGCGCGAGCGGGTGCCGCATCGCATGCTGCCGTTGGTCGAGGCGGTGGGCGCCGCCGGATCGCGTTGAGCCGGCCGCTTGGCATGCTGGTGGGTATGAGCACCTCCGCCGCCTCCCCGGTCACGCCTGTCCCACCCGCTCCGGTGATCTTCGATCTCGACGGCACGCTGGTGGACAGCGAGCCGAACTACTACGAGGCGGGGCGCCGGCTGCTGGCCGGGTACGGCGTGCCGGACTTCAGCTGGGAACAGCACACCCGCTTCATCGGCATCGGCACCCGCGAGACCCTGCAGATCCTCAGCCGGGAGTTCGGCATCGACGCGCCGCTCGACGAGCTGCTGGCCGGCAAGAACCGTACCTATCTGGAGCTGGCACGGGCGCACACCGAGGTCTTCCCCGAGATGCGCGCGTTGGTGGAGCGGCTGTCGGCGGCCGGCCATCCGATGGCCGTGGCGTCCGGCTCGTCCCGGGCCGCGATCGAGGCGGTGCTGGCCGGCACCGGGCTCGATGCGCTGCTGACCACCGTGGTGTCAGCCGAGGAGGTGGCCCACGGCAAGCCCGAGCCGGATGTGTTCCTGGAAGCGGCGCGCCGGCTGGGCGTCGATCCCGCCTCCTGCGTGGTGCTGGAGGACGCGGCGCCCGGTGCGCTCGCGGCACACCGGGCGGGCATGCGGTGCATCGCCGTCCCGTATGTGCCCGCCGCCGCCGACGATCCGGCGTTCGCGAGCGCCGGGCTGATGTTCCAGGGCGGTCAGGGGGAATTCTCGGCGCGGCTCGCCTACGACTGGCTCGGGCAGCCGGTCCGCTCTTCCCCCTGACCGGGGATGGTCACTCCAGGTCGAGGGACTTGCATTCGGCGGCGAGTCCGTCGGCGCAGAGCAGGTCGATGCGGACGGCGCCGTCGCGTACGACGGTGTCCTTCATATTCTTCCGGGTGACCATCTGTGCCTTGAACAGCTGGGCGGGGATACCGGACTTGCTCTTGTTGTCGGCGGTGGCCGAGGTGAGGGACTTGATGCTCTTGCCCCGCAGCAGGCGGAAGGCGATTTCGGCGGCGGTCTCGGCCTCCGGCCTGACTTCCTTGTAAATGGTGAAGGCCTGGGTGCCGGCTACCAGCCGCTGCAGCGCGGGGAGTTCGGCGTCCTGGCCTCCGACCGGCACATTCTTGATACCGTCCGACTTGAGCGCCGCGGCGATACCGCCCGCCATACCGTCATTGGCCGAGTAGACCGCGTCAAAGCCCTCCGCGCCATGGGCGTCGATGAAGTCGCCCATCTCCTTCTTGGCCGTTGTCGCGGACCAGCCGGGGATGTCCTTCTCGTAGACGATCTTACGGACCTTGCCGTCGAGGACGGCATGGGCGCCCTTCTTGTAGGACGGCGCATTCGGGTCGGTCGGCGAGCCGTTCATCATGACGACGTCGGACGCTGCCGCCTGGGAACCGAGGGCGGCGAGAATCCCCTGCCCCTGGAGCCGGCCGATCTTCTCGTTGTCGTAGGAGACATACGCCGCGACATCACCCTCGGCGAGCCGGTCGTACGCGATGACCTTGACGCCCTTCTTGGCGGCCGAGTCCACCCAGCTCTTGGCCGCCGCGGCGTCGACCGGGTCCAGAATGATGACCTTGACGCCCTTCTTCACCAGGCCGTCGAACTGCCTCTTCTGGGCATCGACCTGCTGCTCGGCATTGTGGTAGTCGACCTTGCATTCGAGGCAGAGGGACGCGACGCGCGACGAAATGATGCGGCGGTCGAACTTCTCGTACCGGGCCGCTTTGCTCTCCGGAAGGAGCAGCCCAATGGAGTCCTTGCCGGCACCGGTGTCCTGATGGTCGCTCCCGCACGCCGTCAACGGCGCTGCGAGCGAAAGCGCCATCGCGCCGGTGAGGGCACGCCGCATTATTGCATTCATTCCCGGTACCTCCAAAGGGGCCGCCTGACCGACCCATGAACGGCTGAAGTGAACGTCATCTCCGGCCCTACCGTCAAGAATCGCAGCAATAACGATATGGAAGGGTGCTGTGATTTGACTCTCTGAACCCCCGTCACGCGGCGGGCATTCCGGACAGTACCGAAACGGTCAATTCATTCCGGAACACGCCGTAACGCTCCGGTTCCGACCCCGCCGCTTCGGCCGCGTGGACACGGGCGGACGCCGGATGTCTCCCCGCCGTCCGACGCGTCAACCAGGCGACATCCAGCTGGAGTTGGCCGAACGGACCGGCCTTCGACGCGCACGCGAACGGTGAAGTGATCCCCACGTGAACCCCGGCGTGAACGCGGACACTCCCTTTCACCGCACACACCGGGACGCGAGCGGAGAGAGAAATAGATGCCGCACGCAGTCTTTCCGGGGTGCCCTCGGGCGGCGGTGAGTGGTCAAGACCAATCAGCGGTGCGCCCGCGCCGTCCGGGAGAGGCGCACGCCGCACCTTTCCGCTCAACAACCGAATGCCACAACCGAAATGGAGAATCCCTGGGAATTTCTTTAGCCTAATTTTTTACGCCCGGGACCTCTTCAGCGAGAGACCCCGGGCCACGATCCTTCAGGAAGCGCTCGCGCCGGCTCAGCCCACCCAGCTGCCGGTGAGGCCCAGCACCGCCGAGCCGTCCAGGTCGGCGAGCTTGGTGCCGGTGAAGCCGCGCGCCCAGTCCGACGTCTGGATACGGAACGCGGGCCGGTCCGCGGTGAGCGCTTCCAGTACGGCCCCGGCGGCCTCGGCCGGGGTCTGCGCACTGCCGGCGAACTGCGCGACGGTGCGGTCCAGGTAGGCCTGGAGCGCGTCCGCGTAGGGGCCCGCGGCGGCGACCTCACCCTGCAGGTCGACCCCGATGTTGTTGACGAATTCGGTCGCCACCGCGCCGGGCTCCACGACGGAGACCGTCACCCCGGCCTTGGCGGCCACCGGCGCCAGGCTCTCCATGTAGCCCTCGACGGCGAACTTGGCAGCGCAGTAGGCCTCGTTGAAGGGCTGGCCGATGACCCCGCCGACACTGGTGACGGTGATCAGACGGCCTCCGGAGGCGCGCAGATGAGGCAGCGCCGCCTTCGAGACATGAAGCACGCCGAAGAAGTTGACCTCCATCACCGTGCGCACCTCGGCGACGGACTCGTTCTCCAGCGTGCCGAGGTGTCCGGCGCCCGCGTTGTTGATCACGGCGTCCAGACGGCCGTGATCGGCGATCACCCCGTCGACCGCGGCGGCGACGGACGCCTCGTCGGTGACGTCGAGCTGCCGCACCTCGACCTCCACCCCCGCCTCCGTGGCCGTCTTGCGCAGGGCATCGGCGCGGCTGGTGTCGCGCAGCGTGGCCACGACCCGCCAGCCGGCCTGCGCCGCGGCAACAGCGGCGGCCAGGCCGATGCCGGAGGACGTGCCGGTGATCAGAACAACCTTGGAAGACATGGCGAACCTTTCGACCCCGTTGCGACGGAGCAACTTAAGTGCGTGTACACACACCATAGACATTATGTGTGCGCACACGCAACCGGTAGCCTGTGCGGCATGGCGAAAAGGAAGCTCACCCAGGCCGAGATGCCGGTGGCCGACCATGCCTTCTACGGGCTGGTCTGGGCCGGCACCGTCCTGACCGAACGCGTGGACCGCGCCCTGGTCAAGGCCCACGATCTACCGGTCTCCTGGTTCGAGGTGATGCTCTGGCTCGCCTCCAGCCCGGACCCGGTCCCGGCCTCCGTGCTCGGCAACAGCACCATGCTCAGCCGCAGCCAGGTCTCCCGTGTCGTGGACGCCCTCCGGAGCCGCGGGCTGGTCACCCGCACCCCCTCCGCCCATGACGCACGCTCCGTCGAGGTTTCCCTCACCCCGGAGGGCCGCCGGCTCTTCGAAGAGGCCGACGCCACCCGCCGCTCCTGTCTTGCCCCGGTGTTCACCGATCTCCTCGACCAGGACGACCTCGAAGCGCTGAGCACGGTGTGGCGGAAGCTGAAGGCCGACAAGGACGGCTGAGCCGTCACTTCACGGGACTGCCCTACGGACCGGGGCTGCCCTACGGACCGGGACTGCCGTGCGTCCCAAGGCGGAGCCCGCCGCGGCGGGCCCCTCAGTGCGCGATCGTCCTGGCGATGTCCAGGGTGAGCCGCTGCCAGGGGTGGCGCGGGTCCCGCGTGGTGAGGTCGCCGATCCTGCGCAGCCGGTAACGCAGCGACTGGGGGTGCAGGCCGAGCCTTCGGGCGGCGGCGTTCGCGGAGCCCGTGTCGAGGTAGGTGGTGAGCGCGTCCATGAGGTGCCGCCGGCCGGGCTGGAGGAGAGGCCCGAGGATCAGCCGGCTGATCTGCTCGGGAGTGGTGGCGGGGCGTCCGCCGAGGAGCGCCAGCACCTGGGCATCGCCGTCCGTCAGGACCCGCTCGGGGTGGTGGGCGTGCGCGGGTGCCGTGTCCAGCGCGTCGGCCGCGAGACGGTAGGCGACGGCGATCCGGTCCAGGCTCTCCTCCGAGACGGCACAGCCCCGCAGACCCCTTTCCCCCAGGGCCCGGGGCGCGGACGCACCGGCCGCGGCGGGCAGCAGCAGGACGCCGCGCGAGCCCCGGACCGTCACCAGCGGGGTGAGGCCGCCGCTGTGGCCGCCGAGCGAGGACAGCAGCCCGGCGGCCGTCTCCTGCGTCACGCCCGCCCCGTCCGCATCGGCCGGCTCCGCCACCAACAGGCAGTAGGGGTCCGGGAGTTGTCTGCCCAGCCGGGCGGCGCGGTCGGTCAGCGCGCCGATGGAGGCGTGCCGTCCCGCGATCAGGTCGTCGAGGAGCAGCCGCAGCGCCCGGTCGCGGTCCGCGGTGAGGTCTTCGCTGGTGGCGGTGTAGGCGGTGGCCATCTCCTCGGAGAGGGTGTCCAGGGTGGTCAGCGCCATCCGGGCGAGGGCGAAGGCGTCCGGGGCGCCCGGCGGGGGCGTCGCGGCCGCGATCTCGTCCGTCAGCACCGTCGCCGCGACCCGGTAGGCCCTCAGGACCGCCTGCACCGGGCGGCCGTCCGCGGCCCGCGCCGCCGCGATCCCGCGGAACCGGCGGAGGTCTGCGGGGGTGAGGGCGCCGTCGGTGGCCCAAAGGTGGAGCAACCGGTCCAGCGCCCAGGCGGCGATGGCCCGTACCTCGTGGAGGCGGCCGTCATCGAGGACGGCATAGGCCGGGACCTGCTCGCGCACGGCGGTGACGATCGTCGCGACCACCCTGGGGTCGGCGATCAGCCACTGCCTGATGCGCTCCCGTTCCTTCATCACAGGGTGATGATTCCACCCGCGTGTTGTGCGCACCGCGGTGGACGGATGTTGTCACTGTCGCCAGGATCTCGGGTGAGCACGCAGTCTCAGCGACGAGAGGCGGGACGTACGGATGGCGAAGCACTGGGCGGACTTCCAGTACGAGATCTATCTCCACGGCATGACAGGCGCCGTACCGCGGCTGCCGACCGATCTGACGCGGCTGGAGGAGCTTGCCGAGCGGCGTCTGGGTCCCGGCCCGGTCGGCTATGTGGCAGGCAGCGCGGGCACCGGCAGCACCGCCGACGCCAACCGGGCGGCGCTGCACCGTCACCGGATCGTCCCGCGGATGCTGCGCGAGGTGCACGAACGCGATCTGTCCGTGGAGGTGTGGGGGCGGGCGCTGCCCGCGCCCCTCGCGCTGGCGCCGGTGGGCGTGCTGTCGATCATGCATCCCGACGCCGAGCCCGGTGCCGCCCGCGCCGCCGCGGCCCAGGGTGTGCCGTACATCCTGTCCTCCGCCTCCAGCACCCCCATGGAAGAGGTCGCCGAGGCGATGGGCGACGGGGAACGGTGGTTCCAGCTCTACTGGGCCAAGGACCGCGAGGTCACCAGGAGCTTTCTGCACCGGGCGAAAGCGGCCGGGTACACCGCCCTGTTCGTCACCCTCGACACCCCGCTCCTCGCCTGGCGGCCGCGCGATCTCGACCAGGCGTACCTGCCGTTTCTGCACGGTGTGGGCACCGCCAACTACTTCACCGATCCCGCGTTTCGCGCGGGGCTCGCCAAGCCGGTGCACGAGGACCCGAACGCGGCCGTGATGCACTTCCTGGGGATGTTCGCCGACCCCGCCAAGACCTGGCCGGACCTGGCGTTCCTGCGGGAGAACTGGGACGGCCCGATCGTGCTCAAGGGCATCCTGCACCCCCGGGACGCCCTGCAGGCCGCCGAGGCGGGGATGGACGGTGTGGTCGTCTCCAACCACGGCGGCCGCCAGGTGGCGGGCTCCGTCGCCGCCGCCGATGCGCTGCCCCGCGTCGTGGAGGCGGCTGCCGACCGGCTCACCGTGCTCTTCGACAGCGGCATCCGCACGGGTGACGACATCTTCAAGGCGCTGGCCCTGGGTGCGAAGTCGGTGCTGGTGGGGCGCCCGTACGCCTATGGGCTCGGCCTCGACGGACAGGCGGGCGTCGAGCATGTCATCCGCTGTCTGCTCGCCGAACTCGACCTGACCCTCGCCCTGTCCGGGCACTCCCGCCCGGCCACGCTGACCGCCGACGACCTCATCAAGGAATCCGCATGACCACCTCGCCGGAGTCGTCCTCCACCGCACCGCCGCACCCCGTGCGCAACGTCCTCGCGGTCATCTCGCCGCATGTCGGCGGCCGCGCCGCCGGAGCCGCGCTGGCCGGTCTCTTCCCCCAGCAGGCCCGGGTCACCATCGTCGAGACGACGGACGAGGACCCGGCGGCCCTGCGCGAGGCCCATCTCCTGATCACCGGCCTGGGCCCGGTCACCGCCGGACACCTCGCCGCGGCGCCTGACCTGGAGCTCGTCCAGTGCGCCAGCCACGGCTTCGACTACGTCGACCTGGAGGCGGCCCGCGCACGAGGGATCCCGGTCTGCAACATCGGCTCCAGCGGCGCGGAGAAGCAGAACGTCGCCGAGCAGACCTTCGCCCTGATGCTCGCCCTGGCCAAGCAGTTGGTCCCGGCCCATACGGCGCTCACCGAGGCCGACTGGGCGCTGCCGCGCCTGCAGCAGTCCATCACCGAACTGTCCGGCAAGACTCTGGGCATCATCGGCCTCGGCCACATCGGCGAGGAAGTCGCCCGCCGCGCCCTCGCGTTCGACATGGACATCGTCTACACCGGGCCGAAGCCGGTCGCCCCGGAGACCGCGGCCCGCCTCGGCGGCGCCCGTCATATCGGTCTCGACGAACTGCTGCGCACCTCCGACTACATCTCCCTGCACGCCCCGCTCACCGAGCGGACCCGCCATCTGCTCGACGCGGCGCGCCTGGCGCTCCTCAAGCCCACCGCCTTTGTGATCAATACCGCCCGCGGCGCCCTGATCGACCAGGACGCTCTCGCGGATGCCCTGGCAGCCGGCACCCTCGCCGGCGCCGGTATCGACGTCTTCGACCCCGAACCGCCCACGGCGGCCCTGCGTCTGCTCAAGGCCCCGAACGTGGTGCTCTCCCCGCACGTCGCGGGGGTCACCCGCGAGACGCTGGTCCGCATCGCGCTGGCCGCCGTTCAGAATGTCCTCGGCCACCTGGAGGGCAAGCCCCTGCGGGACATCGTCTCGTAACGCCACACCGAACCGGCGCTCCACGGTGCCGGCTGCTCCCGCACGACCGGCCGATGCCGTGCGGGAGCGGGAACGGGAGCGGGAGCGGGAACGGCCGATGCCGTGCTCGTGCGGGAGCGGCCGGCCGCCGGGGCCTCTGGCGGCCTTTCGCCCTATCCCCTGCCTTTCCCGGCTCGCCGCACACCGCTCCGCCCCTCATTCCGGCCAATGTTCGGCGCATCGGTGCGGTACCGGTCCGGCTCCGTTGTGATCACCATGGACAGCGTCCCGCCGATCACCCCGGCCGGCCGGGCCGGTTCCTCACCCGTGGCGGGCCTCCGGACCCGGAACGGCAGCAGGAGAAACAGGAACAGATGCGAGTCACTCACGAGGCGCCGCTCGCGCCGCTGACCACGCTGGGCATCGGCGGACCGGCGGCGGCCCTCATCGAGCTGTACGACCCCGCGGACTTCCCCGAGTTCGTGGCGCTGGCCGGCACCTTCCCCGGCGAGGCCGTCTGCCTGGGCGAAGGAAGCAACGTCCTGGTCGGCGACGCCGGATGCGACAGCGCCGTGCTGCGGATGAACACCAAGGGCGTACGCATGGCCGGGAGCACCGCCGACGGGCGGGTGCTGGTCGAGGTCCAGGCCGGTCATCCGCTCGCGGATCTGGTCGACGCCACCGTCGCCGAGGGCCTGACCGGCATGGAGATGCTGGTGGGCATCCCCGGGACCGCCGGCGCCACCCCCGTCCAGAATGTCGGCGCGTACGGTCAGGAGACCGCCGACACCCTGGTGGAAGTGACGGCATGGGACTGGACGTTGCGCCGCAAGGTGACCATGGATGCCGCGGCCTGCGGCCTGGGTCACCGCACCAGCGTCTTCAAACGCTCCCGCCGCTGGACCGTGCTGAGCCTGGTGTTCGCGCTGCGCCGCTCCGAGCTGAGCGCGCCGGTCACCTACCGGACGGTCGCCGCCGCACTCGATGTGCCGGTCGGGAGCAGGGTGCCGCTCGACGAGGTGGCCCGGGCGGTGCTCACCGTCCGCAAGAGCAAGGGCATGGTGCTGGGGTGCAGTGGCACCGACGACCGCTCGGTCGGGAGCGTGTTCCTCAGCCCCGAGATCTCCCCCGCCCAGGCCGACGACCTGCGGGCGCGCCGTGCACCGGTGAACCGTTTCCCCGACGGCTCGATACGGGTCAGCGCGAGCTGGCTCATCCGGCAGGCCGGATTCGAGCTGCGCCGGCCGATCGTCACCGGCGTACGGATTTCCTCCCTGCACTACACCCTGGTCGCCGAGGAGGGGGCGAGTGCCGCCGCTTTCACCCGGGCCATCGACATCGTGTTCCAGGAGGTCCTGCGCCGTACCGGAGTGCGGCTCACCTCCGAGGTCGACTTCCTCTGATTTCCGCCAAGGCGGACCACCGCGTCGCGGCCGACCTCGACGACCCGCCGCACCTCATGGCCTTCCGCGACGAGGTGCGACGCTCGCCCGGCCTGACGGTGGTGGAGCAGTTCGCGGGCGCAGCCGGGAGGCAGTGGTTCCCGGGGGCCCGAGGGCTCCCATGCCGCGGAGTCCTTCTTTCCCGTCTTCGCCGGGCCCACCGGCCGCAGCACCTCCCGCACCCGCGACGCCCGGCGGGCCCGGCGGCCCTCCCCGCGTTGTGGGCGGCCGCGGACGCCCTCGCCCGGGAGCTCATCGCGGCATTCGACGAGCGAACTCCCTTCGGCCACACCACCCAAGGTTCTGCCGCCCGCACCCACGCCGTCACCGTCTTCGCGGACCGCCCCATCCCCGGATCGCTGGACGGCGCCACCGGAATCGCCCTTGTACCGGCCGACTGCGCCGACGCCCGCCGGGGAGCCGCACCGGCCGAGCGCACGGCTGGGACGCGGCGTCGCTCATGGGCTGAAGGGGCGGCCAGGGGGGTGTGGTCACCCTCCCTGGAACCCGCCGGGCGTCGGCCGGACCTCGAAGCCCGTGAGTCCCTGCGGCTCTTCCTCATGGACCGACACGGTGTTGACGGTCGCCATGGGGGGACCCTCGTGCGCCCAGGCCACCAGTTTCCTTACGTGCTCGGGCTCCCCCTCGAACACGGCCTCCACCGTCCCGTCGGAGAGATTGCGTACCCAGCCGGCCGCTCCGTGCTCGTCGGCCAGACGCCGGCAGGTGTCGCGGAAGAACACCCCCTGCACGTCTCCGGAGACCACCACCCGTCTGCGGATCATCCGTGCTTCACCTCGTTCGCTCGCCCGGCGGTACGAGCGCAGATATATCCCGCCCCCGCGGTCAGCGGGCGGAGCCACGCCCGGACGGCGTACGGCTCACGGAGCGTCCGGTGGCCGACACGGCGCGGGCGAAGTGGGCGGCGTCGAGGACGGCGGCCCCGCCCGTGTCGTTGTTGAAGTAGGCGTAGACGTCGGCCCGTTCCGCCCAGGTGTCGGCGATCCGTCGTGCCCAGGTGGTGAGCGCCTGCCTGCCGTAGCGGGGCCCGGGTTCCGCACGGCCCCCGTGGAAGCGCAGATACCCCCAGTCGGCCGTACGCCAGAGGGGCGTCACGGGCCGCGAGCCACGGTCCGCCCAGCACAGTGCGGCACCCCGGTGCTCCAGCACGGTGCGGATCTGCGGGGTCCACCACGAGGTGTGGCGGGGCTCGACCGCCACTCGGGTACCGGCCGGGAAGCAGCCGAGGCAGGCATCGAGCAGCCCGGCGTCCGCGGCCAGCGTGGGCGGCAGTTGGAGCAGGACGGGCCCGAGCCGGGGGCCCAGGGCGGCGGCGCGCGACATCAGCCGCCCGACCGGCTCCTGCGGATCCCGCAGCCGCTTGATGTGCGTCAGATAGCGGCTCGCCTTGACGGACATCACGAACCCTTCGGGGGTGCGTTCCCGCCAGGAGGCGAAGGTCTTCTCCTCGGGCAGCCGGTAGAAGGCGGCATTGCTTTCGACGGTGGCGAACTGCCGCGCGTACTCCTCTAGCCACAGCCGCTGCGGCTGGTCGTGCGGGTAGAGGACGCCGCGCCAGTCCTTGTACTGCCAGCCGGACGTTCCGACGAGGACGGTCATGACCGGATCCCTGCCCGGTCCGGGGCGGCGGCTATCAGCCGGGTTCGCCCGAGGGCATCCGGCGGGGCTCCCCCGGGGGCATCCGGCGGGGTTCGCCCGGGGGCATCTGGCGGGGTTCGTCCGGCGGGGGTGTCACCCGGCCCACCGCCCGGACAGGAAGGTGAGGGCGAAGACCGTCATCAGCGGCGCCGCGAGGCAGACGTACACGGTTGTCACGCGCGGAGTGCGCAGGCTCCATCCGGCCAGGAGTACCCACAGGGGCCACCACAGGAGGGTGGCGCGGGGGATGGAGGTGTACCAGTACGAGGTGCCCAGGGCCCACAGGCTGAAGCCGACGTAGACGGCCTCCGGCCAGCGGCGCCGCCGGACCAGCAACCCGAAGAGCAGCAGGCCGACGACCATGGCGAGGAGTTCGGCCTGGGACATCAGGGCGTACCCGGTGGGCAGTGACTCGGCGAAGGCGGCATGCCAGGTGTTCCGCCAGGCTTCCCAGGGGGCGTGGAAGTCGCGGTACCAGCCGCGTTCTTCGGCGTGCTTCCAGGCCATCCAGTCACCGGTGTGCATCCGGAGATACGCGCTGTAGACGACGGGCGGCAGTGCGGGAAGCGCCAGCCACGGCAGTGATCGCCACTGCCGGCGGGTGCGGACGGTGACGGCGAAGTGGACGGCGAGGGCGGCGGCGAGGAAGAGGCCGCTGACCCGGACGGCGCCGGCCAGCGCGGCCATGGCGGCCGCGGCGGGCCAGTTCTGCCGCTGGGCGGCGAGCCAGGCCGGCAGGGCGAGCGCGAGGAAGAGCGCTTCGGTGTACCCCGCCGCCAGGAATATCGCGCACGGTGAGAGCAGCAGGAAGAGGACGGCGCGCCACCCGGCGCGCTCGTCGGGCAGGTGCAGCCGGGCGATCCGGGCGAGTGCCAGGACGGCAACGGCGCCGGAGACGAAGGAGATCAGCAGGCCTGCGGTGGCCCAGTGCGGGACGACGGTGTGGACGGCCCGCAGGAGGAGGGGGAAGCCGGGGAAGAAGGCTTCTCTGTTGTCCCAGCCGTTCGTCCACGGCCCGGCCTGACCGGGGAAGTAGCCCTCGCGGGCGATGTGCAGGAAGTGCCCCCAGTCCCAGCGCTGCCACGGCTTGAGGAAGGCGGCGGCGTGATGGGTCGCACGGTCGTCGGGAAACAGCCACCGGGTGCAGTAGGCGGTGGTCCAGATCCCGGCCCGGGTCAGCAGATACAGCCACAGCACCTCGCGGTCAGCAGGCCCGGGGACATAGCGTCGTCGGCGGGATACCGGCGCCCGCGGGCGGACCGGACGAGAGCGGCCTGCCGCGTCGGCGTCGCCTGCCGGGCCGACGTCGCCTGCTGTGCCACCGCCCGGGGCCGCCGTGCCGCCCGGGGTCGTCGTACCGACCGGGGGCGCGGTGTTGCCCGGGATCGTCGTACCGCCCCGGGGCGCGGTGTTGCCCGGGATCGTCGTGCCGGCGGTGCGCGCCGACGCCGAGGGGGCCCGTGGTCCGGCAACGGGGCTGGTGGCGAGCGGCGGACGCGTCCGGCGCAGGCGGGGCGACAAGGCGGGCATAACGGGAGCTCCTGCGGTGGTTTCGGGCGTGCGGGACCGCCCGGCGGCCGGACCGCCGGGTCAGGGTGCGAAGTCAGCGCGGTGGCGCGGTGGACGGAGGGGACGTGCCGTGCGTGGCGGTGGCGGACGGCCCCGGGGCTCCTTGGCCGGTCCGGGGCGGCGCGGTGGCGGGCTGTGTGCCCGGTGCGGTCCGGCCGGGAACGGGCGCACCGGTCGCCGACGACGTGCTGCGGGGCGACGTCGGTACCGGTTTCGGGAGGGGGCTCGGCCGGGAGGGAGACGGGGTGACGGCCGGGACAGCGGAACCAGGGCCGCCGGGCAGCAGTGCGGCCGCGGCCGCACCGGTACCGGCGAAGACCAGGCAGGCGCCGGCGGCGAGCGTGGCGATCCGACGACGGCGCAGCCGCTCCCCGCGCCGGGCGACGAGCGCGACCGGTGCACAACGCGCCCGGGACTGCCCGGCGGAGGCCGCTTCCTGGAACAACGACCGCAGCAGGTCATGGGGTTCAGGCACCGGGTGCCTCCTCAATACGCGGGTCCTGCAGACGAAGGGAGAGTGCCGTCCGGCCCCTGACCAGGTGAGTCTTGACGGTGCTGGCGGACAGCCCGGTCTCGACGGCGATCTGCTCCACCGTCAGGTCACACACGTAGTACAGCGTCATGGTCCGCCGCTGATTGGCGGGCAGCTGCCGCAGCGCCTCCACCAAGGCCACCGATTCGGGCCCGGGGCCCTCGACATGCGGCGGGGCGCCGCTTCGCTGCCAGGCATCCGCGGCACGGCGCCTTACGCGCCAACGGCTCACCGCCAGGCGCCACGCGACCGTACGGATCCAGGCCTCGGGCTGACCTTTCCGGTCGAGCTGACGGCGCCGGCTCCAGCCCCTGGCGAAGGCCTCCTGCACCACGTCCTGCGCCTCGTGCTGATCGCCGAGCATCACGTACAGCTGCCCGGTCAGCCGGGCGACCGTCTGCGCGTAAAACTCTTCGAACTCCTCGACGGTCAACAGCCACTCCCCGGTTCTTTTCGGTCTCCCCCCGCATACGCCTGGCGCACGGCATCCGGTCGACACGCAGCACGAAGTTCCGGGGTGACGGTCATCACAGACCGTGGGGCACCGGCACCCGGCACCGTCGGCTCAGAACCGCGGCGCTCCGGCACCCGGCACCGTCGGCTCAGAACTGAGCGAACCCGCACAGCCCCTCGGCCGGCGGAAACCGTCCCTCCGCGGGGAGCGGGCCGATGAAGACCCGGGCTTCCTCGGCCCCGTAAAAGGAGATGGGTTCCGGCCCCTGACCGAGAAGGAGGGCATTGCCGCCACGGCGCCATCCCGCATACCGCCACCCACCCGGCTGCTCCGGGGACTCCACGGTCACATCCAGCGCGGGCGGTCCGAGCAGCCGGGTGAACTGGTCGACGGCGGCGGAGAAATGGGCACGGAACTCCGCACGGCCTGCGCCCGGCCGGCTGGTCCAGCCCGGCAGTTCGCCCCACTCGTCGTCCGTGAACGCAAGGTCGGCGCCCACGTCGTACTTGATGCAGAAGGGCATCACGAAACCGTGGTCACCCTCGTAGATGTGGTGACCGGAGCCCGTGACGCACCGGGCCATGAACGACAGCTCGGTCTCGGCGTCGTCCGGCCATCCCAGCTCCCGCATCGCCCCTTCGGAGGCCTCCCACCAGTCCTCCGCCTCCCACCGGACATCCGCAAGACCCACGATCTGCGCAACCAGCTCCGGCGTGAAAGGACAAACGGCCACGTAGTCGCCGACACCCCCGCCCTCGGTCTCACCCGTCACGCCCCCGCCTGTCACGCCCTCCCCCGTCACGCCCTCGCCCACTACCTCACCCGCAACCTCGCCCTCCCCGTATGCACGCGCCTGTTCCGCCATCGTCACTCCGACTCTCCCTCCCCGTGCGGACAGACCATCCTCGTCGAGGACAGCTCCCCTCAAGCCACCGGCCCCGGGCCCACTCGGCGCCTACGACGGCCATCGGCAGCACGCGGGGCACCGCACCCAGCCCGCGCACCCGCCCCGCGCCCGTCCCGTGCCCGTGCCCGTGCCCGCGGAGTCACGCCACCACCCGTGTTCCGGCCAACCCACCTCCCCTCTCCCTCTCCTCCTGGTGAATCGGCGTCCGGGTGCCGGTCAGCGGGGCGCCCGTGCCGCCATGGCGTGCCGCGACGATCTCGGCGGCGATGGAGAGTGCGGTCTCCTCGGGGGTGCGGGCGCCGAGGTCGAGGCCGATCGGAGAGCGGAGGCGGGCCAGTTCGGGGGCGGTGACGCCGACTTCGCGGAGTCTGCGGTTGCGATCCTCGTGAGTACGGCGTGAGCCCATTGCGCCGACGAAGGCAACCGGCAGCCGCAGGGCCTCCTGCAGCAGGGGGATGTCGAATTTGGCGTCGTGGGTGAGCACACACAGGACCGTACGGCCGTCGGTCCCGGTGCGCTGGAGGTAGCGGTGCGGCCAGTCGACCACGATGTCGTCGGCCTCCGGGAAGCGGGCCCGGGTGGCGAAGACGGGGCGGGCGTCGCACACGGTCACGTGGTAGCCGAGGAACTTGCCCGTACGGACCAGCGCCGCGGCGAAGTCGATGGCGCCGAAGACGATCATGCGGGGCGGCGGCACGCTCGATTCGACGAACAGGGTCACCTCGGCCGCGCGGCGCGATCCGCACTCCGGGACCGCGAACGTACCGGTGCGCCCCGCGTCCAGCATGGCGCGGCTCTCCGCCACCGCCGCACGCTCCAGCTCCGGATGTCCGTCGAGTCCCCCTTCGTACGAGCCGTCGGAGCGTATGAGCAGTGCTCTGCCGAGCAGTTCGGCCGGTCCCCGGGCCACACGGGCTACTGCCGCCGGCTCCTCCCGGGCGGCGGCCGCCAGCGCCGCGGCGAACACCTTCCTGCCCGGTGTGTCCGCCCGCACCGGGGTGACCAGGACCTCGATCGCCCCGCCGCAGGTCAGTCCCACCGCGAAGGCGTCCTCGGCGCTGTGGCCGAACTGCTCCACGACCGTCCCGCCGTCCCGGAGTGCCCGGGTGCACAGGTCGTACACCGCTGCTTCCACACACCCGCCGGAGACGGATCCGAGGGCCACACCCCGGCTGTCGACGGCGAGGGCAGCGCCCGGGCTGCGCGGCGCGCTGCCGGCGACGGCCACGACGGTGGCGACGGCGAAGTCCCGCCCCTCCGTCATCCATCGGTTCAACTCGTCGGCGAGGTCCAGCATCTCGGTTCTCCTCCTGGTGTGCAGGCACTGTACGAAGGCCCGTTACGGAGCCGGCGGATGTCATCGAGCCCGGACGTCCGTAGGTGACGGGACCGAACCCGGGCGCCCGTACAGGACACAAGCCGGACCCGGACGCCCGTACAGGACAGGAGCTGGACCCGGACGTCCCTGGGGGCTCAGCCGGTCCCGCTGTTCCCGGTTCCGCTGTTCCCGGTCCCGCTGTTCCCGGTCCCGCTGTTCCCGGTCCCGACTCCCGCCAGCAGGACACGGTCCGGACGGATCGGCAGGTTCCGGTGACGTACACCGGTCGCGTGCCAGACCGCGTTGGCGATGGCCGCCGCGGCTCCCACGATCCCGATCTCGCCGATGCCCTTGATTCCGACCGGGTCGTCTTCGTCCGGGTCGTCCACCCAGTCCGCTTCGATGGGCGGTACGTCGGCGTGCGCGGCGAAGTGATAGCCCGCGAGGTCGGCGCCGACATGGCCGCCGGACGCCGGATCCCTGACCGCCTCCTCGTGCAGCGCCATGGAAAGGCCCCAGGTCATACCGCCGATGAATTGGCTGCGCGCGGTCAGCGGGTTGATGATCCGGCCCGCGGCGAAGATGCCGAGCATCCGTCGCACGCGTACCTCGCCGCTGGTGACATCCACCGCGACTTCGGCGAACTGCGCCCCGTAGGAGTGCCGTTCCTTCTTCGCCAGCGCGCCGATGGCCTCGCCGGTGTCCGCCCGTGCCGTGATCCCTTGCGGCGGGATGACCCCGCCCGGCGCCAGCTGTTCCTTCAGCTCGCGCACCGCGACCGTGATCGCCCAGCCCCAGGAGCGGGTGCCCATCGAACCGCCGGCGACCATCGCGGGGCCGAAGTCGCTGTCCGCGATCTTCATACGTATGCGCGCCGGTTCCACCCCCAGTGCGTCCGCGGCGATCAGAGCCAGCGCGGTCCGTGCGCCGGTCCCGACATCCGCCGCGGTGATCCGTACGGTGAACGTGCCGTCCGCCTCGGCCGTCACCGCAGCCGTGGACGGGGCGGCCCCCGCGGGGAAGGTGGCCGCAGCCGTGCCGGTGCCCAGCAGCCAGCGTCCTTCGCGGCGGGTGCCGGGACGCGGGTCCCGGTCCGCCCAGCCGAAGCGTGCGGCGCCCTCCTGGAAGCAGGCGAGCAGATTGCGGCTGCTGAACGGCAGACCGGAGAGCGGTCCCGCCTCCGGTTCATTGCGTGCCCGCAGCGCGATCGGGTCCATACCGCACTTCTCGGCGAGCTCGTCGAGCGCGGACTCCAGGGCGAAGGAGCCCGGGGCCTTGCCCGGGGCACGCATCCAGCTCGGTGTCGGCACATCGAGCGGGACGACACGGTCGACGGTGTGGTGCGCGTCCGCGTCGTACATCACCCGGCCGAACTGCGCGCTCCGTTCGACGAATTCGTGCACGGTCGAGGTGAGGCACTGCGCCTGGTGGTCGAAGGCGCGCAGCCGTCCGTCGGCGTCGGCGCCGAGTCTGACCCGCTGCACCGTGGGGCTTCGGTAGCCGGTGACGGAGAACATCTGCCGTCGGGTCAGTACGACCCGGACCGGGCGGTGGAGAACGGTTGCCGCCATGGCGGCGAGCACCACATGCGGACGGGTCGCCTTGGCTCCGAAGGCGCCGCCGACGTGCTCGGACCGCACCCGTACCGAGGCGGGGTCGAGCGAGAACAGCTTCGCAAGCTCCTCCGACACGAACCTGCTGCCCTGGTTGGAGTCGATGACTTCGAGCCGGCCGCTGTCCCAGCGCGCCATCGCGGCATGCGGCTCCAACGGGCTGTGGTGTTCTTCCGGTGTGGTGTATTCCGCATCCACGACCACGGAGGACGCGGCGAGTTCGGCTGCCAGGTCCCCCTTCTGCGTCTCCGTCGGCGTCCCGGGGGAACCATCCGGCGTGCGCACGCCCGGGCGTCCGGGGAAGAAGCCGATGTCGTGCGGCTCCTCGTCGTAGTGGACCACCAGCGTTTCGGCGGCTTCCCTGGCCTGCTCGGAGGTTTCGGCGACGACCAGCGCGACCGGCCAGCCGGCGTGCGGCACACGGTCGTGCTGGAAGACCTGAAGGATCGGCTCGGCCGTCCCGAAGGCATTGGCGTAGTCCCCGTTGACCCGCGGGGCGTTGCCGTGGTGCAGCACGGTGAGGACACCGGGCATGGCAAGTACGGGGCCGGACTCCACGGAGCGGATGCGGCCACGGGCAATGGTGGACAACACCAGCCAGCCGTGGGCGAGTTCGTCGAAGGGGACCTCACCCGCGTAGCGTGCCGCCCCGGTGACCTTGTCCCGGCCCTCCAGCCGGGTGTGGGCGGTGCCCGAGGCCCGCGTCACCGCGAGGCTTTCCGTCGTCGTGGTCATCGGGCGGCCTCCTCGGCGAGTTCGGTCAGCACGGCCACGACGAGGTTGCGCATCAGGTTCACCTTGTATCCGTTGTGGGGCAGCGTCCGGGCGGCCGACAGTTCGGCATCCGCGGCGGCGGCGAAGGCGTCGGCGCTCGCCTGTCCCCCGGTCAGCACCCGCTCGGCTTCCCTGGCCCGCCACGGCCGGGACGCCACCGCCCCGAAGGCGAGGCGGACCTCGCGGACGGCTCCGTCCCGGACGTCGAGGGCGGCGGCGATCGAGCCGATCGCAAACGCGTACGACGCACGCTCGCGCACCTTCCGGTAACGGGAGACGGCGGCAACGGGGGCCGGCGGCAGGGTGATCCCGGTGATCAGCGCGCCGGGCGGCAGCGCCGTCTCCAGGTGCGGGGTCGCGCCAACGGGACGATAGAACTCCGTCAGCGGCAGCTCCGCCGGCCCGTCCACCGTTTCGTACCGGACGACGGCATCGAAGGCGGCGAGGGCCACCCCCATGTCCGACGGGTGGATGGCCACACAGTGCGCGGAGGCGCCCAGGATCGCGTGGTTGTGGTGTTCGCCCTCGATGGCGGGACAGCCGCTGCCGGGGTCCCGCTTGTTGCACGGCTTGGACGCGTCGGTGAAGTAGCCACAGCGGGTGCGCTGGAGCAGATTCCCGCCGACCGTGGCCATATTGCGCAACTGCCCCGAGGCACCGGACAGGACGGCCTGCGCCAACGCCGGGTAGTGGCGCCGCACTTCGGGATGGGCGGCGAGCTCGCTGTTGGTGACGGTCGCGCCGATGCGCAGACCGCCGCCGTCCCCGGCCTCGATCCGGTCGAGGGGGAGTTCCCGTACATCGACGAGCAGCGCGGGGCGTTCCACCCCGGCCTTCATCAGGTCGACGAGATTGGTGCCGCCGCCGAGCGCACGTGCCTCGGGATCGGTGCCGAGCAGGGCGACCGCACCGGGGACGTCGAACACGCGCTGATAGCCGAACTCCCTCATGCCGTCACCTCCGCGCCGTCCGTGCCGGCAGCCGTGGAGGGGCCGCTTTCCTGCCGCGGTCCGGGAGGGGACGGCGTCGCGCCGGCCTGTGCCGCCTGCGCGACCGCCTGCACGATCGACACATAGGCGCCACAGCGGCACAGGTTGCCGCTCATCCGCTCCCGGATCTCATCAGCGGTGAGCGGCGGCACTCCCGCCTCGGGCCGTACGTCCGCGCTCACGGCACTCGGCCAGCCCGCCGCATGCTCCTCGATCACCGCGATCGCCGAGCAGATCTGGCCCGGTGTGCAGTAGCCGCATTGGTAGCCGTCCAGGTCGAGGAACGCCTGCTGCACCGGATGCAGCCGCTCGCCCTCCGCCACGCCCTCGATGGTGGTGATCACGCGCCCCTCGGCGGCCACCGCGAGCTGCAGGCACGCGACGGCCCGGCGCCCGCCGAGCAGCACCGTACAGGCCCCGCACTGGCCGTGGTCACAGCCCTTCTTGGTACCTGTCAGGTCCAGGTGCTCGCGCAGTGCGTCGAGCAGCGTGGTGCGGTGGTCGACGGGCAGCGTGTGTTTCTCGCCGTTGATGTTGAGGGTGATGGCGCTGGACGTCGATAGGGCCATGGTCAGCCTTCTTTCGCGTTTGGGAGGCGCGGTGGGCGTCGGGGCGCGGGGCCCTGATGCCGACGTGGCCCGGCCCGGAGGCCGAGCGTTCCCCGCCCCCGGGAGCGGGAGTGCCGGACGACCGAGGATCCCGGGGACAGTTCGGAAGACGGTGGAGGAAGAGACGGCGGGGCGCGTAGCGACGCCGGCTCGGAGCACCGACGGCGAAGGCGCTGGACGGTAGGCAGGTCACAGCTGTCACCGGTCGCCCACACCGGCCGCATCTGCCGCTATGGTGGACCTAAGCGGACAACTGTCCATTACCCTCGTAACGTACCGGACAACTGTCCGGTTAGCAAGAGCGGCCCTCGCTGTTTTCCGGAAGGAGGACGAGTGCAGCAGAAGAAGGACGCGCCCCTGCGCTCGGACGCGCAACGGAATCGCGACCGCATCCTCGAAGTGGCGCTGGAGGAGCTGACGCACTCGGCCGATGCCCCGCTGAGCTCCATCGCGAAGAAAGCATGCGTCGGGCAGGGGACCTTCTACCGCCACTTCCCCAACCGCGAGTCACTGGTCCTGGAGGTCTACCGCTACGAGGTCCAGCAGGTCGCCGACACCGCGGCCCAGTTGCTGGAGACCCGCACACCCGACCAGGCCCTGCGGGAGTGGATGGACCGCCTCGCCCAGTACGCCATGGCCAAAGCCGGCCTGGCCGACGCGATGCGCAGGGCCACCAGCCGGCAGAATGCCCTGGCCGGTCTGGGGCACGGCCCCGTCACCTCAGCCGTCGCCCTCCTGCTGCAGGCGAACGAGGAAGCCGGAACCATCCGCCCGGGAGTGACCCCCGACGACTTCGTGCTCGCCATCGCCGGCCTCTGGCAGATCGACCCCCACGGCGACTGGCAGTCGCGCGCCGGACGGCTCCTGGACCTGGTCATGGACGGACTGCGAGCCGGCGCTCCCGGCGCGTGACCCACACGCACCCACCCGCCGCGAGCCGCACCTCCGGCCCGGGCCACCCGACACGACACAACACGGCACGACTGCCGCCCGGAGTGCCCGCCCCCGGGAAGGACCATGCCGCCGGCGCCACCGCGCACGCCCCGGCCGTAACTGCAGGTAAGTGATCACTTTCACTCAGCAGGGGCCCCGTCCGCGGTCCATATCGCTCTCCCGGCTGCCATCATCCCTACCGGTGCGGGGCACTGTGGATTCCGCACGGACCGAAATGGCAGCGATATCAGGGGAGTTGGCGTGGCATCAGCATGGTCACGATGGGTGGTGCCCAGACGGGCGGGCACCGGCACGGATTCCGTTCCCGGCGGGCCGGAGGCGTTCCGTCGCCCGCTCCCGGTGAGGCGTTTCGCGGCGAGGCGATCCGCGGCGAAGCGATCCGCGGCAAGGCGTTTCGCGGCGGCCGCTGCGGCCGCTGCGGCCGCCGTACTCCTCGGCCAGCTCCTCGGCGGGCTGCCCGCCGCGGCACAGACCAGCGCCTTGCCGGGATCGGCGTTCCCTCTCGTCCTCGACGTGGACCTGACGCCGAATCCGGTGTGCAGCGGAGCCGTGCACGGCCGGGTGGAGGTCTACGACCCCGCCGCGGCGAAGGCCGGAGCCACCGTGGAGTGGCGCGTCCGCGCCGGTGAGAAGCAGCTGGCCGGCGGGCGCCTCGCCATGACTGCCCCTGTCGGCACGGCCGAGTTCAGCATCCCCTCCGACCGGGTGCCCGCAGCCGAGACCGCTTTACAGGTCGACGCCCGCCTCACCGCCTCGTCCGGGGGTCATGCCTCCGGCCACTACGGCAAGGTCTGGCGGGACACGGTGCGCCAGGGGTGCGATCCGGTGCGGGTGGCGTCCGTCGGTGACTCCGTGGTCTGGGGCCAGGGCCTGGACCACGACCAGAAGTTTCCTTATCTGACGGGCCAGTTGCTCGGCCGGGAGACCGGACGGGGCCACCAGAACATGGACTACTCGATCTCCGGCGCGGTGCTCGACGCGCCCGAGCTGCCCGCAGGCAACGACGACGCGGCCTGTCTGCGCACGACGGAGAAGCAGGACCCGGACGGCGACGGGGAGATGGAGTTCGGTGAGGTCACCCAGCAAACGCCGGATGTGTTCTGCCAACTGGAAAAGGCGGGCGCGCAGGCACGGGCGGGCGGCTACGGTCTCGATCTGGTCGTGATCAACGGGTGCATCAACGACCTCGATCCCTTCTTCGGCATAGGCGTCGGCATCACCCCCGGCTCGCAGAACCTGCCCGAAGCAGTGCAGCGCGAGTGCTCCGGCATCGGCGCGGCACCGGAGAACCCGGCCAAGGACGTCCCCTACTTCAGCGGCGCGAAGGTCGGATACGGCGGACGCGGGATGCAGGCGGCGATCGAGAAGGCCCACTCCCTGCCGGGGCGGCCGAAGGTGATCGTGGCCGATTTCTACTACGCGCTGAGCCGCAGCAGCTCTCCGATCCCGGTGCGGACCTGTTCGACCCCGGGAGTCGCCGGGACGCGGCTGCTTTCCTGCAGGGGAGCCCTCGGCAGAGTGGCCGAACGCTACGAGCAGTACACACAACTGGCCAACGCCGCCTACCACCAAGCGGCGGCCGCGGCCAACAAGACGTCCACGGACGGTCCGTACGCGGTCGCGGCCGACGGACTGTTCACGGTGGACAACGCCGTTCTCGCCCGGGACTCCAAGGTCTGGGGCACTCCGGTGAGCGACCCGGCGTTCCCGCTGCGCACCCGGGCCTGCCCCGAGCTCAGCGCGACTCCGGCGCAGTGTCTGACCGCGGCCGTCGCCCACCCCGACATCGAGGGCGCCCGGCAGTACGCCGACGCCTTTCTCCTCAACCCGTGGGTCCGCGAGTGGTTCCACCTCCCCCGGCAGGGCCCCAGGGCGCAGCTGAACGTCCCGGAGAACGCGCCCGCCGGCGGTGCGGTGCGCATGTCGGTGACGGTGAACGGAAAGCCGCCCTCCGCCGGGTACCGCTACCACTGGTACTTCGGCGACGGTACACAGCGGGAGACGAGCGAAGCGGCCGTCACCCATGCCTACGACCGTAAGGGGCCTTGGCTGCCGCGGCTCGTGATGACCGGTCAGGACGGCAGAAAGGTCCTGGTCGAAGCCAGCGGGACCCTCACCGCGGACTGAAGGGTCGGTGCAGGGGGCGGCCACAGGCCCGGGCCGCACTGGCCGCCCCCGGGCACAGCCGCGCCACGGTGGGAGCCCCGGCACACTCGTCGCTTCCCGACCACTCCGAGATCCCCGACGCCTTCCGGCCGTCCCCCACCCCACACCCTCGCGCGAGCGGGCCGAGCCCGATGAGGTGGGCTTCCACGCCGGACTGCAGCAGACTGCCACCGGACTGCACCGAACCGCACCGGACTGCCGGACGAGGGCCGCGTGCCCGGCGGCCGCCCGCGGTGGCCCCGGACGGTTCGGGCAGGAGCAGCGGACGGGAGGAATGCGGGCATGGACCTGGAGCTTCGGCACCTCAGAGTGCTGTGCGCGATCGCCGATGCCGGGAGCGTGGGCCGGGCCGCCTCGGACCTGGGGTACTCGCAGCCGGCCATGAGCACCCAACTGCACCGGATTGAGCAGTACTTCGGCCATCCGCTGTTCGAGCGGAACACCTCGGGCGTGGAGCTGACGCGCTACGGCACGGAGGTTCTGGCCCAGGCCCGCGACGTGCTCGCCCGCGCGGCCGCGATAGGGCGCCGGCCGGCCACAGGCGGTACGGGAACGCGCCGGCGCCTCCGCCTGGCCGCGACCAACTCACCGGTCCTGGCCGGCATGCTCAGCCGGCTCCGGAGCCGGCTCCCCGATGTCGCGCTCACGTTGAGCAGCGTGTATCCGTCCTCGGAGATCGTCGAACTCCTGGAGCACGGTGCGGTGGACGCCGCGATCGCCGCGGACTACCCCGGACGGGAACTGCGGCACTCGGCAGCCGTGGCGCACCGCGGGATCGTTACCGAGCCGTCCTTCGTCGCCCTGCCTGCCGGGCACCGGCTCCGGTACTGCCGGGAGGTGGCGCTCGCCGACCTGGCCGACGACGCGTGGTTTCTGACTCCGGACGACGGGGCCGGCTGGCCGGGAGTGTTCTACGCGGCCTGCCGGGCGGCCGGATTCGCCCCGGCGGCGGTCCATGAATTCCTGGGCGACCAGCAGCAGTTACAGAACATGATCGCCGAAGGCATCGGTATCTCCATCGTGCAGGCGACGCTCCGCCCGGTCCCCGGTGTCCTCGTCAGACCCTTGGTCGGCGCTCCGCTGTGGTGCCGCTATGTGCTGGCCTGGCGACGCAAGGGTCTGGCCGACGAGCTGGCGGACACCCTCTTCGGCTCCGCCACCGAGGCCTACCGGGCCCTCATCGCACAGTCTCCGCACTTCCGGACATGGGCCTCCCGGACCTGGAGCGTGGCCAAGCCATAGCGCTCGGCTCGGAGCCCGCCCCCCGCCCGGGGCCAACTGGTCGCCGGTCAACCGGGCCGTACGGAACCGCCATCGATCCACCGCCCGCAGCACCACCCGCACCACGGCCGACGCCACCGCCCGCACGACCGCCGACGCCACCGCGGGCCGGATGTTATGCCACATCCCCTTCAGGTGCTATGTCACACCTTATTGTCGGCGGTCCGTGTGCGCTGAGACGGTGCCACTCACGCCTCAGCACGATCCCGAGGCGCATCTGTCCACGAAGGAGCATGGATGCGCTACCGCTTCCCCCTGCCCAGATATGTGGTCGGCGGACTGGCCGCCTGCGTTGCCACGGCCGGTCTGCTCTCCGCGCCGGCACTGGCGGCGCCACGCTCACCGGCGACCGCCCGGGCCGTCACCGCGTCCCGGACCCCCCTCCACCCCGTACCGCCGACCGGCTCGGCGGTCGGCGCCAACGAACGGCCCGCGCTGCAGGGCCGACCACTCGACATCGCCCAGCTCCCCCCGCTCAGCGCGAAGAATCCCCCCATTTCTTCGACTGCTGCGGGACGGCACCACGGCGCGGAGCACGGCGCGAAGCACGGTGCGGCGGCCTCCTGCAGCCCGTCCGACTTCGGCAGCCGGACCGGATCCGAGCTGGTCACGTTCGTCAAGGCCTCGACCACGGACTGCGTCAACACCCTGTTCAGCGTCACCGGCAAAGACGCGTACAACGTCTTTCGCGAGGACCAGATGGTCACCGTCGCCGACGCCTTCCGGGGCTCGGCGGCGACGTACCCCGGTGACAACTCGGACCACATATGGCAGCTCGTGCTGTTCCTCCGCGCCGGCTATTACGTGCAGTCCAACCATCCGGACGATGTCGGCAGCTACGGCCCGACCCTGGCCGCGGCCACCGAAGGCGGCCTGGACGCCTTCCTCGCCACCTCGCACTCCAAGGACGTCACTTCGGACAACGGCGATGTCCTGGGCGAGGTCATCATCCTCACGGACAGCGCCGACGACCAGGCCCGCTACCTGAGCACCTACCGGCAGGTGCTCAGCGGCTACAACAGCTCCTACGACGCCATCCCCAGCATGCTGGCCGCCGTCAACGACGTCTACACCCCGCTCTGGCGCGGAAACTGGAACCCCGACTACGTCACCGCGGTCACCGCCGATCCGAGCATCATCGACACCCTCAACACCTTCGCGCTCAACCACCTGGACCTGCTCGGCACCGACAATTCCTACCTGGACTCCAACGCCGGGATGAACGTCGCGCGGTACGTCGAACACCCGGCCCTCCAGGACAAGGTCCGGCCGCTGATGAAGGGTCTGCTGGACGCCTCGAAGATCAACGGTCCGACCGCGCCCCTGTGGGTCACCGTCGCTTCCCAGGCCGACGCCTACGACAAAGCGAACTGCGCGTACTTCGGCGTCTGCGACCTGTCCGACCAGCTGACCAAGGCCGCGCTGCCGATCACCCACACCTGCGACACCACACACACCATCAAGGCGCAGTCGCTCACGCCCGAAGAGCTTGAGGCCACCTGCGCCAGCATCCTGGGCCAGGACCCGTACTTCCACGGCCTGGTGAAGGACAACGGCCCGATACCCGACCAGTACGAATCAACCGTCCAGCTCGTGGTGTTCGGCAGCCGAGGCGACTACCAGACCTACGCCGGTGCCCTCTTCGGCGTCGACACCAACAACGGCGGCATCACCCTGGTCGGGGACCCGACCCGACCCGACAACCAGCCCACCTCCCTCATGTACCAGAAGAGCTCGGACGACGGCTTCCCGGCCCGGATCTGGAACCTCAACCACGAGTACACGCACTATCTCGACGCCCGTGACGACATGAAGGGCGACTTCGGCCAGCAGACCGCGGTCCCCGACGTGTGGTGGATCGAGGGCCTTGCCGAGTATGTCTCGTACAGCTACCGCGGTATCACCGACGACGAGGCGGTCACCGAAGCCGGCAAGCACACCTACGCGCTGAGCACGCTCTTCCAGACCACCTACGCCAACAGCAACGTGACCCGCACCTACGCCTGGGGCTACCTCGCCGCCCGCTACATGGTCGAGAAGCACCCCGCGGACGTCGCCACCATGCTTGAGCACTTCCGGACCGGCGACTACACCGGCGGCTACGCCGTCTACCACACCGACATCGGCACCCGCTACGACGCCGACTTCGACTCCTGGCTCACCGCCTGCGCAACCGGCGCCTGCGCCGCCACCCCGGGCCCGGCAACCGCCCGTCCGACGCCGCAGCCTCCGGCACAACCAACCACCTGACCGACAGGCCCCCGACTCCATCGGCGGCCCCTCACCTCATGGTCGCGGCACCCTCACCGCACAGCCGCGTCAGGCTGAAGCCCCGGAACTCACTCCGGGGCTTCAGCCCTGCTCGACCGCAATTGCCCGAAAGCCGCCGCCCACAGGACAATCCAGCGATCTTGACTGAGAGGCGGGTTTGCCCAACCAGTTCGGCGAGCCGGTGAGGAAGCCGTGCAGGTAGCTGGGTTTGAGGTGGTTGGCGCGGGCCGGGCGCCGCGAAGAACCCGAGGAATCCCCCCGGCGATGACGCGGGGAAGCCCTTGAAGAAGGAAGCTCCGCCAACTCCCGCGCACTTCTGTGAACTTCACCCACCCGCCAGTAGCATCCGACCGGCCAGGAGCACGCCGCCCAAGCAGTCATCCTCGAAAGGGTCTCCTGCATGCGCTTGACCTCGCGCGTCGTCCCCGCCGCCCTCGCCGTGGCCGCCCTCCTGCTCGGCGTTCTCCCCGCGCAGGCCCAGGCCCACCTCGACCGCTCCCCCGACCGGGTCACGGTCGGTGACCGCACCTTCATCGCCGACGACCAAGGCCGCGCGCTCCAGTGGCGCGGCTTCAACCTCGCCGACAAGAGCAGCCGAGGCGCCAAGGCATTCGCCGGCATCCACGAGAGCGACCT
Organism: Streptomyces sp. NPDC048516; assembly: GCF_043199875.1. NCBI lineage: Bacteria > Bacillati > Actinomycetota > Actinomycetes > Kitasatosporales > Streptomycetaceae > Streptomyces > Streptomyces sp. NPDC048516. The sequence goes on along the minus strand of NZ_JBICWS010000001.1, from coordinate 32,184 downwards.
CAAAGACATGGCCGCCCGGGGCTTCAACCTCGCGCGCCTCGCGTTCTTCTGGGACGACCTCGAACCCACCCTCGGGCACTACGACAGCGGCTACCTCACCAAGATGCGCCGCGTCCTCGACTGGGCCGACCGCTACCGCATCAAGGTCATCCTCGACGCCCACCAGGATGTATACGGCCCCCACTTCGACTCCCGCGGCGTCCCCGACTGGGCCACCCGCGACGAGGGGCTGCCGTTCACGCACCTCCCCGACGACTGGTTCTCCGAGTACTTCGAGCCATCCGTACAGACCGCCTTTGACCACCTGTACAAGGACGCCGACCTCCGCGCCGCGCACGCGCGCATGTGGATGACGGTCGCCTCGGCCCTGGGCAGGCACCCGGCGCTGCTCGGCTACGACCTGATGAATGAGCCGTTCGCGAAGTTCCTCGAAGGCGAAGACCTGCCGGCCGCCGCGGCCCGTTTCGAGGCCACCGAGCTGACCGAGCTGTGGAACCGCCTTGCCCAGGCGATCCGCCTGGTCGACCACAGGTCGTGGGTGTTCGTCGAACCCACCGTCATCGTCGGTGTCGGCGTCCCCACCCAGATGGGCCACATCGACGACCCGCATGCCGGCTACGCGCCGCACTTCTACGAGACCGCGATGGAAACGGGCGCCGACTACGACCCCAACGGCACCTTCATCCCCGCCTACGAGGCCGCGATCAGCGACTACCCGACCCGTCACCGCATGCCGGTGATCGTGGGTGAGTGGGGCGGCAACCCCTACGTTCCGCACGCAAGCCGGTTCGTCACCGATATGACGGCCTCCCTGGACCGCTTCTCCAGCGGCTGGACGTGGTGGCAGTGGTGCCGGGGCGGCGGCTACTGCTTCCTCGACCAGACGGGCGCCGCAAAGCCCAACGCCCAGTTGCTCGTCCAGCCGTACGCGCGGGCCGTCGCGGGTGACCCGCTCAAGTTCGCGTACGACCCGGCTACACGCGCCTACACACTCACCTTCCGCACCCGCGACAACGCGAAGGGACCCACTCGGATCACCGTGCCCAGGGACACGTACCCAGGCGGCTACCGCGTCGATGTCCAAGGCAGCAGGGCCAGTTGGGGCGACCACGGCCAGACCGTCACCGTGCGCACCCACGGCAGGGCCGGAGCCACCTACAGGGTCACGATCAGCCCGAGGTAGCCCACCCGATCCGCTCGGGGGCTGCGGTCCGCGGACCCGCTGACTGCCGGCGCTCAGTCTCGGTACGCGGCCGTCGCGGTCTCGATGAAGGATCGGATCAACGGGTTGGTGTCACCCTTGTTCCACACCGCCACCACTCGGCTCGGCGCCATGTCGGTCAGCGGCACCACGGCCAGCTCCGCGTGCAGGTCGTGTCCGAGCGGGGCCAGGCCGACCGTGCCGTTCCACAGCACGGCCTGCAGGCATTCCTGGACGGCGCGTACCACTGGGCCCTCGCGCGATCTGCCGCCGTTCCAGTACGCCTGCCAGACGCGGTCGGTCCCCTGCGGGAACTGGAACCAGCGGCGGTCGTTCAGGTCGGCGAGCCGCAGTCGGTCGTGGTGGGCCAGCGGATCGTCGGCGCGCAGGACCACGCCGACCGGATCTGCCCGCAGCTCACGCACTGTCAGGGCAGTCTCGTCGAACGGCGCCCGGGTCAGGGCGACATCGACCAGCCCGGTGCGCAGCCCGCAGGTCGGGTCGGTCAGGTCGGTGTCGCGGATGCGGATGTCGACGCCGGGGTGGCGTCGGCGGTATGCGGCCGCCAGCCTGGCCGCTGCCGGGTCGGTGCCGTCGCCCAGGATGCCGACGGTGATGGTGGCGACGCCGGCCGCCGCGCTCACGCGGAGGCGGACCCGGTCGGCATGGTCGAGCAGTGCCCGCGCCTCGTCGAGCAGCATCGTACCGACCGGGGTGAGCGTGACGCCGGCGGCCGAGCGGGAGAACAGCAGGGCCCCGACGTCGGCCTCCAACTGCTTGATCGCCCGGCTCAACGGCGGCTGGCTCATGTGCAGTCGGGTGGCGGCCCGGCCGAAGTGGAGTTCCTCGGCGACGGCCACGAAGTAGCGCAAGGTCCGTAGCTCCACGCTGCAACGATACCCACCAGATATCGGGGTTGCGGAATGGGTCTTGGACGGCCGTGGGGCCTTGGCCGTGCACTTGTGGCATGACCGAAGAAGCAGATACCAGCGAGCCGCGGTCCGGCCCCGCCGTATCGGTGGTCGGCCCCGGGGACGGCGAGACCATCGCCGGCCGGCCTCTGACGCCACAGGCCGGCATCGACGCGATGAGCCGCTACGCGACCAAGCCCGCCGCCGACTCCACGTGAAGCCGGCGGGAAGGCCCGGCCGCGCTCCTCCCGACCGGCGGGCCGGGGCGCTCCCGTCTCTCGGCGGCACAGCCCCTTCGCTCACGGACCGGGCCTTCGCCCTTCGTTTTCCGGCAATCGACGCAATCAACGGGGCCCCGAGAACCGGTGGCCCATGAATGGGAATCATGAATATCGCCTATGGGATCGTCGCGGGACTGCTCGCCCTCTTCTACCTCTACGCGGGCGCGATGAAGGTGATCCGCAACCGTGACCAACTCCGACCGATGATGGCCTGGGTCGACCGCATGCCCCTGGCCGCCGTCAGGGCGCTGGGGGTGGTCGAAATTCTCGGTGCGTCCGGGCTGATCCTGCCGCCGCTGACCGGCATCGCTCCCTGGCTGGCGCCGGCCGCGGCCATCGGGTTCGTGCTCCTGCAGACCGGTGCGGTCGCCGTCCACCTGACCGGCGAAGACCACTCGGTCACACTCAACGTCGGGCTCATCGCCACTGCGGCCGTGACCATCTGGCCGGCCACCGGGCTGTGAGCGAGTGCCGCCCTCGACCGGTGGATGCGGTTGAGGGCCGGCCGCCTCACAGCCGCTTCATTTCTCATGAACACCGAACAGGCCGTCGTCCACATGCTGCTCGGCGAGGCATACCTCTGCTGTCGCACCTCGTGCACCTCGTGATGTCGGAGAGCACACGTCGGGCGAGTCCATGTCTGCCGGTCCGGAGCAGGAATCCGCTGACCGTGGCCGGGCGGTGGGGCCCTCGCCGAGCCAGGCGTCCAGCTGGTCCTGGGTGCAGGACGGCCCGTCGCGTGCGGCCCGCTTGCGCACGAGTGTGCTGTCGCCGACCGCGGGCAGTGCATCCGGCAGGAAGCAACTTGTCGTACTAACCGACGGCCAAGAGGGCCGGGGATGTCCAGAAGGTCACGGTCGGCCCGTAGGAGCCGTCCTCCTCGTCGCTCACCTCGACGGTGATCTCCCGGTCGGAGTGGCGCGCGGACAGGACTCCCTGCCAACACTCCCCCAAAGCCAGCGCGAGTTGGGGCAATTCCTCCCCGAGTTGGTCGTCATCCGTCAGAGCCGTATTGCCGAAGGCATCCCACAACTCCACGTGATTGCACACGAGTTCGATACGTCTCCGATCGTCGCCCAGGCGCGTGAACCACTCGTCGACAGTGCCCTGACTGAAACGCACCTTGAGGAACACGCATCCGCGGTACTCGACCGTCTCGGGACAGAACAGCCAAGCCGCGGCCAGGACGAAACGCAGGCCGCCCTCGAAGTCAAGGTAGTTCTCCGGCGAGAGCTCCTCGTCCTTCCAGCCGGTCCGCCACCGCCGGAAGAACACCGGCAGCTCACGCTCGGACCACGCCGGTTTGCTGCTGCTCACCAAATCTCCCAGGGAAATGCGGCGCACACTGACCTCGATGGACGCACGAAGACTCCACCGGCCTTCGGACTGATACGAGCGCACACTCTACGAGCGAGATCCGCGACCACCAGTCGGACAGTCCGTACCGTGCAGCTGGACGAGGGCGACGGCGGCGGGACAGTTCAGCACCGCGCCCCGGCACCCAGGGTGCCGGGGCGCTCTCCCGAGAAGCGATTCGGTGCGCGGGGGTGGGCAGTGGCCGTGGGCAGTGGCCGTGCCGACTGTCCACGGCCGCGCCGCCGGCTCAGCGAACGTGCACGGTCACCACGTCAGAGGCGTGCAAGCGCACGGGGTTCTGGTCGTGCGGGCTGGTCAGGCCGTACAGCACCGCGCGGAACTGCAGGTCGCCGCGGCGCGCGGACGTGCCGTGTGCCGTGACCCGCGCGTCGCCCTCGACCGCGGCGCTGCAATTCTCCTGGTGCCATCCTTCGCCGAAGCCCTTCTCCTCCAGGCACAACTGATGCAGGAAGCCGGCGCTGTCATCGCCGCCCTGCGCCTTGACCGTGATGGTCTTGCCGACCTGCGCCGTGCGCGGCGCCGTGATGTCCACATCGCCCTTGGCGAACGCCGGCCCGGCGGCCAGAGCCACCGAGGCCAGTCCCAGCGCACCGATCACCGCCACACTGCCGCCCCGCGCCTTGACTCCGGTCTTCTTCGTCCTGGTCATGGACTTTCCCTCCCGTGGGTCCCCCACCTGGTAAGAACCGCCCCTTCGCGAAGGCGCCGGTGCGCCTCGCCGACTATCCAGATGAGCCGGCCGCCCCGCCCGTTGCCTCTCGCACGGCGCCTTTACGAATTACTGACATAACCTGCTATCCATGGCTCGATGCCGCTAACAGCCGCCAAATCGCTCCCTGGGAGCGGCAGTCCGCCGACCCGAGCGCTCCGATATCGCACACAGCAAGAAGGGGACATCGTCCAGCGGCAGGCGCTTGGGGGCCTTTCGACTGCCTCAGGTGACAACTCGTAGGGCACGCGCGGTAAGCACGCCCCGGGTGCCTGGGCCGAAAGGGCGACACCTTGGTATGCCGAAAGGGCGGTGCCTTGGCAGGGCCGGCAGGGCATGAGACCGAGGGGACGGGGCGGGCTCCCGCGGCCGCCGGTGGAAGCGGGGGCTCAGCCCTCCTCGTCATCGAGCAGGGCGAGTCCGGGCGTCACGTCGTCAGGAACCCTGCAGTGCACGGAACGAGTCGAACCAGACGGTGGTCCGCCCGACCTTTCCGTTCTCCTCCCTGACAGTGCGGTTTGCGTACAGGGGATTGAGGATCCACGGCTTCTTGTCGGCGCCCCAGCCCGTCTGCATGGATTCGATCTGCACCACCCCATAGGTGGCCACCGCGAGCTTCCCGGTTTCCCGGAACATCCGCACCTGCTGCGTCAGGTAGTCCTTGTGGGACGCGAACCACGGGCTCATCGCGAGGAAGTCGTCCCACCTCTTCTGAGGGAACGGCTTCTCGATCGCGTTGCCGATCACCTGCCATACGCGGGTATCCGGGGGCACGTTGTACTTCTCGGCGTAGGCCGCCGGGATCTTGTCGTCCATGTGGTTCTCCCAGAGCTGCACCAGAGAGAATTCCGTGGCGAGGAACTTCTTGCCCTTGTCCAGGCGGGACACGACGTACTGGACGTACCTCTCGGCCGCCTGCAGGGAGTCGACATGCGGATGGATGTCGAGGCCTTCGATCTCCGGCTTCCGGTTGACGAAGGTGACCCACCGCTCGGTGGCCTTCGTGCGCCCTTCCTTCGTCTCGAGGCGGTTGAGCGCCCCCATGTACAGGCGGGTCCTGCAGCCGTGCGGGAACTTCTTCCTGCGGTAGGCGATGACGTGTGCGGCGACGTGCTCGTAGAACACATTGAGCCGCGCGTCGCGCTCGTCCTTCTTGGTCTCGAGCCAGGGCTCGTTGCCGATGGTGAGGATGTCCATCTTCCCCATGACGGCGTCCAGCACCCGGTCCACGCGCTTCAGCTGCGCTGCCATCTCCTTGCTGCCCACCTTGGGCAGCGACTGCCCGAGAGTCAGGAAGGGGAACTTCAGCGAGAGGATCGTGTTGAAGCCGCCCCCGCTCGCGTCGAGCAGCCTGGCGAGGGATCGCTGCCGGCCCGGGGCGTGCGTGTCGAGGTAGTCCGTCATGGGGACGAAGCCGCGCACCCACTTCGCCGAAAGAGCCTTCATCTGGGCGAAGTTCATGTCGGAGGGGTCCTCGTTGAAGTTCACGCCGAGCGCGCCATTCAGGGCCTCGCCCGTGGGCGCACCGCCGCTCTTCGCATGCGTCTGCACGCTCCCCTCACCACCCGACGGCTTGCCCCCCGTGGGATTGCACGCCGCCGTGAGGAGGGCCGCGCCGGACACGCCCAGCAGCCGGCGACGCGAGGTCGGCCTCGCGAGGGACGGCGTACCGCACGTGTCAGGCTGCGCGGACGACTCGTACCACATTGCTCTCCTCCGATTCAGATGAAGTCGTTGCCGGCCGTCGCCCCCGGCGTCGTCTGTGACGCGCCGGCCAGAACGGAGGTCACTGAACTCCCTTTGCCGACAGGCAGCTTCATCCTCCGTGCAACGCCCCGGCCGTTGGTTCGTGCATGATCAACGTAACTCATCGGAACCAGAGCACGGGCTCGGCCCCGTTGCGGGCCGGCACGCCGGCCCCCAGGCCCAGGCGCCCCCTCGCTCCCGGCGGCGGAACAGGTCATACATCCGGTCCCACGGCCCGAGCGTTCCGGCACATCGCGCCAGGGAGGAGCGCCGGTGCGGGTCTGCCGTCAGCTGTCGTCCATCAACTGCCGCCGCGTCCACACAGGCGGACGGCCCGACTCGATGCCCCGCGCCGGCAGCGGCTCGAGTCGGCCCACCGGCCATGTGTCAGATACCCACGTCCCACCGGACGCGATCACCGACGATCACAATCGACTTCCGCACCCAGACCTAGGCAGTTTCGTTTGGATCAGCCGGTCGTTGGTCCGGGTGTGCCGTTAACAGATGCGCAGGGGGCGCGGATCGAGCCGTTGCTTCCGGACCGGACGGCGAAGCGAGGCGGCCGCTGGCGGGATCACCGGGAGGTGATCGATGCGTTCGGCTTCAAGTTCCAGACCGGGACCCAGTGGGTGCACCTACCGGAGAGGTATGGCAACTGGCGAGGTGTCTGCAACAGGCTGCGGATGTGGGCCCTCGACGGGACTTGGGGGCGGGTGTTCACCGCGCTGATGGCTCAGGCCGACGCGGATGAGGACCTGGCCTGGGTCGTGTCGGTGGACTCCACGATCGTGCGGGCTCACCAGCACGCGGCCGGGGCCCGCAAAAAGGGGCCCCGGCCGGCGAACCGGCTGACCATGCCACCGGCCGGTCCCGCGGCGGGCTGAGTACGAAGATTCACCTGGCAGCCGAGCGGTGCACCAACCGCCTCAAGCAGTGGCGAGGAATCGCCACCCGCTACGAGAAGACCGCAACCATCTACCTGGCCGGGCTCCACATCGCAGGCATCTTCTTCTGGTCAGCCCGATGATCCAAACAAAACTGCCTAGTAGACCGGCGTGAGGTACCACTGGTGCTGGTCGTTCATGTTGTCACAGTGGTATCCCTTGATCTTGCCCTGGCTCTCCAGCGCCTTCGCCCAGTCGCGGCACTGCTGCTCGCTCGCCACCGGGATCGGCGTCCCGTCGGCAGCCTGGGAGACTCCGGCGGTAACGCCCGACATCGCCACCGCACCAGCCAGCACGACCACTGCGTTCATGAGTTTCCTGCGCATCATCTCTCCTGTCTCGTGCATCAGCCCCCGGCCAGTTGGAACCAGGGACCAATGGTGCGAACGGAGGTGATCATGCAGGGCCCCACTAACGGACTGCTAACACTGCCAGGGCCTCGCTGCCATCACGGCGTCGAACGACCGGGGCGTGTTCTGTTCCCCTGCGATGAACCTGCCCCGCACCACAGGAAGGAGGGCCGGCCGGGCCGGGAGCCCCGGGGATGCCGACTCCTCTGCAGCCCGTTCCCGTTGTCCACCGCCGTAGCGGCCTTTCAGGATTCGCCGGCCGCGGTGTCGCGGTCGATCAAGGCAGCTTTTCTACGCCGGTACACCATCACGCCACACACCGTGAGGAGGAGGGCGGTGACCGCACCCACACCGATCATCGTCCGCTCGGCGAACAGCCTTGCCAGCAGTTCCAGCGCGCCGATACCGGCCGTCGCGTAGACCAGCGCCCAGCCCGCTCCGCCCACGAACAGTGCGGGGAGGTAGCGCGACAGGGGCATGCGCATACTCCCCGCGAGGAAGTTCGCAGCGGTCTGGAATCCGACGGTCAGGAAGGAGACGGCCACCACCGGTGCGCCCCACCGCTGGATCGCCCGTTCGGCGCGCCGGAACTTGGCCGTGGAGATCCGCTCCGCGAGCCTGCCGCGCCTGGCACCGGCCCCGGCGAGCCAGCCGACGGCGAAGGTCCCTCCGGCTCGCAGCAGGACGATGACGTAGAGACCGGCGGCCGTGAGCGCGACCTTATCCACGACGCCGCGCCCGCGAAGCCGGGCCCCCGCCGTGGACGGCTTCTCCCGTCACCCGATGCCGCGCCTCTCGCCGTAGCGGCCGCACTACGGGCACGAGGCCGGTCTCATACCTCACCTGCATCTGCTGGTCCGTCCCTGCATGCGTCTCGAATCGGCGCCGGTTCCCGAGCACGACGCAGGAGCACCGCTGCGCCCAGGGACTTCCGGGTACGGCCTCTCGTCAGGGCCACCCGACCCACCCAGGTTAAGCGAACAAGCGTGCCCCGGGTACATGGCCGGCCCGCGGACGGCGCGACGGGCACTCCACTCCCCCCCTGGCGGGCGGGCCGGCGACCGGCGATAGGTCGGGGAAGCCGAACGAGCCACCCGGACTGTCAGCCGCCCGGGCCGAGCGAAAGTTCCGCGTCCATCGCCGCATACCCTCCTTCAACTCGGCGCACCGGGCCGCGTACCGCTCCACGATCGCCTTACGCTTCTCGTTCTTCGCGATCTTGCTCTGCTTGGCCATCAGCCTTTCCCCCGGGTACACGAGTACGTCCCATCGCGACCCCCACGCCGATGGCATCGATCACCTTGATCGCCTTGCTCGTCTTGCTCGCCTTGATCGCCTTGATCGCCTTGATCGCCTTGACGCTGAGCACGAGCCGGATATGACGACCCCCGCTCGCCAGCCGGTAACGCTCGGGCTGGGCACTCGGGCCGAACTCACGGGACGTACGACGGCGTGAGCGGCTGACGGCCCTGCCGAAACCCGGCTTGGCGCCCTCCAGTCGACAGTGAGCGGACATGGTGGCCCAGCTCTCACCGGAAACCTTATCGATAATGGAAACCATTGCCATATAATGTCTTCCATGGCTCGCAACGAACTACGCCCGGTCATCAAGCTCCGCTCCACCGCAGGGACCGGCTACACCTACGTCACTCGCAAGAACCGCCGGAACGACCCCGATCGCCTGGTCCTGAGCAAGTACGACCCGGTCCTCGGCCGGCACGTCGACTTCCGCGAGGAGCGCTGACTCGCCGGCCGGTGCCGACTCGCCGGCCGGCCCCGTCTCCCCAGCCGAACTCATAGACAGGAACACCGTCATGAAACCCGGAATCCACCCCGTCTACCGCCCCGTCGTCTTCCGTGACAGGGCAGCCGACTTCGCCTTCCTCACCCGGTCCACCGCGACCAGCGACAAGACGATCGAGTGGGAGGACGGCAACACCTACCCCGTCATCGACGTGGAGATCTCGTCGAAGAGCCACCCCTTCTACACGGGCACCGCCAGGGTCCTCGACACGGCCGGCCGCGTCGAGCGCTTCGAGCGGCGGTACGGCCGACGCGGGGTGGCGTAATGGCGGAGCCCCCCGGCCTCCCCGGCCTCCCCGGCTTCCCCGGCCTCCCCGGCCTCCCCGTCGTCATCGTCGGCGGACTGCACTCAGCGGCCCGGGAGGAGGTCGTGCGGCGGCTGCTGCACACCGTGCACGGCAGTGTGGCCCTCCACCACGACCTCTCCACGGCCGCGGAGGGCACCGTACGGCGCACCGTGCAAGACACCTCGGGCACGCTGTCCTCCGGTGCGGCGCCCCTCGTCAACGACTGCGCATGCTGCGCCCTGCGCGAGGATCTGGTTCCCGAGCTCCAACGGCTGGCCGACAGCGGCCTGTACCGGCTCGCGGTGGTCGAGCTCTGGGACTCGGTCGAACCCAGGGCGATGGCCGAGGTCATCGCCGCACACGGCGGCGAAACGCTGACGCTCTCCAACGTCGTGACCGCGGTCGACCCGGCACTCGTACTGCCCTACCTCGCCAATGGCGACGACCTGGCGGAGGCAGGGCTCGCGGCGGCCGCCACCGATCAGCGGACCGTCGGGGACACCTGGGCCCGTCAGCTGGAGTACGCCCCGGTGCTCGCGCTCGTCGACGGGGAGAAGGCGGATGACGAGGACCGTGCGCTCCTGGCTCAGCTGCACCCGACCGCCCGCCAGGTGTCCGCCGTCTCGGGAGAGTTGGCGGAGGTCGCGTTCGCCGGATTCGACGTCGACGCGGCTGCCGCCGCCCAGCACCCGGCCTGCGCACTGCTGCCGCAGGAAGCGGAGGAGTCGGGAGTGGCCACTCTCGTGTGGCACCGCCGGCGCCCCTTCCATCCGGAACGGCTCTACCAGGCGCTGGAAGATCTGGCGTGTGCGGCGGCCCGCAGCCGGGGCCGCTTCTGGCTCGCCGACCGCCCCGACACCCTGCTGTCCTGGGACGCCGCGGGCGGAGCTCTGTGCGTGGAGAACGCCGGTCCCTGGCTCGCCTCACTCCCTGACGCCGCCTGGGAGATGGTGCCGCCCATGCGCAGGGCGGCCGCCGCCCTCGACTGGCACCCCGACCACGGCGACTGCTGCCAGCACCTGGTCTTCACCGCGCCGGGCCTCGACCGCGACGGCTTGGAGCGGCTGCTCGACTCCTGCCTGCTGACCGAGGACGAGGTCGCCGGCGGGCGAGAGGTGTGGAAGCGTCTCCCGGCCTCGTTCGACGCGCTCCTCCACCCCGTCTCCTGAATCCGCCCGCAGCCCCTCCCCCCTCCCCCGGACCCGCACCTCCGCCTGCCAGAAAGGAACTCCCATGTCCCGCCGCTCCGATTCCCGCAAACCTGTCAAGCCCCGCCCCAATCCGCTGGACCAGGCCGGGATCACCTACGTCGACTACAAGGACACCGACCTGCTGCGGAAGTTCATCTCCGACCGCGGCAAGATCCGCAGCCGCCGCGTCACCCGGGTCACCGCACAGCAGCAGCGTCAGCTGGCCCGCGCCATCAAGAACGCCCGCGAGATGGCGCTGCTCCCGTACGCGCCCAGGTAGTCCCCCACGCAATCGCTCCCTGGCTCCGCGCGGAACCCCGCTGCCGGGTTCCGGGATCAGGTTCCCCGGCCGGCCGGGTCCGGCAACGAAAGCGGCGGAGTCCACGGCGAATCAGCCGGTCCCCGGGTTCCACAGGTCCCAGTCGCGGCGCAGTGCCTCCGCGGCCCGGCGGTCCTCGGGGTCGGTGTGGACCACGGTGACGGCGTGGACCACGGTGCCGGCGTGGACTTCGTCACCGAGGGACGAGGCCGCGCCAAGGGCTTCGCAGGTGAGCCGGGGGCACCCGCCCGCCGCCGTCACGGGCCCTCAGTAATCAGGAGAGCAACGATGAGCAACGCACTGCACCCCGACTACACCTTGCGCCCCGCCGCCGCGGCGGACGTGGACGGCGCGCGCCGCTTGATGCTCGACACCTTCTCCACGGAATTCGGCTACGGCTACGTCCCCGCATGGCACGGCGACGTCATCGATATCGAGGGCACCTACCTGGACGACCCACGGCATCTCCTGCTGGTGGCCGAGCACCACGGCGAAGTGGTGGCCACCACCGGTGTGCGCTCGGCGGGCCCCGTCCACCCGCCGCACCCCCGCCGGCTCGCCGAACGCTATCCGCACGGGACCACCGCGCAGATCGTCCGCGTCTATGTCAGGCCGGCGCACCGGCGACATGGGCTGGCGCGCGCCATGGTGCGCATCGCCTCCGACTTCGCCGCTACCACTCCCGGCTACGACAGCATCTACCTGCACACCAACGTCAGGGCGGAAGGCGCCGAAGCCTTCTGGCGGAGCATGGCCAAGGAGATCTTCGACGCCCGCACCACCGGCGAGCACGGCCCTGGCGTTGACACGGTGCACTTCGAAATCCCCATGCCGCGGCCCGCCCGCTGATCCGGCCGGGTCACCTGCCTGGCCCGCTCACCGGGCGGACGAGGGCCCCGATCGTTTTCGATCGGGGCCCTCGTAGTTCCGCAATCACAAAGGACCCGTCGCCGCTCGCCCCGTCAGGACACCGTAGGCAGCCCGGGTCCTTCGCACCGCACGTCCGCTTCCGGCGCCCTCCCGTCGACGAGATACGCCGCCGCGGCGTCGTCCACGCACGCGTTGCCGCGACTGGCGAACACGCCGTGGGAGAAGTCGTTGTCGAGGGCCACCAGGCGCGAGCCGGGCAGCAGCCGCTGCAACTGGCGCGCTCCCTCGATGGGGGTGACGGGGTCGTGCGCCGAGGCCACCAGCAAGGCCGACGGCGCATCGGGGCTGCCGAGCGGGGTGCGGTGGGCAGGGCGGTGCTGCCAGTAGGCGCAGGTGGACGCTTCCATGCCGGTCAGCACCGGCTGGGGATCGAGACTCCGGGTTCGGCGGATGTCCGCGATGATCCGCCGCGGTGCGGGCGCGGGGCCGTCGGCGCACTTGACGATGCGGTTGGCGGCCTCGTAGTTGCGTGAGTCCGGGCCGTCGAAGGCGGTCTCGGGCAGGAAGCCGTCAACGACACCGTCATCCAGGTACGCGCGCAGTCCATCGGCGAGACCCGCCCAGCGTTCCGTGCGGCCCAGCGCGCGGTAGACGGCGCGGTCGAACCCCCCGGGGCCGAAGCCGTTCACCGGGTGGGCGGCGAGCCCTTCGCGCACGCGCAGGTAGGCCCGGCGGGTCCGGTGCGTGTCGCCGCCCAGCCGGAAGTGGTCGTGGTGATCGGCGAGCCAGGCGAAGAACCGGTCCCGCTGCCGCAGCAGCGCCCGGCTCTGCACGACGTCGAAGTCGTACCAGTCCCGGGGCCCGACCACGCTGTCGAGGACCATACGCCCGGTGCGCTGCGGGAAGCGTGCCGCGTAGGCGGCGCCGAGATAGGTGCCATAGGAGACGCCGAGGTAGTTCGTCTTCCGCTCGCCCAGCGCGGCCCGTATCGCGTCCATGTCCCGCACGGTCTGCTCCGTGGAGATGTTCGGCAGTACGTCCTTCGCTCCCGCGGCGCAGTCGTCGGCCATGCTCCGGAGCGAGGTCAGGTACGTCCGCTCGGCAGCGGGGCCGGCCGGTACGGGGTCCGTACCAGGAGCGGCGAAGAGGCCGCCCATGTCGCCGCAGTCGACCGGAGCGCTCTGGCCGACGCCGCGCGGATCAAAGCCGATCACGTCGTACGAACGCCGCACGCTCGCCGGGAGCTTGGCCCGCTTCGTGACCGCGTACGGCAGTCCGGAGCCGCCCGGGCCGCCCGGGTTGACCAGCAGGACGCCGCGCCGTTCGGCCGGGGTTCCCGAGGCACGCACCCGGGAGAGGGCCAGGTCGATGTGCTGTCCCCGGGGCCGGTCCCAGTCCAACGGCACGCTCAGCCGGGCGCACTCGACGCGCTCCGGCGCCGGCGGAGCGGGAACGGAGTCGGGGCAGGCGCCGAAGCGGAGGGTTGCCGGGGGTGCCGCGGCCCGGGCGGGTACGGCCGGGAGCGGGGTGATGACGAGGGCTGCCAGCGCGCACAGATGGGCCGTACGGCGTGCGGGAGGAATCACGGGTTGTCTCCAGTGAGATGCATCGATCATATGACAATGAAAATGATTATCGATATCGTGTCGTCGTGGCAACGCCGTCCGCCTCCCCGGAGGGGCGTCTTCGGGCTGCCCCGATATCTGCGCATCAGTCTGGGAAGGGAAGTTGTGGCTCATCTACTGGTGGTCGAGAGCTGGGTCGGATCGATGAGCAGGTTGCTGCCACGGGCGATCCGGGAGAGTGGGCACGAGTTCACCTTCCTCACCCGCGACCTGCACCACTACCTGCGCTCCGCCCCTGAGGGCACGGCGCACCCGCTCCTCGCCGCCCGCCATGTGATCACCGCGGACACCAACGACACCGCGGCTCTGCTGCCCCTGGTCGAGCGGTTGCACGCAGTCCTGGGATTCGACGGCGTGGTCACGTCCTGCGACTACTACCTGCCGACCGTGGGGCGCATCGCCGGCCACCTGGGCCTGACGGGCCCGAGCCCCGAGGCCGTCGAGAACGCCTGCCGCAAGGACGCCACCCGCCGCGTCCTCGCCGACGCCGGACTGCCCGGGCCGCGCTTCGCCGTCCACCAGGAGTGGGCCGGCATAGCGGGTGCCGCGCGGGAGATCGGCTATCCGCTGGTCGTCAAACCCATCGACCTGTGCGCGGGCATGTACGTGCGACGGGTGGACGACGAGGCCCAGCTCGCCGCCGCCGTCCGGGCCTTGGCCGACTTCCCGGTCAACGCGCGCGGGCAGCGGCGGGCGCCCGTGGTGCTGCTCGAGGAAATGCTGAACGGCCCCGAGGTGAGCGTCGAGGCGGTCTCGCACGCGGGCGCGGTCCATGTGGTCGGCGTGACCGACAAGAGCATCGGCGGGGCGCCGGCGTTCATCGAGACCGGCCACATGTTCCCCGCGGCGCTGACAGCCGCGGGCACGGAGGCCGCCGAGCAGACCGCGCTGGCGGCGCTCACGGCACTCGGCCTGACCGACGGGGTCGTGGCGCACACCGAAATCAAGCTGACCTCCGACGGTCCGCGCGTGGTCGAGGTCAACCCGCGCCCCGCCGGAAACCGGATCACCGAGCTCATCCGTCACGTGACGGGAATCGACCTGGCCGCGGCCTTCGTGGACGTCGCGCTGGGCCGCGCCCCCGACCTCCGGCGTACCGACACCGGATTGCGCAGCGCCGCCATCGGCTTCCTCGTGCCGCCCACCGCCGGCACCCTTGAATCCCTGGAGGATGGCCCGCTACGGGACGCACCGGACGTGCTGGAAGTCCAGCTCTCCCCACCCGGCAAGCAGGTCAAGGCGGCGGGCAGCAACAACGAGTACCTCGGGCACGTCATGGCGGGCGACCCGGAGGGCACCGGCGCCCGCGACCGGGTCGAGGCCCTGCTCGCCGAAGTGCGGTCCGGGCTGGTGATCCGATGACCTCCGCCACCTCGGCGTCCGTTCGCGGGGCGACGTACGACGGACTCATACGACGCACCCTGGGCGGCGAACTGGGCCCGGATCCCGCCGGTCAGCGGATCGCGGTGGCCTTCACCACGCGGCAGGCCGTACGGCACGCCGGGCGCGGCACCGGGTACCGCAACGAGGTGCTCAGCCTACGGCTCGGTGGGGCCGTAGGCTCGTGCGCGGTCGAGCCCGGTGCGCTGTCCGACGACGCGGTCGAGGAGTGTGTGGGCGCCGACGTGGCGCGACTGCTGGAGCATCCGTTGCCGCCGGTACGGGTGGCGGCACTCGACGCCTATCTGATGCACATCGCCCCGCACACTCCGAGCCACGGGGCCCGGCCTGTGCCGTTGCCGGCCGGGACGTCGCTGGAGAAGTCCCGGGCGAGGGCCAGGGCCGTCGTCGAGCTCCTCGACCTGCCACCCGGCGCGACGGTGCTCGTGGTCGGCGTCGTCAACTCGCTGCTGGAAGCACTGCGTTCGAGCGGCATCGGCTATGTGCCGTGCGACCTCAAGGGCGGGACGACGGAGTGGGACGAACCGGTCGTCACCGATGCGCTCGCCGCGGCCGGGCGGTGCGACGCGCTGCTCGTGTCCGGGATGACGTTGGGCAATGGGACCTTCGAGCCGCTGCGGGAGCACGCGCTGCGGCGCGGCAAGCCGCTGGTGATGTTCGCCCAAACCGGTAGCGCGATCCTGCCGCGCTTCCTCGGTCACGGGGTGAGCGCGGTGTGCGCGGAGCCCTACCCCTTCTTCTGGCTGGACGGCGGCCCCGGCACCGTCCACCGCTACCGCGCGGACTGTCCCGGAGGCACCCAGTGACCGTGACCGACGTCGGGCCGGTCGTCGCCCGCCCGGAGCTGCTCACCCTGCTCGGCCGCACTCCGTTGGTGCGGATCACCACCGAGCTGGCGGGCCCGCACCCCGGTTTCTGGGCCAAGCTCGAAGGTCTCGGTGCGGGCGGCATGAAGGCGCGGGCCGCGGTGTCCATGCTGCTGGGCGCCCGCGAGCGCGGTGAACTGCGGCCCGGCGCCCCCGTGGTGGAGTCCACGTCGGGCACGCTCGGCATCGGGCTCGCCTTCGCCGGGCAAGCCCTCGGCCATCCGGTCGTGCTGGTCGGCGACGGTGAACTGGAGCCCTCCATGCGACAGTTGCTCCGCGCCCACGGGGTGCGCCTGGAACTCGTGGACCGGCCCGCTCCGGAGGGTGGCTGGCAGGCGGCCCGGCTCGCGCGGCTGCAGGAGCTGCTCGCGGTGCTGCCCGACGCCTACTGGCCCGACCAGTACAACAACCCCGACAACAACACCGGATACGCCTCCCTCGCCGCCGAACTCGCCGTACAGCTGGATCATGCCGACGTCCTGGTGTGCAGCGTCGGCACCGGCGGACACAGCGCCGGGATCATCGGTCCGCTGCGCCGGCACTGGCCCGCCCTGCGGCTGATCGGCGTCGACGCCACAGGATCGACGATCTTCGGCCAGCCGGCCCGCCCGAGGCTGATGCGCGGACTGGGCAGCAGCATCCACCCGCGCAACGTCGCCTACGACACCTTCGACGAAGTCCACTGGGTCGGCCCCGCCGAAGCGGTGGACAGCTGCCGCCGCCTGGCCCGCGGCAGCTTCGTCAGCGGCGGCTGGAGCACGGGGGCGGTGGCGCGCGTCGCCGCATGGGCCTCCCGCGTGCACCCAGGCGCGGTGATCGCGACCGTCTTCCCCGACGGACCGCACCGCTACCTCGGCACGGTCTTCGACGACGACTTCGCCGCCGCGCACGGCGTGGCCCCCTCCACCGCTGCCGTCCGGCCTGTCGAGATCCCGCACCCGCGCGCGACCGAGGCCATCGGCTGGGCGCGGTGCACGCGCATCGCCGACCCGCTCCAGCCGGCCACGCCCCGTTCGGAAAGGAACCCATGAAGGCCCACTTGCGCACCGTACGCCTCGAACTCGCCGAGCCGCTGCGCATCTCCCGCGCCACCATGTCCGCGCGTGAGGCCGTGTGGCTGACCGTCGAACACGACGGTCTGCGCGGCCACGGAGAGGCGGTGACGAGCGTCTACTACGGACTCGACGCCGAGACGCTCCAAGGGCTGTTCAGCGCCGTCGGCACGGACCTCGGCCGCTTTCCCGACCCCGAGAGTGCCCTGGAGGCCCTGCGGGCAGGCGAGTTGGCCGGGCCTGACACTCCCCCGGCCGTGACCGCCGCCGTGGACGCCGCGCTGCTCGACCTGGTCGGCAAACGTGCGGAACGTCCCGTTCACCGGCTCCTCGGTACCCAGGTGGCCCCGGTTACCGCCACGGCCCGGACCATCGGCATCACCTCGCCCCTGCGCGCCGCCGCGGAGGCCCGGTGCCTCGCCGCGAGCGGCTTCGAGGTGATCAAGGTCAAGGCGGGCGCGCCCGATCCTGAGGACGATCTGGAGCGCGTCCGCGTCATCCGCGACGCGGCGCCCAGGGCGCGGCTGCTGCTCGATCCCAACGGTGCCTGGAGCAGGGCACAGGCAACAACCCTGCTGCCACGGTTCGCCGACCTCGGCGTCGAAGCCGTGGAACAGCCCCTCGCTCCGGGTGACCCCGGCGCACTGGGCGCCCTTGCCGAGAAGTCGTCCCTGCCGGTCATCGCCGACGAGGACGCCGTCGGTCTCGACGACGCCCTGCGGCTGGCCGGACGGGTCCAGGGCATCAACGTCAAGCTCGCCAAGTGCGGTGGCGTCCACGCGGCTCTGCGCATCGCCGAGTTGATCGCAGGCAGCGGCACCGAGCTGATGCTCGGCTGCCTGACCGCCAGCACCCTCGGTCTGGCGCCCGCCGTGCACCTTGCCGACCGCGCCCGCTGGGCCGACCTCGACGGCCATCTGCTGCTCGCGCACGACCCGTGGACCGGGATCGGGGGCCAGGACGGCTTCGTACGCGCCGGTGGCCTGCCCGGCCTGGGCGTGGAGCTGCGGGAGGTGGGCCGTGAAGACGTGGCATGAGATGCGCCGCTTTCCGCTCGCGGTCCAGCTCCTGCTGGTCAACCAGCTCGGCGTCAACACCGGCTTCTACCTCCTCATCCCCTACCTCGCCACCCATCTCGACGAGAACCTGGGCCTCTCGGCGGCCGTCGTCGGTGTGGTGCTCGGCGTGCGCAACCTCAGCCAGCAGGGCCTGTTCCTCATCGGTGGCTCCGCCTCCGACCGGCTCGGCGCGCGGGGCGTGATCATCGCCGGCTGTGCGCTGCGCACCGTCGGCTTCGCGCTCTTCGCCCTCGGCGACAGCCTGCCCCTGCTCCTGGCCGCTTCGGTCCTCAGCGGCCTCGCCGGGGCACTGTTCAACCCGGCTGTGCGCGCCTACATCGCCCAGGAGGCCGACGAGCGCAAGGCCGAGGCGTTCGCCCTGTTCAACATGTTCGCCACGACCGGCGCGCTGATCGGGCCGTTGCTGGGCAGCGCACTGCTCCTGGTGGACTTCCGTACCTCCGCCCTGACCGCGGCCGGGATCTTCGCGGCCCTCACGGTCGCCCAGGCCCTGGTCCTGCCCGCCCGGCAGGTCAAGCCGAGTGAGGGCACCGTGTTCGCCAACTGGCGCGAAGTCCTCGGCAACCGCGCCTTCCTGGCCTTCGCACTCGCCATGGTCGGCATGTTCACCCTGCAGAACCAGCTGTACCTGCTGCTGCCCGACGGCGCGCGGCGGGCCACCGGCTGGGACGGCGCGGCGGGCCTCGTCTTCCTCGTCGGCACCGTGTCCAACCTCGCCCTCCAACTGCGCATCACACGCGCGCTCAGCTCCCGTGGCAGCCGGACTCGCTGGATCGTCGTCGGCCTCTCCGTCATGGGCCTCGCGTTCCTGCCGCCGGCCCTGGTGGCGGACACCGGCTCCCCCGGATGGCTCGACGCCGTGCCCGTCCTGCTCGGTGCCCTCCTGCTCTACCTCGGCGTGATGGTCGCCCAGCCCTTCGTGATGGAGCTCATCCCCGGCTTCGGCCGGCCCGAGCTGACCGGCACGTACTTCGGGATCTTCTACGTCGTCTCGGGCATCGCCGCCGCCGTCGGCAACACGGTCGTCGGCTGGGCGATGGACACCGGAGCGCGGGGCAACGCCGGCTGGCTGCCCTGGGCGTGCTGCGCGCTGTTCGGACTCGCCTCCGCCCTGGGCGTGGCCTGGCTGCGGCGGCTCGGCTCGCTGCCGACGCACCGGAAACCCGCGGTACCGGCAACGGCTTGAGGAAGGAACTGACATGACCTCCACGACGGCCACGGCGGCCGCCCGCAACCTGCTCACCGACAACCCCGAGCTGTACGAGGCCCGTTTTCCCGACCCCGGCCGGCTGGCCGGACGCTGGACGGAGGACTGCCTGCGGCGGCACGGCGCCGGCCCACGCCTCCTGGACATGGGCTGCGGCACCGGCCGCGACGCCGCCCATCTGCACGACGCCGGCCGCAAGGTGACCGGAGCCGATCTGTCGGAGGCGATGCTCAGCTACGCCCGCGCGCACCACGCCGGGCCGGAGTACCTCCACGCCGACCTGCGCCGATTCGAACTCGGCCGGAACCGGTTCGACGCTGTGGTGTGCCTGGACAGCTCCCTGCTGTACTGCCACACCAACGACCAGCTGGAGGGCTTCCTCTCCTCCTGCCGCCGCGCGCTGATCCCCGGCGGCCTGCTGGTCGCGGAGATGCGCAACGGCGCGTACTTCCTGGGCCGCACCGACCTGCTCGACGCCCCCACCGTCAACCAGTTCACCTGGCAGGGCACCGCGTACCGCTCGACCACCATCCTCACCGTGGACCGCACGGCCCAGCTCCTGCGCCGTACGCGCACCTGGACCGCCGACGACGGATCGGAGGCATTCGAGCAGCGCTCCGCCTGGCGGCTGCTGTTCGCCCAGGAACTGCGGCATGTACTGGCCGCGAACGGCTTCGAAGTCCTCGAACTGCACGACGGCCCCGGACCGCGCACCCAACCCGCCTGGAGCGAGGGGCGGTGGCCGGGCCGGGAGACCGACGCCGACCGCCTGCACGTCGTGGCGCGACTCGTCACCCCCCGCTGACACCGCATCCCCACCACACCTCAAGGACACCTTCATGCACGACGGACGCTTTCCCGGCCTGCGCCGCCGCGGATTCCTCGCTTCCACCGGAGCGGCCACGCTGGGTGGACTGGGCCTCTCCGCCTGCGGCGGCCCCGGAAACAAGGGTCAGAACGACAAGGGCGGCACGCCCAAGCGCGGCGGACGCCTGCGCGCCGCCTTCGCGGGCGGGGGCGCCGGCGAGACCCTCGACCCGCACCTGGCCAATCTGTTCGCCGACGCCGCCCGCGCCAAGGCGCTCTTCGACAAGCTCGCCGACTACGGCGTCGACCTGTCCGCCCGGCCTCGCCTCGCCGAGAAGTGGGAGCCGAACAAGACCCTCGACCGCTGGCAGGTGACCCTGCGCAAGGCCACCTTCCACAACGGCAAGCCGGTCACCGCACAGGACGTCCTCTACAGCTACCGGCGCATCGCGGACCCGAAGAAGGCGTTCCGCGCCAAGGCGTCCCTGGAACCCATCGACCTCGACGCCAGCCGTGCCACCGGCCCCCGGAACATCGAGTTCGTGCTCAGGCGGCCGACCGCCGAATTCCCCAACGTCCTGGCCGCCTTCGGGGCGTACATCGTGCCCGAGCACGCCACCGGCTTCGACAACAGGCCGATCGGCTCCGGCCCCTTCCGCTTCGGGTCCTTCACACCCGGCCGCTCGGCCGTCTTCCGCCGCTACGACGACTACTGGGACGGCGCCCCCCACCTCGACGAGGTCGAGTTCATTGTCGCCAACGAGGAGTCCGCCCGTGTCAACGCACTCCTCGGCGGCCAGGTCGAGTACGCCCACGAGCTGAACCCCACCACCGCCCGCGCACACGAGGGCAAGGGACAGATCAACATCGTCCGGCTCCGCAACAGCGCCATGCAGGCGTTCTGCATGAAGACGGACCGGCCGCCCTTCGACGACAAGCGGGTGCGCCAGGCGTTCTTCCTCATCGCCGACCGCAAGGAGCTCGTCGACGGTGCCCTGTCCGGCGCAGGGGAGATCGGCAACGACCTGTTCGGCAAGGGCTACGAGTACTACGCCGACGGCCTCCCGCCACGCCACCAGGACCTCGACCGGGCCCGCGCCCTGCTCGAGCAGGCCGGCGCCGGGAAGCTGAAGGTCACCCTGGACACCTCGGCCGTCGCCGCCGGGTTCACCGAGGCCGCCGGCATCTTCCGCGACCAGGCCGCGAAGGCGGGCGTCACCATCGACGTGAAGATGGGCAGCAAGGACTCTTACTGGGCCGACACCCTCGACAACGGCACCCTGTGCTGCTACCGCTCCGGCGCCATGCCCATCGACGCCCACCTCTCCCAGCGTCTCCTCACCGACGCCGCCACCAACGCCACCAAGTGGAAGCACAAGGACTTCGACGCGCTCTACCGGCAGGCACAGTCCACCCGTGACAAGACCGAACGGGAAGCCGTGTACGCGCGCATGCAGCGCCGCCTGTACGCCGAGGGCGGCTTCCTCATCTGGGGCTTCGCGGACTGGATCCTCGGAACGGCCCACAACGTGGCGGGGGTTGAGGCCAAGGCGCCTGCCAACACCCTGGACTGGGCCCGCTTCGACAAGGTGTGGCTCGCGTGAGCGGACTGCGTTCCTTTGTCGTCCGGCGGCTGCTCCTCGGCGTCGCCCAGACCGCGGCGGTGGTGCTGCTGGTCTTCGGGCTCACCGAGGCCCTGCCGGGCGACGCCGCCGTCGCGCTGGCCGGAGACCAGCCGGACCCCGCACACATCCAGGCCATCCGCGAGGCGATGAACCTCGACCGGCCCGCCCCTGAGCGGCTGGCCGCCTGGGTCACCGGGCTGCTCCACGGTGACCTCGGCACCTCGCTCACCTCCGGACGCCCGGTGAGCTCGTACCTGGCCGGCGGCTTCGGCCCCACCCTGCTGCTGGCCGCATTCACCGTAACGCTGCTCATCCCGATCGGCTTCGGCCTCGGCATCCTGGCCGCCCGCCACGCGGGCGGACTGATCGACCGGCTGATCAGCTCCGTGACGCTCGCCGTATACGCGGTACCGGAGTTCGCCCTGGGGGTGCTGCTCGTGACCGTCCTGGCGCTCCAGCTGGCGTGGCTTCCGCCCACCGCCGTGGGCTACGGCACGGATCTGCTCGCCCACCCCGCCGTCCTGGCCCTTCCCGTCCTGGTCCTGCTCTCCCGCCCCGTCTGCTCGCTGACCCGGCTGGTGCGCGCAGGCATGATCGAAGCGCTCGCCTCCCCGTACGTGGCGCAGGCCCGCCGCTACGGCATCTCCGGCGCCCGCGTCCACTTCACCCACGCCTTGCCGGGCGCCCTCACCCCGGCCGCGCAGCAACTCGCACGCACCATCGACTGGCTGCTGTGCGGTGTGATCGTCGTCGAGGCTCTCTACGCGGTCCCGGGGCTCGGCACGGTCTTGCTCAACGCCGTCACCGAGCGCGATGTTCCCGTCGTGCAGGGCCTCGCCGTGCTGTTCGGCGTCCTGACCGCCGCCCTGAACCTCGGTGCCGACCTCGTCGCCCACCGACTCGCGCCCCGGGCGGGGGTGGCCGCGTGAAGTCCTCGCGCACGGGCCGCTTCGCCCTCGGTGCGGCCATCATCGCCGTCCCTCTCGTGCCGGCCCTCCTGGGCCCGTTGGCCGCCAGCGCCCCGGGCCCACGGGCCACGTCCTTCACCTTCGGCCAAGGGCACTGGCTGGGCACCGACTTCGTGGGCCGGGACGTATGGCAGCAGGTGCTGCACGGGGGCCGTCCGGTCGTGATGACCGCGCTCGCCGCCACGGCCCTGACCTACCTGGTCGCCCTCCCGGTCGGCCTCCTCGGGGCGCTCACCCACCGCCGCTGGCTGGAAGAGCTGCTGATGCGGCCCCTGGACGTGCTGCTCGCCGTGCCGTCGCTGCTGCTGATCCTGCTGGTGGCCTCCGTGTTCAGCCCCGGCCCGGTCGGCCTGGCCCTGCTGGTAGCGCTGGTCAACGTGCCCGATGCGGCCCGGATGGTGCGCGCCGCCGCCGCGGAAGCCGCGGCCCGGCCCGCGGTGGAAGCACTGCGCATGCAGGGCGAGACATGGTGGGGCACGGCTGTCGGCTACGTCGGCCGCTCCATGCTGCGCACGCTGGCCGCTGACGTCGGAACCCGGCTGACGGGTGTGCTTTATCTGGTCGCTACCGCAGCGTTCCTCGGTGTGGGCGTCGCGCCGGACGCCGCCGACTGGGCGGTCATGATCGACCGCAACCGCACCGGTCTGTTCGTCCAGCCGTGGGCCGTGGTCGTCCCCGCTCTGCTGATCGTCGCCCTCACGATGGGCAGCAACCTGCTCTTCGACGCGGCGCTGGACGACGGCCGCGATCGCGCCCGAACTCGTGGCTCGCGACGCCGGAAGACTATGACCAGGACCGTTCGAACCCGGGCAGGAAGTGACGTACGTCCGTGAACCACGAGAACGAGATGACGGGCCGTACCGGCACGCCGGGCGCGGCCCCCCACGCCGGCCCCGCCGCTCCCGTGGCCGAAGTCCGCGACCTGCGCGTCGTGGTCGACGGCAGGGCGATCGTCGACGGAGTGAACCTGTGTGCCCGGCCCGGTAAGGTCACCGCCCTCGTGGGCGCCTCGGGCAGCGGCAAAACCACCACGGGTCTCTCCCTGCTGGGCGAGTACCCGTCCGGTGCCCAGGTGACCGGTGACATACGTGTGGCCGCCGACGACCTGGCCGGTTACATCCCGCAGCACCCGTCGGCCGTGCTCAACCCGGCCCGCCGGATCGCCGCCCTCCTGACCGACATCGCCCGCAGGCAGGTACGCCACCTCCCCCGTGGCCAACGCCGGGCGGCGGCCCGCGACCGCGTCCTGCGCGCCCTCGCCGAAGCACAGCTCCCGGACGCCGAGACCCTGCTGCGGCGCTATCCCCACCAGCTCTCCGGCGGCCAGCAGCAACGCGTGGTCCTCGCCCAGGCGCTCCTGCTCGGCGCGCGAGTCATCGTCGCCGACGAACCCACCACCGGCCAGGACGCCCTGACCAAGAGCCGCGTCGTGGCCCAACTCGCGGCGGTGGCGGCGCGCGGCATCGCCGTCGTGCTGCTCAGTCACGATCTGGACGTCGTACGTGCCCTCGCCGACGAAGTGATCGTCATGCGGGAGGGCCAGGCCGTGGAGTCGGGCCCGGCAGAGCGCCTGTGGCTCAGTCCTCGGCACGAGTGGACTCGCCAACTGCTGGACGAACAACCCTCGTTCGTCGGCTGCGCCACCCCGGCGGGGGCCCCGGTCCGAGAGGCCGCACTGCGCGTACGTGACCTCACCGCCCGCCACCGCAACGGCACACGCGGCACGACCGTGGTCCTGCGGGCCCCCGAGCTCGACCTCCACCCGGGCGAAAGCCTGGCCGTTGTCGGCCGCTCCGGCAGCGGCAAGACCACCCTCGCCCGCTGCCTGGCCGGCCTGCATCGAGAACACGACGGAGAGACGCTCCTCGACGGCTCACCCTTGCCCCGCAGCCTGCGCAACCGCAGCCGAGCACAGCTGGCTGCCGTCCAGTACGTCTTCCAGGACGCGCGCGCCGCCTTCGACGAGCACCGCAGCGTCCTCGGCCAAGTCGCCCGCACCTCGGTACGGCTGCGCACCACCGACCAGCGCACCGCACAGACCGAGGCCCTGACCGCTCTCGCCGGCCTCGGCCTCCCCGAAGGACTCGCCCGCCGCCGCCCGGCTCAACTGTCCGGCGGCGAACTCCAGCGTGCCGCCCTCGCCCGCGCCCTGCTCGCCCGCCCCCGCGTCCTCATCTGCGACGAGATCACCTCCGGTCTTGACGCGGTCACCCGTCGCGGCATCCTCGACACCCTCACGACGCTGCTCCGCGACCACGAAGACCTGTCCCTGATCCTGATCACCCACGATCTGGACACCGCGGCCCTGGCCCACCACATCGCCGTCCTCGACGCCGGAGAAGTCGTCGAACAGGGCCCGGCCCGACAGATTCTCACCGAGCCGGAGCACCCCTTCACCCTCTCGCTCATGGCGACCACGACACGTCCGGGGGCGGGATGGCCCCCCTGACCCGCCGCTCAAGAAACGACGGACCACACACCGCCCCCGCCCGGCCCACCATGCCGGGGTCCCTCGCCAGCAGGCCGCGGCCCGGGTTGTCGACGTTGGTGTCCGCCAGCCTCCGCAAAGACAGCCGGGCCGGCCCGGGGCCGCCGGCCAGGAGGCCGGCGCGTCCGCCGGCCGGCGCCGTGGGGGCTTCAGAGCAGCGTCGGCGCGTGGAATGCGCCGAGACCCGAGATCAGGTTGCGGTCCAGCCAGTAGCGGCGCGGTTCGGCGAGCATGATGTCGACGCTGACGGCGAGGATGCCGGGGATCTTGGCCAGCTCGTGGTCGATGAAGAGCGCCAGGGCCGCGCGGTCGGTGACCAGACCCATGACGAGGACGGACATGTCGCTGGCGACGTGGGCGGCGAGCCGGGTCTGGGGGAGCTGGTCGATGCGGCGCATGACGTCGGGCGTGCCGCCCGGGGCCACGCGCAGGCGGAGCAGGAAGGTGGTCTGGAAACCGAGCCATTCCGACACCATCTCCAGGCGCGGTTTGACCCACCCCTCGTCGAGGACCCTGCGGACGACGCGGTGCGCGGTGGAGGTGGCCAGGCCGGCCGCCCGGGCGATGCTCGCGGCGGATGCGCGGCTGTCCTGGATCAGCTGGGCGACGACGGTGCGTTCGGCCTCGGTGAGCGGCTTGGCGGGCGGTGTCGCGGTCGCGGTGCCCTCCCGGCGGGCGCCGGTGAGCTTCAGGAGGTCGGCGCGTTCGGTGTCGGTGAGGAACTGGGGGTCCCAGGTCATGCCCCGGCGCAGGGTGCTGAGGGCCGGCAGGGCGTTGACGCGGCGGACGCCCGGGACGGAGTACAGCCGGTCGATCGCCTCGCTGGTAGCGGCCTCGGACGGGGCGTGGATGACGACGTAGAGGGGAGCGTTGCCGGAGATCTGTGCCAGGAGCTGGAGGTGGGGCAGATCACTGAGCCGGTGGAGGACGGTGAGCGGGGTTTCGCCAGTAATGTCCAGGAAAACGTGGACCGGCATCGCCGTGGAGTGCATGCCCCAGTAGGCATGCCCGATCGCACGGACCATCCGGGCCTGGTGCAGCCGGTCGTAACGGCGCTTGAGCGTGCTGGCGTCGGCGGCCAGGATCCCGCCGATGTCGTCCCAGGTGGCCCGGGGGGCCACGTGCAGCGCGCCGATGAGGCGCCGGTCGAGCTCGTCGAGGAGAGGACGGGTCATAGTCCCCCACCTTAAACTGCCGGTTAATCTTACCGTTACATCCAAAGTCTAGAGAATCTCTCACTTGGATGCCACTGTTCGCAGGAACGTCCCTCGCATGCACGAAGGGGTACCGATGAGTGCCACCTCCGCTCAGCCTCCGGCCACCGAGCCACAGTCGAGAATCCTGCGCACCGCGTTCCGGAGCTTCGCGGCGATCGAGAAGATAGGTAACAAACTCCCCAACCCCTTCTGGCTGTTCTGGATCCTCGCGGGGGTCGTCGCCGTCCTCAGCGCCGTACTGGCGGCGGTCGGCGTCAGCGCCGTGCACCCCGGCACGCACGAGATCATCAAGGTGCAGAACCTGCTCAGCAAGGACGGCCTCGCCATGGCCGTCGAGGGAGCCGTCGACAACTTCGCGGAATTCCCGCCGCTGGCCACCATCCTCACCGTGATGTTCGGCATCGCCGTCGCGGAGCGGAGCGGACTGTTCTCCACCCTGCTGCGCCGCATGGTCGCGCGGGTGCCGGGCAAGTACCTCACCTTCGCCCTGTCGATGACGGCCATGGTCAGCCATGTCGCCGGCGACGCCGCCTACGTCACCCTCATGCCGCTCGGCGCACTGATCTTCCGTGCGGCGGGCCGCAGCCCGGTGCTCGGCTGCATCGTCGCCTACGTGTCGGTCTCCGCCGGCTACGACGCCTCCCCGTCGCTCACCACCACCGACGTACTGCTGTCCTCGATCTCCACCGCCGCCGCCCACACCATCGACGCGCACTACGTCGTCACCCCGCTGGCCAACTACTTCTTCGGAGTCGGTTCGTCGGTCCTGGTGGCCCTGGTGATCACCCTCGTCGTCGACAAGGTCCTCGCCCGCCGCCGGGACCTCGAGCCCGACGAGCCGGTCGCCGCGCCGGACGCCGAAGAACTGGAGGCGATCGAGGTCACCGGGCAGCAGCGCCGCGCGCTGCGCACGACCGGACTGGTCGCCCTCGGCCTCATCGCGTTCCTGGTGGTGGCCATGATCCCCTCGTCCTCACCACTGCGCGGCGACAGCGGCGGCATCGTCGACTCCCCGTTGGTCGGCGGGATGGCGCTCGTCCTGGGTGTGTTCTTCGCCGTGCTCGGCACCGTCTACGGCCGGATGACCGGCACTTTCTCCGCCGCCCGCGACATCATCACCGCGATGGCCGACGGCACCCGGTCGATGGCGCCGATCCTCGTGCTGTTCTTCGCGATCTCCCAGTTCCTCGCCTACTTCAAGTGGACGAACATCGGCAACGTCCTCGCCGTCAAGGGCGCCGAGACGCTGCGCGACCTGCACATGCACGGCTGGACCGTGCTGGTCGCCCTCGCCCTGCTGATCACGTTCATGAACCTCGTCATCACCAGCGGCTCCGCCCTGTGGGCGCTGGCCGCCCCGGTGCTCGTGCCCATGCTGATGCTCATCGGCATCGACGCCGAGACCACCCAGGCCGTCTACCGCGTCGCCGACTCGGTCACCAACTGCGTCACCCCGATGAGCCCGTACTTCGTGATGGCCCTGGGCTTCATCCAGCAGTACCGCAAGTCCGCCGGAATCGGCACCCTTGCCTCCCTCACGATCCCGATCGCCGCCGTCGTCTGGGTCGTCTGGATCGCCTTCTTCGTGGCCTGGTACCTGCTGGGCCTCCCCTTCGGCGTCAGCTGACCCCGCCCTCCGAGGAACACCGCCCCCAGCCCCGTACGAGAAAGCAGATCATGACCGCACTGCCCGCTGCCGCCCTCGCCGCCCGCGCCCAGGACGTCTCGCCGGAGATCGTCACCGACATCCTGACCCTCGTCCGCCACGAGACCAGCAGTTACGACCTGTCCGGCCTCGCCGCGGGCCTGGGCCTCCTGCACGAGCTCGCCGTCCACCGACTCGGCCGGCCCGACCACGCACAGCGCCACCCCGGCGGCGAGTGCGGCGACACCCTCGCGCTGACCTACACCGGCACCGGCACCGGGCACGTCGCGTTGGTCGGCCACTACGACACCGTCTGGCCGACCGGCACCCTCGCCGGATGGGAGCCACCGGAGGTGTCCGACGACGGCCGGGAGAAGCTCAGCGGGCCGGGCATCTTCGACATGAAGACCGGCCTGGTCCAAGGCATCTGGGCCCTGAAGCTGGCCAGGGCGAGCGGCGTACCGGTGCCCACCGTCACCTTTCTCTTCAACGGCGACGAGGAGATCGGCTCGCTGTCCTCGCGGCCGGTGATCGAGGAGGTCGCGCAGAAGGCCGACGCCACGCTGGTGCTGGAGCCGAGCGCCCATGGTGCGGTCAAGACCGCCCGCAAGGGCTGTGGGATCTTCCGGGTCACGGCCACCGGCGTCGAGGCACACGCCGGGCTCGCGCCTCAGGACGGGGCGAGCGCGATCACCGCGCTGTCCGAGTTCGTGGTCGCCGCCGCGGCCGTCGCCGCGCCCGGCAAGGGCACCACGGTCAACACCGGGCTCATCAAGGGCGGCTCCGGCACCAACGTCGTCGCCGGGCAGGCCACCGCCAGTATCGACATCCGGGTCAGCAGCGAGGCCGAACAGCGCCGTGTCGACGAGGCGCTGGACGCCATCCAGGTCAGTGACCGCCGCGTCCGCATCGAGATCGACCACGCCTGGAACCGGCCGCCGATGGCCCTCAACGCCTCCTCCGCCCGCCTCCTCGCCCTCGCCCGCGAGGTCACCCGCGAGCAGGGCCGCGGCGAGCTGGCCGACGCCGCCGTCGGCGGTGCCAGCGACGCCAACTTCGTCGCCGCCCTCGGCCTGCCCGTGCTGTGCGGCATGGGCGCAGTCGGCGACAACGCCCACGCCCGGGGCGAGTTCATCTACCCCGACACGGTGCCCGCCCAGACCTCCCTGGTCGCGGGGCTGCTGGGACGACTGGCGGAACCGCTGCGGGACTGATACATGCCGCGAGGTGCCCCACGTCCGGGCGTATGGCCCGGACGTGGGGAATGCGGAGGAGGGTGCCGACCCTCGCGTGCGGCTGCCGGCGCCGGTGTGCCGGGCCGTTGCGCCGCTGCTCGGCCGTACGCCGGGGCTGTCCCGCGCGCCCCGGACAGAGAGGCGTCCGCGATCTTGTGCGTGAACCTGGACCGCACGCCGCTGGAGCAGGCCGCGGCCGTGCTGTCCGCGTTCGCGCGCAGGCGGCCGGCGAAAGGCTGTCGGGCGGCGTGCGTCGTCGGCGTTGATGACGGTGCTGCCTCGGCTGCTGTCCGGGGCCGGTGCGTGGAGTTCACCACGTCCTGCTGGGTATCGAGGACGGTCGCCACCTCGGGTGACAAGGCGGCGAGTTGGGTCGGGACGAGGAGTGAGGGACGTCAGCCGGGCCGGTGACGTCAGCCGGGCTGCCCGGCGGCGGCAAGTGCCGTGACGCCGCCGTCCACGAGCAGATCGGTGCCGGAGATGAAGCTTGCCGAGGGGCCGACGAGGAAGGCGACTGCGTCGGTGACGTCGGCCGCGGTTCCGGCCCGCTTGGCGTTGGAGGCGGCGATCAACTTTCGTATGGTGTCCCCGTGTTCGCCGGCGAGTTCCGTCTGCCCCATGGGGGTGGCGATCGCTCCGGGACTCACCGAGTTGATCCGTGCCTCCCGTGCGCCCCAGCTGGAGCTCGCGGCCTTCACGCGCAGCAGGTTGGCTTCCTTGGAGAAGGTATAGGCCGCCCCTGGGCCGGAGAATCGGTCCTTGGCCGCGACCGGGAGGGCGAGCAGTTCGCCGGCCGGTGCCGTGGCCAGCTGCACGGCTTCTTCGGCGGACAGCCCGGCGCCTCGGTGGCCGGCCATGCTGGCGATGACCACGCCGGAGCCGCCAGGGGCCACGACCTGGCCGAATTCCTCCAGCACGAGTGCGACTCCCAGCAGGTCGACGGCGAGGATGGCTGCGACGGACGCTTGCACGGGCGAGAGTCCGGCCGTGTGGACCACGGTCCGCACCGGACCGAGGCCGGCGGCCCGGCGAGCCAGCGCGGCGACGGATTCCCGGGACGAGACGTCGGCCGGGGCAGCGGTCACGGTGTACCCGTCCTTCTCCAGCTGCGCGCGGACGGCCTCCAGGACCTCGGCGTTGAAGTCTGCGATCAGGAGCTGGGCCCCGGAGCCCAGACGGCGGGCGATGGACTCTCCCATCCCACCGACACCAATGACGACGACTACTGACTGGCTCATGTGTTCCACCTTCTCGATGGCCGGCAGAACTGCCGGGGGACGGGGGCGTGCGGGGCTACGGGCCGGGTTTCGTGAACCGTCGGAGATGCCGGTCCGGCGAAGCCTCGCACACTTCCGACACCTGTCGGTTATTCCACAGGTGTGGGTGACATTACAATGACTCCGTGCCCGTTCAGCAAAGTGACCGCCGCTCCCGCCGCTCCCGCGCCGCGATGGAGGGCGCACTGCTGGAGTTGATCAGAGACCGCGACCTCAGTCAGATCTCGGTCTCCGACGTGACCGGCCGCGCCGACGTGCACCGCTCGACTTTCTACGAGCACTACACCGACGTGCATGACCTGGCCGCCTCGGCATGCACGGAGATGTTCGACCAGTTGCTCGCCGCCACCTCCGCGCTCCCGGTCGCCGGGGACTCCTCGGAGGGGGGCGCACACCCCTCCCTCACGGCGGTGTTCGCCCACGTCGCCGAACATCGTGCGCTCTATCAGGCTCTCCTCGGCGCCGACGGCAGCGCCCGGGTGATCAACCACCTCTTGCAGCGCATGACGGAATCCATCCGGTCGAGACTTTCCGCCCGGCTCACCGGCCCCGAGGGCGATACGGACGACCCCGCGGCCGCCTTCATCTCCGGAGCGCTCCTCGGCTCCATCGCGGACTGGCTGCACCGCGGCTGCCCGGGGACGCCGGAAGGCTTCGCCACCGCGATCTGGCCACAGCTGGCTGCAACGACACTCACCCGGCCGGCCTGAGCGGCCACCGTCCCGCGGGGCGACCGGCCGAAAGCCCCGCGCCGGAGCGGGTTCACCGGCGAGGTGACGGACCACCCCTCCCCGGCGCCGCCCCACCACTGACCCGCCCCTGACCCGCCACGCGACCTCCGCCCGCGCCCCTCGCTGCACGCGGATGACGTGCGCGCACGCATGCCGTAACCACCGGCCTCGCGCGCCACGATCGACCCGCCCCCTTCCGTAGCGGCACCCACCCGCTCCGCGCATGCCCGGTCGGCACGGGCCTCCTCCCCTGATGCGCCCTTTCGTCCGCCGGCCTGCGTAAAGGGGCCCTGCGGCGTACCTTCACCGCGTCGCGAAGCCCCCTCCCCCGCCCCTCTGCCGCCACGCGTTCCAGCGCCCGAGGCGACGGACCCGGCGCATCCGCGCGCCCCTCCACCCCCGCCGACGCAGCCCCAGGGGGCCAAGACCACTTGCAATACGACAGCTGTCGGTTAACCTACAGATGTCGTTCACGACGGAGGTTGCGGCACCGGGCTTCCGCCCAGGCCGCAGGACGTCGCCCGCGGGACGTCACCCCCTCCCGTCGCGCGCCGTCCGTGCCGCACAGATCCCTGTCGCGTCGCATGAAGTGCGGAAGGAAGTCGCTCACATGTGGAACCGAACTGACCGAGGCCCGTCTCCCGGGGCGGCTTCGCCTCGGGTCTCCGTGGATCCGGCGGGCCCGGCGTGGTGACCCGCCCCGGCAAGGTGGTGATCGTCGGCGGCTCGTCGGCCGGCCTTGCGACAGTGGAAGCGCTGCGCCGCCAGGGCCACGAGGGAGCGCTGACCCTCCTGGATGCCGAACGTCATCTCCCCTACGACCGCCCCGTTATCTTTTTCGCGGTCCTGCAATGGGGCCGCTGGCCTCCGGGCCCGGTATGACTGTTGCCCCCTGTCGAAGGCATGACCTGGGGGGTGGTGTTCACCGGGCCCGGGAGGTGTTCGTCAGAGACGCTGATCAGAGGTCCGGCCG